>CAMLSG010000159.1 GCA_946482635.1 uncultured Duganella sp.
AGCGCTTGCGCGTGCCCGGCGAAACCCGGCGCTTCATCATCAGGAACGGCAATGCGCTCGATGTGGTGAAATTTACCGACATCGACTGGGTCGAGGCCAGCGACTACTACACCACCTTGCACGCCGCCGGGCGACACTACATGCTGCGCCGCAGCCTGGCCGACCTGGCTGACGAGCTGGCGCCGTACGGCTTCCACCGTATTCACCGCTCCGCCATCGTCAACCTCGAGCGCGTTCGCTCGCTCGAGCTGCGCGAAGACGGCGAATACGACGTCGTGCTGCAAGACTGCCAGCATTTGCGCCTGAGCCGGCGCTACCGCAAAACAATTCTGGATCGATTGTCCCCGTCTTAGTTATACTTGCATTTTTTTTAACCATACAAACTATGCAACGATTGATACTGGCCATTGCCGCGCTGGCCCTGAGCGCGTGCGCCACCAAGGACCAAAACCGCATCCAGGAAATCGGCGCCACGCCGCTGCGGGACCTGAATATCGCCAAAGTCGAAATCCCCGAAGTCCTGCGCGAAGCCATGGGCAATCCATACCTGGCCCCCGCCGACAAAAGCTGCCCGGCCCTGCTGGCGCAGGTCGCAGACCTCGATGAAGAGCTGGGCCCGGACTTCGACATTCCCGAGGAAAAGCAGCACCGGATCGACGTCTCGAAAGAAGCGCTGGGCGATGCGGCAACCGGCGCCCTGGCCCGCACGGTGGAAGGCGCAATTCCCTTCCGCGGCTGGCTGCGCAAGCTAAGCGGCGCCGAACGGCATTCGAAGCAAGCCCAAACCGCCGTCCTGGCCGGCAAGGTGCGCCGCGGCTATCTGCGCGGCATCATGGCGTCGAATTCCTGCCAGAAGGCATAAATGGCATAAACGCTTGCTTTTGCTGCGCCGCATCATGCTAGAATCGTTGCCATCTTAGCCACAGCGGGGGCCAGCAAATGAAACGCGTAATCTTCAACCAGAAGGGCGGCGTCGGTAAATCGACCATTGCGGTCAACCTGGCGGCCATTGCGGCGCACCACGGCAAACGCACGCTCTTGATCGATATCGACCCGCAGTGCAACAGCAGCCGCTATGTGCTCGGGGCGGCGACGGAAGGCCTGGCGCCCACCTTGGGCGCCTACTTCGAGCAAATGCTCAGTTTCAGCATGTTTGCCAAGCCGGCCGGCGAATACGTGCACGCCACGCCGTTCGACAACCTGTCCATCATGCTGGCCCATCCCGAACTGGGCGACCTGCAATCGAAGCTGGAATCGCGGCACAAGATCTACAAGCTGCGCGACACGCTGAACGAGCTGGAAAAGGATTACGACGAGATCTACGTCGACACGCCGCCGGCCTACAACTTCTTCACCCAGTCGGCGCTGATTGCGGCCGACAGCTGCCTGATTCCCTTCGACTGCGACGACTTCTCGCGCCAGGCGCTGTACACCCTGGTCAACAACGTGAAAGAGATCAAGGCCGACCATAATCCCAAGCTGCAAATCGAAGGCATCGTAGTCAATCAGTTCCAGCCGCGCGCCCTGCTGCCGCAGCGCATGGTGGACCAGCTCAAGGACGAAGGCTTGCCGGTGTTCGAGAACAAGCTTTCCAGCTCGATCCGCATCCGCGAATCGCATGAACGCAACCTGCCGATGATTCACCTCGATCGCGGCCACAAGCTAAGCCAGGAATTCCTAGCCCTGTATGGCGAGCTGCACCCGGCGTAAGCGCAGGATCGTCGCGATGTTCACGCACGCGACGATCACTTCCAGCGCCGTGCCGCCGATCGAGCCGGCAATAATGTTATTGGCGATCCACAGGCAAGTCCCGCACAGCATCACCAGCCGCATCGGGATACCCTGCAACAGGAATAACGCGAGCGTCCCCAGGCAGGAAGCGGTTAATGGCAGCCAGTCGCCAGGCTGCCGCACAAAGGCCAACCCCAGGCCAACGTTAAGAGAAATCACCAGCGCCACCACCCACCAGGAACGCGTACGCAGCGCCAGCAAGGAGCGCAGCAGGGAAACCGACGTGCTGGCCACCGCCGTTGGATTGCCCAGCAAGGCAAAATGCACGATATAGGCCAGGCACTCGCCCGCCATGAACAGCTTGAAGCGCCGGTCGTCGGACTGCAGGAAGCAGCCCACGCCCAGCATAAACGCCACGTAGCCGACGCACTGCGCCGGCGAAAACCAGTCAATCATCATGGCCGACATAATACGCGAGACTTGATCCAGGTCATGGCCGGGCATCGGGGCAATGGCTACGCTGGCGGATTTTGCCTGCCATGCTGACCGCCCCCGAACTCCTCCTGCCCGCCGGCTCCCTGGCGAAGATGAATGCCGCTTTCGATTACGGCGCCGACGCCGTGTACGCGGGCCAGCCGCGCTACAGCCTGCGCGTGCGGAACAACGACTTCTCCACCCTGCAGGCGCTGCAGGAGGGCATAGACGGCGCCCACGCGCGCGGCAAGCAGTTCTTCGTCGCCAGCAATATCTTCGCCCACAACTCCAAGCTCAAGACCTACCTGCGCGACATGGCGCCGGTGATCGCCATGAAGCCCGATGCGCTGATCATGGCCGACCCGGGCCTGATCATGATGGTGCGCGAAGAGTGGCCGGACATGCCGATCCACCTGTCGGTGCAGGCCAATGCCGTCAACTGGGCCGACGTCAAATTCTGGCAGCGCATGGGACTGACGCGCGTGATCCTGTCGCGCGAACTCTCGCTCGACGAAATCGAAGAAATCCGCCAGCGCTGCCCCGACATGGAACTGGAAGTGTTCGTGCACGGCGCGCTGTGCATGGCCTATTCCGGCCGCTGCCTGCTGTCAGGCTACTTCAACCACCGCGACGCCAACCAGGGCACCTGCACCAATGCCTGCCGCTGGGACTACAAGGTGGGCGAAGGCTGCCAGGATGCGACCGGCGACATCTCCGTGCTGCACCAGCAGCCGCGCCACCCGCTGGCCAACCAGACCTACCTGCTGGAAGAAGCCGGCCGCCCCGGCCAGCTGATGCCGATCTTCGAGGATGAACACGGCACCTACATCATGAACTCGAAAGACCTGCGCGCGGTGGAGCACGTCGAGCGCCTGGTGAAGATCGGCATCACCTCGCTCAAGGTGGAAGGCCGCACCAAGTCGGCCTACTACGCAGCGCGCACGGCGCAGGTGTACCGCCAGGCCATCGACGACGCCGTGGCCGGCCGCCCCTTCGACGAAAGCCTGCTCGGACAGCTGCAGGGCCTGGCCAACCGCGGCTACACGGACGGCTTCTACCAGCGCCACCACACGCAGGAGCACCAGAACTATATGCGCGGCGCCTCGGAAACCGATCGCAGCCAGTATGTGGGGGATGTGTTGGGAATCGAAGGCGGCTGGGCGCGCGTCGACGTGAAGAATCATTTCGCGGTGGGCGACCGCATTGAAGTCATGCACCCTGGCGGCAACCGCGATATCACCATCGCCCGCATGCTGGCGGACGACGGCAGCGAGATCACGATCGCACCGGGCAGCGGCCACATCGTGCGCATCCAGCTTGCTGAAGGGCTGGATGGCGCACTGCTGTCGCGCTACCTCTGATTATTTCAGGTTGATGGCCGACAGGTGGCCGACACTGGTCAGGATATACAGCACGCCGTTGCTGGAAATCGCCAGCGAACCGCCACGCGGGTAGGTCCACACCACCTTCTGCGTTGCCAGGTCGATCGCCACAGTCTTGTTCGCGTTACTGACAAAGGCCAGGTTGCTGGTGGCCAGCACGGACTTGAAGTTGCTATCGCCAAGGTTTTCGGAAGTCCATTGCAGCTTGCCGTCGGCCAGTGCCCGCGCTTCCAGCACCGTTCCGTTGGCCGCTGGCGCATAGACCAGGCCATTGCCAATAGCCGGCTGCCCTGTGAAGCTATTGCTTACCGACCATGCGCGCGTACGCAGCGTGGTGTCGAAAGCCATCAGGCGGCCGCCGGTCAGGACGATGGCCAGGTTACCGGACAATGCAGGCGTGCGCCCGCCGTAGCCCGACCAGTCATTTTCCGGATCGGCAATTTCCCAGTTCAGCTGGCCGTCGCCGACCTTCAGTGCGCGCAGCTTGCCATCCGCGTAGCCATATGCGTTCGTGCCATCGACTGCCGGCGTATAACGATCGTATTGCGGCATATTGCCAAACCAGACCTGGCTCTTGGTGAGGGAAGAGAATTTGCTCATGCCGCCGTAATAGCCGTCCACCGTGTACACATCGGCGCCATAAACCGTCGGCGCCTGGTAAGTTGGCCATTGCGAATTCATTACGGTCTTGGACAACAACTGGCCAGTCTGCTGGTCGAAAATCCAGAAATAAGAGTCGCCGTGACCGGTCGACGTCACGTATACCTGGCCATTGCCGGCAGCCGGAGCATTGACCTGACTGAGCACCCCCAGGTTGGTGCGCCAGGCGACAGTGCCATCCGTTTCGTTGATCGCGAGCAGTTCCGACGCCGTGCTCCAGCCGCTGGAAGCCACCATGAAGACCTTGCCGTTGTCGGTCGCGACACTGCTGAGGTCTTGCTCGTAAGTGCCAATTGCCGGGACACTGAAGCGGCGCGAGAAATTGGCGACGCTGAAGCTAGCATTGGCATAGCCGGTGTGCGCGGCATTGCCCTGGACGGTCGACCAGGCGCCAAAGCCAGCTACCGGTGCCAGTGTTGTCAGGTTAACCGGATTCTTGACCGAGACTTTCAACGGCAGGATCCATGGCGAACCTGGCACAGGCATGCTGCAGGTGCGCGGCTCGTCGCGGCACAGGCGAACCTGCACATTGCTGCTGTATTCGCCGGTCTGCAAGCTGGCCGAGGTTTTCAGCGTGGCCTTGAACCCGTCCTGGCCATTGATGACGGTGGAAGTGCTCAGGCTGCCCATATCGATGATGCCGACCTGGAAGTTCTGGCCAACCAGGTCGCCTTTGAACTCGCCGCTGAAATTGAGTGTGGTCTGCTCGCCAGGATAAGCAATCGCTTCCAGCGAAGCGGTCGACAGCGCGAGGCGCTTGGCGGCTTCGGATGTGGGCTTCAGTTCAACTTTCAGCGGTACATACCAAGGTGAACCGGGCAATGGCTTGCTGCAGGTGAGCGGCGTGTCTTCGCACAGGCGCACCTCGAGGTTAACCTGCTTGGTACCGGCTGCCAGCTTGGACGAGGTATTCAACTTGGCGGTATACGTCAACTCATTGACTGCCGAAATCTGCACGTCAGTCGTGATCGTGCCCGACACGTCGATGATGGCAATATTGAAGGCCTTGCTGAAAGTGCGGCTGGAAGTTGCGGTAATCGAGAACGGAATCGACTCACCTTCGTAGCCGGACACGGCGACCGGGTTCGGGCTGAAGGTCAGCCAGTTGCCCTCTGGCTTGTTGACCGGCGCGGTCGCGCTGCCGGAGGTGGTGGAGCTTCCGCCTCCGCCTCCTCCGCACGCCGCCAGGAACAATGCCATCGCCAACGGCGCGGCAGCACGAATAATTGGGTGCATAAAAATAAAGGCCTGTTATAAAAGGGCATTATTTTATAGCAAGCAATCTGTCTAAAGTATCACCAACTATTGCGTTGTTACCAAAAAAACACACGTTGATCGGGAGCAAGATACATCTTGTCGCCTTCCTTCACGCCGAACGCTTCATAAAAGCCCGGGTGGTTCTTCAGGCTGCCGTTCACGCGGAACTCGGATGGCGAGTGCGGGTCGGACTTCACCTGCTGGATCAGGAACGCTTCGCGGCCCTTGCCGCGGCGCGCCTGCGCCATGCCCATGAAGATGCGCTGTTCGGCGGTATAGCCATCGATTACCGGGCCAGGCTGGCCTTTCATGTAAATCCTGTAGGCGCGGGTCGCCATGATCAGGCCAGCGTTGTCGGCAATGTTCTCGCCCAGTGTCAGTTCACCGTTCACGTTATAGCCCGGCACCGGGCTATAACCGTTGTATTGCGCCACCAGCATCTTGCCGCGTGCCGCGAACTTTTCGCCGTCTTCCCTGGTCCACCAGTTGCGCAGGTTGCCGTCGCCGTCATACTGCGAGCCCTTGTCATCGAAGGCATGGCTGATTTCATGGCCGATGGAGATGCCGACCGCGCCGTAATTGATCGCCGGTTCCGCCTTGGCGTCATACAGCGGATATTGCAGGCGCGCCGCCGGGAACACCACTTCGTTGAGAGATGGGCTGTAATAGGCGTTGACGGTTTGTGGCGTCATGCTCCACGCCGAACGGTCCACCGGCTTGCCCAGTTTGCCGATGCTGAAGCTGTGTGCGAATTCGCGTGAGCGCAGCACATTGCCCACCAGGTCGTTGCGCGCCACTTTCAGTTTCGTGTAGTCGCGCCACTTGTCCGGATAGCCAATTTTCACATTGATCTTGGCCAGCTTGGCCTGCGCCTGCAGCTTGGTTTCAGGGCTCATCCACTCCAGCGTGTCGATACCCTCGCGGAAAGCGGCAATGAAGTTCTGCGCCATCTCGGCCACCTGCTGCTTGCGCTCGGCCGGGAAGTATTCCTTTACATACGCCTTGCCTACCATCTCGCCCAGCGCGCGGTTCACTTCCGCAATGGCGCGTTTTTGCAGCGGGCGGTTTTCTTTTGTGCCAGCCAGCACCGCGCCGCGGAAGGCGAAGTTCTCATCGACCAGGGGCTGCGACAGGTAAGGCGCGAAGGAGCTGATCATGTGGAATTCAAAATAAGCCTTCCACACCGGCAGCGGCGTCGCCTCAATCAGCTTGTCCAGCGCCGCCAGGTAGCTTGGCTGGCTGACGACCACGGAATCGATCTTGCCCGCCACGCCTGCGCCTTTCAGGTAAGCATCCCAGTCAAAGCCCGGCATCAGCGCCTTCAGCTCGGCCAGCGAAAGCTTGTTGTAGGTTTTGACCGGGTCGCGGTTTTCCACAGCGGACCAGTGGGCACGGGCGATTTCGGTTTCAAGCGCCACGATCTGCGCTGCTTCCTGTGCCGCCTGCGCGTGGCCGGCCAGCGCCAGCATTTTCTCCACGTGCTGCTGGTACCTGGCGCGGATATCGCTCAGGCGGGCATCCTTGTCCGACAGGAAGTAGTCCCGGTTCGGCAAGCCCAGGCCCGCCTGGCGCAAGCCCACCACGTAGCGCGTCGAATCCTTCGCATCCTGGCGCACGCTCATGTCGAGCGGGCCGCCGGCGTCGATGCGGTTCAGGTGCGCCACCAGCGCAGCGATGCCCTGCTTGCCGGACAAGGCGGCAATGCGCGCCTGCTCCGCCTTCAACGGCTTCAGTCCCAGCGCATTGCGGCGCGCTTCATCCATGAAGCTGGCATAGTAGTCGCCGATTTTTTGCGCATCGGATCCGGCCTTGCGCGCCTTGTCGCGTTCAGCGTTTTCGATGATGCAGCGCACCTGCCCTTCCACGTTTTCCTGCGCCACGTTGAACGCCCCCCAGCTCGACCGGTCTGCCGGAATCTCGACGCCGCTCAGCCACTTGCCCTGGGAATAGCGGAAAAAGTCGTCCTGCGCACGGACCTGCGGGTCGATGCCCCCAGCGTCGATGCCGGAATTCAGTTCCGCCGCCCAGGCGTGCGAACAAGCCAGGCCAATAATCAGGCTGCCGAGAAAAGTGCGTTTCATGTCATAGCTCCGGTCTGAAAATACTTCGGCAGTATGCCGCAGCCGGCGCCGCGCGTGGCCGCGGCAGCCCGACAAGCAACACTAAGTTACATACCGGGCCGGCAATTGACCTGTAGCGCCGCAAGGCCGATACTTGCCGGGTTTTAGATCCATTCACCCCAACCAGGAGGTAACCAGTGAAACATTCCATGCTGGCCACCGTGCTGCTGGCTGCAGCCGCAGCACAAGCGCAGGACGTGCCGAAGATCGATCCGCAGCGCCTGTCGCAGGACGTTAAAACTTTGGCATCCGACGAGTTCGAAGGCCGCGGCCCGAACACCGCCGGCGAAGTAAAGACCGTCGAATACATCGCAAGGCAATTCGAAGCGGCCGGCCTGAAACCGGGTGGCGACATGGTCAAGGGCAAGCGCAGCTGGTACCAGGAAGTTCCCTTGGGCCGCTTTGAGATCAAGGGCCCGGTGGTGCTGAACGCACACGCCGGCAAGGACAGCATCGCGTTCGCCCAAGGCGAGCAGATGGCAGTGCGCGCTGCGATGAACGGCGCCAAACGCGTCGACTTCGACAAGGCGCCGCTGGTCTTCGTCGGTTACGGCGTGACCGCGCCTGAGCGCAAATGGAGCGACTTCAAGGGCGTGAACCTGAAGGGCAAGCTGGCCGTGGTGCTGATCAACGATCCGGACTTCGAAACCGGCGAAGGCGAATTCGGCGGCAAGGCCATGACCTATTACGGCCGCTGGACTTACAAGTACGAGGAGATGGCGCGCCAGGGCGCCATCGGCACCCTGATCGTGCACGAAACCGCGCCGGCCTCCTACGGCTGGGCGACGGTGAAGAACTCGAACACCAACGTGATGTACGACATCGTGCGCAAGGAACCAGGCAAGTCGCACGCGCCGATGGAGGCATGGATCCAGCGCGACGTGGCGGCCGACCTGTTCAAGCGCGCCGGCCTTGATTTCGATGCGCTCAAGAAGCAGGCGCAAACGCGAGAATTCAAGCCAGTGGAACTGAAGGGTGTGAGCCTGTCGGCGCACTACGCGGTGGACGCGCAGGTGATCAAGTCGAAGAACGTGATCGCCGTGCGTGAAGGCAGCGCAGCCCCGAACGAAACCGTGATCTACAGCGGCCACTGGGACCACCTCGGCGTTGGCCTGCCTGACGCCAAAGGCGACAAGATCTACAACGGCGCCATCGACAACGGCACCGGCATCGCCGCCCTGCTGGAACTGGGCCGTGCCTATGGCAAGGCTCCGGCGCCCCAGCGCAGCGTGGTGTTCCTGGCAGTGACGGCGGAAGAAAAGGGCCTGCTCGGCTCCGAGTACTACGCGGCCAACCCGGTCTATCCGCTGGCAACCACCGTCGGCATGATCAATATGGATGCACTGAGCCCATACGGTCCGGCGCGCAACTTCACCATTTCCGGCAGCGCCAAGCTGGACCTGCTGGATATGCTGGTCGCCAAATTCAAGGCAATGAACGTCAGCTACACGCCTGACCCGCACACCGAAGCGGGCTACTTCTTCCGCTCCGACCACTTCCCGATGGCCAAGCGCGGCGTGCCAGCGTTCTCGCTCGATTCCGGTGAAGACTGGGAACAAGGCGGCGCGGCTGCAGGCAAAGCGGCGCAGGAAGCCTACACCACCAATAACTACCACCAGCCTTCGGACGAATGGGATGCCAAGTGGCCTTTCACCGGCATGGCGCGCGACCTGGGTGTGCTCTACAGCCTGGGGCGCGACCTGGCCGAATCGAAGGATTGGCCGAACTGGTCGAGCGACTCCGAGTTCCGCACGGTTCGTGACCAGAGCGCAGCCAAGCGCAGTAAATAAAAACACAAAGCCAGTTCAAGGCTCTCCACGGAGGGCCTTTTCTTTTTCTGCGGAGCGTGCCATGCTGGATTCACAAAAAAGATCGTTTAAAGCTGGAGACAACCATGAACTTCACGCAGTCGATGAGCATTGCCAAGAAACTCGCGGTGCTGAATGCCGGCGCCATCCTCGGCATCATCATCCTTACCGCCATCTTCCTCATTTCAGAACGCACCCTCATTCTTGAGGAAAGAACAAGCAATGTGCGGCAGGCCGTTGAAACGGCATACGGCGTGCTCGACTACTACCAAAAGCAGGAAGCCAGCGGCGCCTTGCCGCGTGCCGAAGCGCAGAAGAAGGCGATGGATGCGATCAAGGTGTTGCGATATGGCAACAACGAATATTTCTGGCTCAACGATATGCAGCCGAAGATGATCATGCATCCGATCAAGCCAGAGCTCGACAACAAGGACCTCAGCGCCAACAAGGACCCGACCGGCAAATTCCTGTTTGTCGAATTCGTCAACATGGTCAAGAAAGCAGGTGCCGGACCGGTCGATTACATGTGGCCGAAGCCGGGCAGCGACAAGCCGGTGCAGAAGGTCTCCTACGTCAAAGGCTTTGAGCCGTGGGGCTGGATCCTCGGCTCCGGCGTGTATGTCGACACGGTCGACGCCACCGTTCGCGGCCGCGCCGTCACCTTCGCCGCGGGTGCGGTCGTGCTGGCTGCCGTATTGCTTGGCATCGGCGTGTTCATCGCACGTGGCATGCTGCGCCAGCTTGGCGGCGAGCCCGATTACGCTTCCTCCATCGCCCGCAGCATCGCCGGCGGGGACCTGACCGTGCCAATCGACGTCAAGCGCGACGACAACAGCAGCATGGTCAATGCGCTGAAAGGCATGCGCGACGACCTGGCGCGCATCGTCAGCTCGGTGCGCACTGCCACCGATACCATCGCCACCGCATCGAGCGAAATCGCGGCGGGTAACAGCGACCTCTCGGCGCGCACCGAAAGCCAGGCCAGCTCGCTGGAGGAAACCGCGGCCTCGATGGAAGAACTGACTTCCACCGTGCGCCAGAACGCGGACAATGCGCGCACCGCCAACGAACTGGCGGCCAATGCTTCGGAAGTGGCGCAGAAAGGCGGCGCCGTGGTGTCGCAAGTCGTGGAAACCATGGCCTCCATCGACAGCTCCTCGCGCAAGATCGTCGACATCATCAGCGTGATCGACGGCATTGCGTTCCAGACCAATATCCTGGCGCTGAACGCCGCAGTGGAAGCGGCGCGCGCCGGCGAACAGGGGCGCGGGTTCGCGGTCGTGGCATCCGAGGTGCGTAACCTGGCGCAGCGCAGCGCGGCAGCGGCCAAGGAGATCAAGGACCTGATCGGCGCCTCAGTGGAAACCGTCGGCGTCGGCAACTCGCTGGTGGCGCAGGCCGGCAGCACCATGCAGGAAGTGGTGGAAAGCGTGCATCGCGTGCGCCAGGTCATCAACGAGATCAGCACCGCCAGCAACGAACAAAGCGCCGGCATCGCCCAGGTCAACGAAGCGATTTCGCAAATGGACGCGGTGACGCAGCAGAATGCCGCGCTGGTCGAACAGGCGGCGGCAGCGGCGGCCAGCATGCAGCAGCAATCGGCAGCGCTGCTGCAGGCGGTTGGCGTGTTCCGCGTCGATGCCGAACCCGGCGCCACGCCAGGGCGCCGCACGCCACGCCTGGGCCGCAGCTGATGTCGTGATATGATCCGGCCTGTCGAAAAAGGCAGGACCGGTTCAAGGTAAGCCCGGTCCCTCTCCTCCCCGGAGAGCTCTGCTCCATGCGCGTTACGGCATGAGAACCCACGACGATCCCGGCGCACTTGCGTCCCGGGCTCGTCGGGGCGTGGCCGATCGATCCTCAGGCACTCCCGTTGGGCCCACCAACCACGGAGTTCACATGCAATTGAATCACCTCGACTTGTCCGTGCCCGATGTGGCAGCGGCTTCCGCGTTCCTGACCCGCCATTTCGGCTTCACCCTGCTGCAAAGCAAAGGCAACCAAGGCATGGCCGTACTGGCCGGCGAAGGCAGCGTGATACTCGTGCTTACCCGGCACGAGGAGCCGAGCTACCCCAAAACATTCCACGTCGGCTTCCTGGTCAACGACGCAGGCAAGGTCGCCGCCAAGCATGCGGAACTGGATGCTGCGGGCGTGACCGGCCTGTCGCCGCTGCAGGACATGCGCGGAGCCCAGGGCTTCTACTGCCGCACCGAGTGGGGGATATTGCTGGAAGTAGCACACCGCGCGCCAGTGCGCGTGGCATAGCGCCGGTGTGCCGGCCCCTCGCGGGGCCTTCGTTACTTGACGCGGGTGTAGCTCATCTCCATCCACTTCATGTCCTTGCCGTTCGGGCCTGGGCCCCACATTTCCAGCTTGTGGTTGTCGTTGTCGGTGATGGCCACGTTCATCGTATAGGGGATTTCCTTGCCGCTCATCGGGTCCGACATCATGCCCTTGTACTTGATGGTGTTGCCGTTCATGGTGCCGTGCGCCAGGGTCATGCCAGTGCTGCCGGAATCGATCCAGCTGCCGAAGTACTTCTTCGTCACATTGTCATATCCCTGCACGCCCATGCCGTCGAAAGGCTGGCCCATGAACTTGCCCTGGTAATTCTCCTGCAGGTAGCGGTTCCCCATGATCCACTTGCGTTCCGCGGAGCCGTCGCTTTCTTCGGGAGGTTTGGATGGGTCCATCCACATTTTCGACTTGACCGTGAACTTGCCGGCCAATGCCTCGAGCTTCTTGTGCTGCTCGCCGGGCGTGGCGGCCTTGGTCATCGCCTCCATCGCCGCCTTTTCATCAGGCGGCGCGGCGGCCTTCTTCTTTTCCGGCGCAGCGCTGACGGCAGCGCCGGCCAGGGTGAATCCTGCAACAACAACCAGGTACTGCACGACACGACGAAGTTTCATGGCTTCTCCTTATCCAGCAGGGTTGTAGAAAAGCCATTCTCTGCGCCGCCGCGCAGCCCTGTCAACCGCGCCGCTCGGTTTCGCGCAACTTGCGCCGCAATCGCAGGTTATCTGCCACAGTCGACGCCAAAGCGAGGGTCATCAAAACGACTACTGCCCCGGCATCCAGGTATCGCCAGAACGCCCAGGCTCCAAAGGCGCAAGCAATGGCGGACAACAACAGCACGAATTGGTCTTTCATGATCGATTCCCCCGCATCCAACAGCGTTGCACAAAATCGAGGGTAGCGCCGCGCTGGATAATTCGTTTTGCGATGGGGCAAGCGTTGTGTTTAAGCTGCGTAGATGCTCACGGCTTCGACCATGA
>CAMLSG010000160.1 GCA_946482635.1 uncultured Duganella sp.
GCTGCCTTCGAAGAGGACTGCAACAGGCGTCCCAGCGGTACTTCAATCCAGCGATGGAATGCAGCGCCGGCGGCCAGGCTGGCGCCCCAGGCTGCCAGCATGCCGGCGCCTTGCAGCACAGGGTCGGCAGGCACGAAGCGGGTAAAGGCGGCATTCACCAGCAGGCAGACCGGGAAATGGATCAGGAATACCGAATACGAGGTACGGGCCAACGAATTGACGACTGCCAGCAGGCGGCCGCCGCCACTGAATTCCATGCGGCCGCAGATCACCAGCGCACACGCCACCATCATGGCCAGCGCCAGGCGGCTGCGGAAGTTCACGGCCAGCGCCACCAGCGCCGGCAGGAAGATCGCTGCCTGCACCAGCACTGCACCGCGCGTCTTGCGGCGCGGGTCGCCGGCCCACCATGCGGCCAGGCCAAGGCTGTAGCTGCCGAAGAAGTACGGCCCCCAGTTGTCCCAGTCGGAATCGAGGTTGAAGTGCAGCAGGGACAGCATGCTGCCGATGGCGACCATGCTGGGCACCAGCCATGCACGGCGCACCGGGCCGCTGATGCGGGCGGCCAGCCACAGGATGGCTACGACCATTGCGTACAGCTGGAAATCAATGGCAACGTACCAGGCGCCTGCGGACAGCGACGGGAAGCCAAGTACGCCATGCGCCAGCACGGCATGCGCCGCGAGCTGGCCCACTGTCGCCGGGTCGGAAATGGAATGATGGTCCATCCACTGGCTCGCCAGCATCGACGCTACCGCGGCGATCAGGGTGGCGGCGATGAATGGCGGCGCCAGCTTGGCGTAGCGGCGCCAGACCGCACCCAGAGGGTCGACCATCACCGGCTGTGCGCTTGGCGCCAGCGATTTGGCGGCCAGGAAGCCGCCAACCACCAGGAACACTTGCACGGCAATGCGCGCGCTGCCTGCCAGCCAGTCGATCAGGTCTGGCAGGATGAGCCGCACGTGGTCGGCCATGGGGCCGTAGAACGCGAGGTGGTGCAACACAATTAGCTGTGCTGCAACAGCCTTTAATAAATTGATCACGCCATACTTCATTACATCTGCTGCCGACTATGCAAAAGGTCGACATGATAACCGAGCTCAGCAGATTAGAGGCGCGCGCCTAGCACTCCGTAAGTAACCAGATGTTACGCAGCCTTGCCCTCAGCCTTCTTGAACGGGCTGCGGTCCGGGGCGTCATCGTGGTCGATATTCAACAAAAGATGCTTGATCACCTTGTTCATCAGCGGCTGGCGGTGGCGGATCAATACGCCGAACGTTTCCGGACGGGCGCCCAGCGCGGCTTTCGGCTCCAGCGCGGTGCGGCCGAACGAAACGCGCTTGCAGCCCAGGCCAATGGCGTCGGCAATGCCGGCGTGCAGCAGGCGCAGGTAGATCGGCAGGTCGGCCGCGGCAGCGCGGTCAAAACCGATGTGGAAGGCAATCGCCGTCTCGCCGTCGGCGATGGTGACCAGGAAGCCCAGCATCTTTCCTTCGCGTTTGAGCACGCTGCAGCGGAAGCGCTCCCCTGCCGCTTCCTGCAGCGCCGGGAAATACTCAGGCAGCAGCTCGAACGGGCGGAAGCCGGCGTTCACCTGCACCGCTTTGTACAGGGCGTGGATCTCGTCCTGCATTGCATCCATATCGGTGAAGTGCTCCACCGTGCATTGCGCCGCTTCGATCGGCTTCAGGATGCCGTTGCGGACATTGGCCCGGTACTTCGACGCCAGGCTGGCCAGGTAGTCGTCGTAGCTTTTCCAGTCGTCGCCCAGCGTGAGCACCATGTTCGGCTCCGTTTCCACGAAACGGTAGCTAAGGTTCTTGAGGAAGGCTGCATCTTCAACCTGCGGGCCGTGCAAGTCCTTGATCATGACGAAGTTGGCCGAACCGGCCAGCTTTTCCGCCTGCCGCACGCGGTACAGCACTTCGGCCACGCCGTGCCACGCCAGTTCCGCATCGACGCCGGGGGCAATCGCGATGCCGTGCTGGCCGAAGGTCAGCAGGTTGCCGCAAGTGAGTACGCGCTGGCCCAGGCTCTCGCCCAAAGAACCGAAGGATGTCTTGCTGGCCTGGGCCAGCTTGATGTCGGCGAGCTGCATATAGAGTGCGGCAACCGGCTGGTCATCTTCGTACACCAGCGCATAGCGCGGCTCGAGATTGGACGGCAGCACGTTTTCCAGCGATTGCAGGTAACCGTGGGACAGGAAGAAACCCGATTGGGCCGTGAGCCCTTTCCATGCGTGGGCGTCGAGCATGCCGATGGAGTCGGCAATGGCGTAGCGCAGTTGGGCGGGGCCGCGCAGGCGCTTGCGCACTTCGCGGCGTTCGGACAGGGCGGTTTTGACGGAGCGCAGTTTTTGCTGGATCTTCATCGTTACAAAATTAGCAATTGGACGGCGCAATATAACACGAGCTGCATTGTGCTGATTAAGTTAAAGGAAGCCACAATATGCATCCAATCGACAAATTGGCAACACCGATACCAATTTGAACATGATAAAAATGCCAATCGACCCGAAAGGCAATGCAATGACTGCTCCCAATCCGAACTGGTACCTGCGCGCGCGGCTCAAGACCCGCCAGCTCCTGCTGTTGATCGCCATCGACGACGCGGGCAATATCCTGCGCGCCGCCGAGGCGCTTTGCATGACGCAGCCGGCAGCCTCGAAGCAGCTCAAGGAGCTGGAGGACATGCTTGGCATCGCCCTGTTCGAGCGCCATCCGCGCGGCATGGTGCCCACCATCTACGGCGAAAGCATGATCCGCCACGCGCGCATGGCCTTGAGCAGCCTGGCGCGGGCGCATGAGGATATCGTGGCGCTCAAGGCCGGCCTGGCGGGACAGGTCGATGTGGGCAGCATCATGACGCCGGCATTGAGCCTGCTGCCGCGTGCCATCACGCGCATCAAGCAGCAAGTGCCGCAACTGCGCATCGGCGTGCAGATCGAGTCGAGCAACGAACTACTGGAGCGCCTGCAGCGCGGCACGCTCGATTTCCTGCTGGCGCGCCTTACCGGTTTCCACGATTGTGCAGAACTGCAGTATGAGGAGCTGGCGCCGGAACCGGTGGTGGTGGTGGCTCGGGCCGGCCATCCTCTGGCCGACCGTTGCGAACTCACTTTGCATGACCTGGTGCAGGCGCCGTGGATTACGCCGCCACCCGGCAGCATCCTGCGCCAGCGCTTCGACCAGTTGTTCCATAACGCCGGACTTGAACCGCCTGCCGACATCGTCGACACCAGCGAAATTGTCCTGATCACCAGCATGCTGCAAATGAGCGATGCGCTGAACGTTATGTCGGCGGACGTAGCGCGGCGCTACGAGGAATTGGGAATGCTGGCGATCCTGCCGCTTGAGCTGGACTGCCGCATGGACCCTTTCGGCATCATCCGCAGGCGGGACAGCGTGCTGTCGCCGGGAGCCGAACTGCTGCTGGATGCGATCCGGCGCGAGGCGTCGGTGCAGCCCGCGCTACAGCCGGCGCCAATGCCTGCAATGTATAACCTGTACGACATAGCTGTCGCCTAAAAAGTCATTGGATCGGCAACCGCCCATGCGCATAGCATGGGCCGGCACACCCATATCCGGAGACCTCCTTGAACCATATGTCCCTCGCACGCCGCCTGGCTGGCGCGCTGCTTCTGATCGCGCCGCTGGCAAGCCAAGCCGCGCGCCAGCTTGAACTCAGCTCGCCCGACCGCCAACTGCGCGTAACCATCGATACCAGCGAACGGCTGGCCTTTGCTGTCAGCCATCGCGGCACCGAACTGGTGCTGCCGACACCGATCGGCATGACCCTTGCCGGTATCGGCACCCTGGGCGACAAGCCGCGCCTGACCGGCCAGCAGCGCCGCAGCGTCGATGCGATCGTGCGCCCGGTGGTGGCGCAGAAGTCCCGCGAAGTGCGCGACCATTACAATGCCCTGCAGCTCGACTTCGCCGGCGGCTATGCATTGGAAGTGCGCGCTTATGACGAAGGCATCGCCTATCGCTTCCGCACTTCCCTGCCCGGCCAGGTCACGGTGGAGGACGAACTGGCTGGCATCAACCTGCGGCCGCAGGATACCTTGTACTGGCCTCAGGAAAAGTCGATGCAGTCGCATAACGAGCACTATTACCAGGTGCTGACCATCGGCGATGCGGCCGGCAAGCTGGTCGGCGTGCCGGCTCTGGTGCAGAACGGCGGCATGCACCTGGTGTTCACCGAATCCGGGCTGCGGGACTATCCGGGCCTGTACCTGCACGGCGAGCCGGCTGGCTTGCGCGCCATGTTCCCGAAAGTGGCTCTGGCCGAAACGGCGCGCGACGACCGCAATGTGCCGGTCACGCAGGAAGCGCCATACATCGCGCGCACTGAAGGCAAGCGCACCTACCCGTGGCGCATCCTGGGCATTTCTGCCGATGCCGGCGGCCAGCTGCTGAACCAGATGCCCTACCTGCTGGCCGAACCGCAAGCGCTGAAAGAAACCACCTGGATCAAGCCGGGCAAGGTGGCCTGGGACTGGTACAACGGCAACAAGCTGTATGGGGTGCCGTTCAAGTCCGGCCTCGACACCCGCACCTACCGCCACTACATCGATTTCGCGGCCGACAACGGCCTTGAGTACGTCATCATGGATGAAGGCTGGTACAAGCTGGGCGACCTGCTAGCCGTCAAGCCGGAGATCGACATGCCCGAGCTGATGGCGTATGCGAAGCAGCGCGGCGTCGGCATCATCCTGTGGGTGTCGTGGAAAACACTCGATACACAGATGACGGCGGCGCTCGACCAGTTCGCACGCTGGGGCGCGGCCGGCATCAAGGTCGACTTCATGCAGCGTTCCGACCAGTGGATGGTGAACTGGTACGAGCGCGTGGCGCGCGAAGCGGCGGCACGCAGGCTGCTGGTGGACTTCCACGGCAGCTTCAAGCCCAGCGGCCTGCAGCGCACCTGGCCCAACGTGCTTACCTTCGAAGGCGTGAAAGGCCTGGAAAACAATAAGTGGAGCGACAGGCAGACGCCTGAGCATGACGTCACCCTGCCCTTCATCCGCATGTTCGCCGGCCCAGTCGATTACACGCCCGGCGCGATGAGCAACGCGCACCGCAAGGACTTCGTCGCCAGTTTCGACCGCCCCATGAGCCAGGGCACGCGTGCGCACCAGCTGGCGATGTACATGATCTACGAGAGCCCGCTGCAGATGCTGGCCGACAGCCCTTCGCAATACCGCGCCAACCCTTCCTCGCTGGAATTCATCCGCCAGGTGCCGGTGGAATGGGACGAAAGCCGCGTGCTGCACGCCCAGCTTGGCCGCTACGTCGCCATGGCCCGCCGCCGCGGCGATACCTGGTATGTCGGCGCCATGACCGGCGCCGACGGCCGCGACCTGGAACTGGACCTGTCCTTCCTCGGCGACGGCAACTACCAGGTGGACAGCATGGAAGACGGGCCGAATGCCGGCGTGTTTGCCACCGACGTGCAGAAAGGCAGCGCCAGCGTCACGCGCAGCAGCCGCTTGACGATGCACCTGGCGCCGGGCGGCGGCTGGGCTGCAATCATCCGCAAGACGAAATAAGGAGACACAGATGCAATGCATGACCCGCCCTCGCGCGGCCATCTTCGCTGTCGCGCTGCTGGCCGCCGGCCTGGCGCACGCCGCGCCGCCAGCATTTACGCCGCGCTGGCAGATTGACGGCGACGCCATTCGCTGGCAGGTGAAAGACGTTCACCGCGACCAGCTCGAAATGAGCGGCCGCCAGGTCTCGGCCGTAATCGATTACGGCAGCCAGGCCGATGGCTCGCTGCTTCTGTCGCGCACCGTGGTGTGGCCGATGCTGCGCACCATTCCCGACGACACCCATGCCAGCCTGATTCGCAAATTCGGTGCGGAAGCCTCGCCGGCGATCGCTGTCGACGGAAAGCCCGTTAGCGCCGAACGCTTGCAGCAAGTACGCTTCGACGGCCGCCTTGCGCTGCGCTCGGAGCTGTCGCCAGGCCTGGTGCTGACACGCACCCTCACGCCGTCGCCCAGCGAACCGGCATTGGTGGAACGCCTGGAGCTGTTGAACACGGGCTCCGTCGCGCGGCGCTACAGCATCGGTGCGCAGGAACAAAGCGAGACCACGCCGGCGGAACGCGGCACCCACGGCGCCTACGTGGTCGAAGTCCGCTCGCCCGCACGAGAAGGCAAACTGGCGCCCGGCGCCCGCATGCACGTCGACGTGATCATCAGCGGCCGCCTGCAAAACGAAATGGTGTACGTGGACGGCAGTGAAGCCCTGCAGGACCGCGCTCGCAAGGTTGCGCAATGGCGCGCCAACCTGGTGCTGGAAACACCCGAGCCGGTGCTTGATGCCATGTTCGCCTTCTCCAAGGTGCGCGCCGCGGAGAGCATCTTCGCCACGCGCGGCGGCCTGCTGCACGGTCCGGGCGGCACCCGCTATTACGCAGCCATCTGGGCCAACGACCAGGCGGAATACATCAACCCCTTCTTCCCTTACCTGGGCGACAGCGCCGGCGTACAGAGCGCGCTGACCAGCTTCGGCATGTTCGCGCGCTACATGAACGCGGACTACAAGCCGATCCCCTCCTCCATCATCGCCGAGGGACGCAGCTACTGGAACGGCGCGGGGGACCGCGGCGACTGCGCCATGATTTCCTATGGGGCCAGCCAGTTCGCGCTGGCACAGGGCGACAGCGGCACCGCGCGCCAGTTGCAGCCGTTGATCGACTGGTGCCTGGAATTCACGCGCCGCAAGCGCGATGCGCAGGGCATCGTGCACTCGGACAGCGATGAACTGGAGGGCCGCTTCCCGGCTGGCAAAGCCAACCTGTCGACCAATGTGCTGGCCTACGGCGGCTTGCAAGGCGCAGCACGGCTGGCGGCTTCTCTGGGCGAGGCACAGCGCGCCACAGCGTTGCGGCAGGAAGCGGATGCGCAGCGCGAAGCCATCGAGCGCTATTTCGGCGCGCGCATGGGCGGCTTCGACACCTACCGCTACTACGAAGGCAACGACAAGCTGCGCGCCTGGATCGCACTGCCGCTGGCCCTTGGCATCAATGACCGCCAGCGGGGAACGGTCGACGCGCTGCTGTCGCCGCAACTGTGGAGCGAGAACGGCGTGCTGACCGAAGCCGGCGACAAGACTTTCTGGGACCGCGCCACCTTGTATGCGCTGCGCGGCCTGCTGAAAGCGGGCGAACTGGAACGCACCATGCCCTACCTGCGGTACTACTCGGGCCGCCGCCTGCTGGGCGACCACGTGCCTTATGCCGTGGAAGCCTGGCCGGAAGGCCAGCAGCGCCACCTGTCCGCGGAAAGCGGGCTGTATGCACGGGTGGTGACGGAAGGCCTGTTCGGCATTGAAGCAACCAGCCTGCGCAGCTTCACCATCGCACCGCGCCTGCCGAAAGGCTGGCCGCGCATGGCCTTGCGGCATATACGCGCCTTCGGTGCAGGCGACGATGGAACCGGCATCGACATCGTCACCACGCGCATACCACGCGGCCAGCGCGTGCTGGTGACCCTGAACGGAAAGACCCTGCTCGACCAATCCTGGGACGGCAAGGCGCCGCTGCTCGTCACGCTGCCAGGCTAGATATACCTTTTTGGGCATACGTGGCGAGTAAACATTCAATTGTTCGCCACCACCAAGCTACCTAGCATGTCTCCATCGGCCGCCTTTGTGCGGCCGAATCATAACCACAACAGGAGACGCAATGAAGAACCCTTCCCAACGTGTGCGGCTGACGCTCGTCGCGCACGCCCTTGCATTGGCTTTCGCTGGGCCAGTCCACGCACAATCGAATGCCACCGGCAGCATCTTTGGCCAGGTCGCCAATGCCAGCGGGGCCAGCGTGGTGCTGGTGAACGTCGCAACCGGCGCGCGCCGCACCATCACCCTTGACGCCAATGGGCGTTATATCGCCAGTTCCATGCCGCCTGGCCTCTACAAGGTGATGCTGATGCGCGACGGCGTGGTCGAACGCGAGCTGGAAATCGAAGCGCTGATCGGCCAGGGCGTGGAAGCATCGTTCGAAACCATCCAGGCCGTAACCGTGACCAGCCGCCGCCCGACGATCGACGTCAGCAACACCAACAACGGCGCCGTGTTCACCGCGCGCCAGCTGGCGGCGCTGCCGATCGCGCAAAACCTGTCCGGCATCATCCAGCTTGCGCCGGGCACTTCGCGCGGCAATCCGCGCATCGGCGGCGACAGCTTTGGCGGCGCCGGCGTAACGGAGAACGCCTACTTCATCAACGGCTTCCCGGTCACCAACGTCTATCGCCAGATCGGCTCGACCACCCTGCCCTTCTTCGCCATCGCACAGGCGCAGATCCTGCAAGGCGGCTACAGTGCGGAATTCGGCCGCTCCACCGGCGGCGTGGTGAACATCACCACCAAGAGCGGTACCAACCGCTGGGAAGCCGGCGCGGTGCTGCAATACACGCCGGACTGGCTGCGCGCCAAGCCGGACAACAGCTACTACCCGAACACCGGCCATAACCCCAAGACCGACGGCAAGCTGCTCACCTACCGCCATAGTAACAACGCCACCGACGTCTTTGGCAGCGCCTACGTCGGCGGCCCGCTGATCAGGGACAAGCTGTTCATGTTCGCCAATATCGAACAGGATCGCTTCAGCACCGGCTACATCAGCAAGGATTCCGATTCCCTCAACAAAACCAACGGCTGGACCGAGCGCGAAACCCGCACCCCGCGCTATCTGCTCAAACTCGATTACAACATCAGCGACAACCATCGCCTGGAGTTCACCCAGATCCACGACGAAAACAAGAAGACGCAGCAGAATTACGGCTTCGACTACGCGACCTTGCAGCGCAACGAAGTGCGCGCCGGCGGCACCACCGGCGATGGCGCCAAGACCAACGACTCGATCCTGAAGTACACCGGCTTCCTGACCGACAGCCTGACCGTGACTGCGCTGGCGGGACGTTTCAAATCCACCTATCCGCAATCGCGCGAAGGCTATGTGCCGGGCGTGTACCAGGTCAATGCGCCGGTCAATGCCCAGGTGCCAGGGCTGGTTTACACCAACCCGCAGAACATCGGCGGCACCATCCAGGTGCCGAATGCGGAGGACAAGCAATCCACCCTGCGCCTTGATGTCGAGTACAAACTGGGCAACCACGCCCTGCGCGCAGGTATCGACCGCAACAACGTTTCTTCGATCAATGGTTCGGAACTGGCCGGCGGCGGCAGCTGGAACTACTTCCGCGGTGATCCGAATGTGGCGGTCCCCGATGGCAGGACGCCGGCTGAGGGCGGCGGCTACGGACTGCAGGGCTACTATGTAAATGAGTACCACCAGAGCGACTCGGCATCGCCGAAGACCGACCAGTCGGCGCAATACATCCAGGACCGCTGGCAGGTCACCGATACGGTGCTGCTCGACCTGGGCCTGCGCAATGAACAGTTCACCAACAAGAACAGCTTTGGCCAGGCTTATGCCGCGCAACGCCACATGCTGGCGCCGCGCATTGGCGCCTCCTGGGACGTGCGCGGCGACAGCACCTTGAAAGCCTTCGCCAACCTTGGCCGCTATCACCTGCAGATTCCGACCAGCGTGGCGCTGCGCCTGGCCGGCAATCCGGTCCACATCGACCACTACTACACTTACACCGGGGTCGATCCGAAAACCGGCGTGCCGACCGGGCTGACCGAAATCTCCCCTCCTGTTTCGGGCGGCAACGAATGGGGCACGCCCAAGGATCCGCGCCAGGTCGCATCGAGCAACCTGGGCGCCACCTACCAGGATGAACTGGCGCTGGGCTTCGAAGCCGCATTGAACCCGGAATACACAGTCGGCAGCAAGATCACCTACCGCACGCTGCGCAATACCATCGAAGACTGGTGCGACTCGCGTCCCCTGCGCGCCTGGGGCAAGCGCAATAACGTCGATACCAGCAAATACGACATGCCCTGCCTGCTGATCAACCCTGGCCGCGACAATACCCTGACGCTCGACCTGGCCGGCGACGGCAAGCTGGTTTCCATTCCGCTGACGGCTGAAGACATCGGCCTGCCGAAGGTGAAGCGTGTCTATACCGCGCTGGACTTCTTCATCGAACACCCGATGCGCGATGGCTGGTACGGCAAGCTGAATTACACCCTGTCCCGCACCAGGGGCAATATGGAAGGCCAGGTGATGTCGGATATCGGCCAGGCCGACATTGCCGCCACCACCTCCTTCGACTTCCCGGAACTGATGGACTACGCCAGCGGACCGCTGCCGAACGACCACACCCACGTGCTGAAGGCATTCGGCTACTACCAGCTTGACCAGGAATGGACGGTGGGCGGCAACATCAACGTCGTCACCGGCGCGCCAAAATCATGCATCGGCAACCTGCCTGCTGCGCTCAACCCGGACGGCAAGAACCCGGCCGCGGGATACGGCGCCGCCGTTTTCTATTGCGACGGCAAGCCGGCGCCGCGCGGCTCACGCGGCAGGATGCCGACCGACTTCCGCGTAGCGCTCAACGCCACCTATATGCCGCGCATGTTCAAAGGCCTGGCCTTGAAAGCGGACGTGTTCAACCTGCTGAACCGACAGACGACGCTGGCCACCCAGCCGGTCTACAACGCCGGCGCCAACACCGTCAGCCCGTACTATGGCCAGGTGCTGGGGCGCGCACCGGAACGCCAGGTGCGCTTCGCTGCGGAGTACAACTACAAGTTCTGAGTCAGCGGCCTGCTTCCTTCAGGTATGCGGCGCGCGCTGCCAGCGCCGTATCGGCGAAGTCGGTGAACACGCCGTCGACGCCAAGGGCGAAGAACTGCTTGTACTCCAGCGCAGGATCGCCCTTGTAGTTGCTGGCCAGGCGGCGCTTCTCGTTGCGGAAGGTGTACGGGTGCACAAACAGGCCAGCCTTGTGTGCATCCGCCACCAGCGTGGTTGGCTCCATGGTGGAGGTGTCGGCATCGTTCACCTTGCCGTCGCCGTTGATGTCCACCGCGCCCTTGACGCTGACGATGTAGCGCTTCCATGGACCGATGCCGTCGGCGTAGGTCTTGATTTCGGCCAGGCCGGCCGAGGTCACCATATCGCTGAACAGGCGCTTGTCGCCGGCTTGCGCCCAGTCGAAGGGTTTGTCGTACGGCGCGGCGTAAGTCAAGGCGCCGGTTTTCAGGTCCACGTCGTCGGCATCGATCAGTTGCACCATCTTCAGCTTCGAACCTTTGCTGCGCATGTACTTCAGGCTGCCCGGCTCGAAGGACTGGATGAAGACCGGCGACTCGCGTTCGGTCCAGCCGGCGGCGGCCAGCATTGCCAGCAGCTTGTCTTCCAGCGGCAAGCCTTGCTGGCGATGGAAGGTCGGATTCTTGGTTTCCGGGTAAATGGCGATATTGCGGCCGCTCTTCTTGATCATGTCGATCACTTCCTGGATGGTCGCGATCTTGTATAGGCCGTTGAATTGCTGCGGGCGTTCGGCATCGGTCGAAATACCGCCCAGGGTTTTGATCTCCGCCAGCGTGAAATCACTGGCGAACCAGCCTTCCTGCAGCTCGCCGTCGACGCTCAGCGTGCGCTTGCGGGCAGCGAATTCGGGGTGCTGCGCCACGTCGGTGCTGAAGGCCAGGTTCGGATCGTGCCGGGCAATCAGCACGCCATCCTTGGTGGAGATCACATCCGGTTCGATGGCGTCGGCGCCCATCTCGATTGCCTTGGCATAGGCTTCCACTGTTTCTTCCGGAATGTAGCCGCTGGCGCCGCGGTGCGCGACCACCAGGGTTGGCTTGCCATCCAGGGTGGGAAGCGGCGCCTGCGAGCCACCGCCACATGCCGCCAATACCGCTGCTGCCACCGCACTGCCAACTGCTTTTTTCATTATTGCCCCGTTGTGTAAGTTGAAAATGTGGCGGATTGTAGGTAGCGAAGATGACAAGCTTGTGAATTGCGCAAGCGTGCGCGGGGCGCTTGACAATCGTTGCCTAGGCAACGTATAGTTCATTTATGAACAAACATACCGATCCTCGCCGGGTTGCCCGACTGATCAGCCGCGCCCAGAAAACGCTGGAAGAAGAGCTGGACATCAAGCTCGCTCCTTTCGACATCACCGCGGCGCAGTACGTGGTGCTGTCTACCCTGCATAGCGGCCGCGCCAATATCGCTGCCCAGATCTGCAAGGAGCTGTCGTACAGCCCCGGCGCGATGACGCGCATGCTGAATCGGCTGGAACAGAAAGGCATGATCCAGAAGGCGCCGAGCATCGACAACCGCCGCACGGTGCAGCTGGAGTTGACCGAAGCCGGCCGGCGCCTGTTTCCAAGCCTGCTGGAGGCTTCGGGCATCGTGATCGCGCAGTACTTTGGCCATTTCAGCGCGCAGGAGCTCGAGGTTTTCGAATCCCTGCTGCTGAAAATGTTCGTCGGGAAGTAGGCCTTTTTTTTTGCGCAGACGGTTGCCTAGGCAACCGTACATTAAGGAATGAATATGGAACCTTCAATCAACGTGCTGGGAGCGTATTTTCCCGACTGGCTTTTCTGCATTGCCGGCGCCACGGTGCTGTGCTTCCTGGTTCACGCCGTGCTGAATGCGCGCGGCTGGCTGGCCGGCGCGCCGTCGCACCTGCTCGCGCTTGGCTACCCCGCCCTCGCCACGGTGCTTTCGCTATCGGCCTGGCTCGTATTTTTCCAACATTAAGGTGACGTC
>CAMLSG010000161.1 GCA_946482635.1 uncultured Duganella sp.
GTGACATGGTCGAACAGCGTGCCGCCGATGAAGAAACCGTTCGGGCGGTCGGCAACCTGGTAGTTGCGGCCATCGACCACCAGGGTCGCGCCCTGCTCCACGCCCTCGCCGATCAGGCGTTCGATGCGCTGCTTGGCGGCCGACGTGACGACCGGCCCCATTTCGGCATCCGACGCCATGCCATCGCGCACTTTCAGTGCAGCGGTGCGCTCTTTCAGTGCGCCCAGCAGCTTGTCGGCTGCATCGCCCACGGCAGCGACCACCGAAATCGCCATGCAGCGCTCGCCGGCCGAACCGAAGGCAGCGCCCATCAGCGCATCTACCGCCATATCCATGTCGGCATCCGGCATGACCACCATATGGTTCTTGGCGCCGCCCAGCGCCTGCACGCGCTTGCCGTGCTGCGAACCGCGCGAATAGATGTACTCTGCGATCGGCGTAGAGCCCACGAAGCTCACCGCCTGGATCGCCGGGTGATCGAGCAACGCGTCGACTGCCACCTTATCTCCTTGCACGACATTGAACACGCCATCCGGCAAGCCGGCTTCCTTCAGCAAGCGAGCATGCAGCAGCGATGGCGAAGGATCGCGCTCCGATGGCTTGAGGATGAAGGTGTTGCCGCAAGCGATAGCGATCGGGAACATCCACATCGGCACCATCACCGGGAAATTGAACGGCGTAATGCCCGCCACCACGCCCAGCGGCATTCGCATCGACCAGGCGTCGATGCCGCGCGCAATCTGGTCGGTATACTCGCCCTTCATCATCTGCGGGATGCCGACCGCGAATTCCACCATCTCGATACCACGCGCCACTTCGCCCTTGGCGTCCGCGAAGGTCTTGCCGTGTTCGCGGGTCAGCATGGCGGCGAATTCCTCGGTGTGCTGGTGGCACAGTTCGAGGTATTTGAACAGCACGCGTGCACGAGTCAGCGGCGGCGTGTTGGACCAGGCCGGGAACGCCGCTTCCGCAGCCCGCACGGCGGCGTCAACTTCATCGGCTGTGCCCAGCGCTACGCGCGCCACCGGCTCGCCCAATGCGGGATTGAATACGTCGCCATAACGCCCGCTGGCCGTATCGACCTTGGCGCCATTGATAAAGTGGGTAATGGTATCGAGATTGCTCATTTCAAGCCCTGAGAATTAGGCCAGCAGCGATTCCGCCGGCACGTAGGTATAGCCAAGGTCGCGCGCCACCGCTTCATAGGTGATGTGGCCCTGGCAGACGTTAAGTCCATTGCGCAGGTGAGGGTTGGCCTTCATGGCCTTGGCCCAGCCCTTGTCGGCCAGCGCAACGGCGTGGCCGATGGTGGCGTTATTCAGCGCAAAGGTGGAAGTACGGGCAACCGCGCCCGGCATGTTGGCGACGCAGTAGTGCACTACGCCGTCAACGACAAAGGTCGGGTTCTCGTGCGTGGTGGCATGCGAAGTTTCAAAGCACCCGCCCTGGTCGATGGCCACGTCGACCACCACCGAGCCCTGCTTCATGCGCGACACCATATTGCGCGTGACCAGCTTGGGGGCCGCGGCGCCAGGCACCAGCACGCCGCCGAT
Organism: uncultured Duganella sp.; assembly: GCA_946482635.1. The sequence continues at coordinate 1,554 of CAMLSG010000161.1, forward strand.
CACCAGGTCGGCATCGGTCACTGCGTCGTCAATGGTGTGGGCGTTGGAGAACATGGTCTGGATGCGGTTGCCGAACACCAGGTCAAGCTGGCGCAGGCGGTCGACGTTCTTGTCCAGCACCGTCACGCGCGCGCCCATGCCGACTGCGATCTGCAGCGCATTGGTGCCGACTACGCCGGCGCCGATAATCGCCACGTTGCCGGGAGCTACGCCCGGCACGCCGCCCAGCAGCAATCCCATGCCGCCTTTGGATTTTTCAAGATGGGCAGCGCCAGCCTGGATCGACATGCGCCCTGCCACTTCGCTCATCGGCGCCAGCAGCGGCAAGCCGCCATTTGGCCCGGTGATGGTTTCATACGCTATGCAGACTGCGCCGGACTTCACCAGCGCCCTGGTCTGCTCTGGATCGGGAGCCAGGTGCAGGTAGGTGTAAAGAATCTGGTTCTCGCGCAGCATCGCGCATTCCTGTGGCTGCGGCTCTTTCACTTTGACGATCATTTCGGCCTTGGCGAAGATTTCCTCCGCGGTCGGGATGATCGTGGCGCCGGAGCCCACATACATTTCGTCGGTCAGACCGATTGCAGCGCCCGCGTTGTGTTGCACCAGGACCTGGTGCCCGCGGAGTGTCAGTTCCTTTACGCTGGCCGGGGTAAGGCCAACGCGCGATTCCTGATTCTTGATTTCCTTCGGTACGCCTACCAACATGGTTCGTCTCCTTTGGTTGTTTTACTTAAAACCGGTAAACCAGGGTACGACCCATAGGGTCGGACCCTGTCTGCTCGCCTGCTGTTGGTGTTGGTTATGCGCCTTTGATCTTCGTCGAAAATCAAAGGCCTCGAACCAGAACCCCAGGCCGTCGATCTGACTGGGTCTGACCCTATGGGTCGGACCTAGGTTTACCGGTTTTAATCAAGCGTCTTCAACACCTTTCCGAGCTTCCCGAACAATTCGTCGATGTGCTTCTTCTCAAAGGTGAGTGGCGGCGACAACGCGATGATGTCGCCAGTGGTGCGGATCAACAGCCCATCCGCGAAAGCTTTCTTGAACGCGGCGTAAGCGCGCGTTCCTGGCGCACCTTCACGCGGCGCCAGCTCGATGCCGGCTACCAAGCCAATGGTGCGGATATCGATCACGTGCGGCAGGCCTTTCAGCGAGTGCACCGCATCTTCCCAATACGGCTGGATTTCCTTGGCGTGGTCCAGCAGCTTCTGCTCCTTGAACACTTCCAGCGTCGCCAGCGAAGCAGCGCAGGCCACCGGATGGCCGGTGTAGGTATAGCCGTGGAACAGTTCAATGCCGGCCGGCGCTTCCATGAAGGCGTCGTGGATGAACTTCTTGCTGAACACGGCGCCCATCGGGATGGTGCCGTTGGTCAGGCCCTTGGCAGTCGTCATCATGTCCGGCTCGACATCGAAGTAATCGGTGGCGAACGGCGTGGTCAGGCGCCCGAAGCCGGTGATCACCTCGTCGAAGATCAGCAGGATGCCGTGCTTGGTGCACAGCTCGCGCAGGCGTTTCAGGTAGCCCTTCGGCGGCACCAGCACGCCCGTGGACCCGGCCACCGGTTCCACGATCACGGCTGCGATAGTGGATGCGTCGTGCAGCGCGACGATGCGTTCCAGTTCATCGGCCAGGTGGGCCCCATATTCCGGCTCGCCGCGCGTGAAGGCGTTCTTCTCGATATTGTGAGTGTGCGGCAGGTGGTCGACGCCGGGCAGCAGCGTGCCGTACGGCTTGCGGTTGCCGGCAATGCCGCCGACCGAGATGCCGCCGAAGCCGACGCCATGGTATGCGCGCTCGCGGCCGATCAGGCGGGTGCGGGAAGCTTCGCCGCGCGCCTTATGGTAAGCCAGCGCAATTTTCAGCGCGGTGTCCACCGCTTCGGAACCGGAGTTCGTATAAAACACGTGGCCGAAGCGATGGTTGGTATATTCCATCAGCTTTTCAGCCAGGTCGAAAGCGGCCGGGTGGCCCATCTGGAAGGTTGGCGCGAAGTCGAGCTGGCCGACCATTTCGCTGACCGCCGCCACGATCTTCGGCTGGCGGTGGCCGCAGGGCACGCACCACAGGCCGGCAGTGCCGTCCAGCACCTGGTTGCCGTCGACGTCCTTGTAGTAGACGCCTTCGGCCGACACCAGCAGGCGCGGATCGGCCTTGAAGTCGCGGTTGTTCGTGAACGGCATCCAGAAGGACGCCAGGGACTGCGGCCGGGCTTCGTTCATTTGCTATCTCCCTCGTTTTTTACGATGCTCAAAAAACTTTACCAGTTGGCAAAATCATGATGCAATAATAGACAGCAAGGTAACTATGGCACATATACACACAAGCGGAAACGTTCCAACCGTACAGGTAGCAAAAACAGTACAGTTTTAGAGGCCCGAATGGACGACAGCGCAACTCCCAACTCCGCATGGCCCGTGCTTTCCATCGAGCGCGCGAAGAAGGGCAGCCTGGTTGAAAAGATCGTGGACGCCATCAGCGCCATGGTGGCCAGCCGCGAGTTGCGCGTCGGCACCAAGATGCCTTCGGTCCGCCAATTCGCGAAGTGTAATGGCATCAGTACCTTTACAGTTGTGGAGGCTTACGACCGCCTGGTGACCCTCGGACTGTTGTCATCACGCCGCGGCTCCGGCTATTTTGTTGCTCGCCACGACGTCCCCGCCCTGCTGCCGCCGGCCGCCATGTTCGCCACACCGGCCGCAGTCGATGCCCTGACGCCCGAACTGTATTCCGGCGCCTCCGAAGCGCTGCCGGTGGGCGCCGGCTGGCTGCCGCCCGAGTGGTACGGCGAAGACACCATCCTCGACGCCGTGCGGCATGCCATGCGCATCCCTGCCAACCGCTTGCGCGGCTACGGCCACCCGCTCGGCTTTCCCGGCCTGCGGCAATACATGGCCTCCACCTTGAGCGACGAACTTTTCGCCGTCGAAGCCGAACAAATCCTGCTGACGCATGGCGCCACGCATGCCTTCGACCTGATCCTGCGCACGCTGACCAAACCGGGCGACACCGTCTTCGTGGAAGATCCGGTGTACAGCAACCTGCTGTCGCTGATTCGCCATCACGGCTGCCACGCTATCGGCATTCCGCGTGACGAACATGGCCTCGACATGGATTTCCTCGCCGCGCAGGCGCGCGAGAGCCAGCCCAAGCTGATGTTCGTCAACACCGTGCTGCAAAACCCGCTCGGCACCAGCCTGACGCAGGCCCAGGCGCATCGCCTGCTGGGCTTTGCCGAGCAGTTCGATTTCTGGCTGGTCGAAGACGACATCTACCGCGAGCTCACCGCGCGCGGGGAGGCCTCGCTGGCCGCGATGGATGGTTTGCGGCGCGTGATCCGTGTCGGCAGTTTCTCCAAGACGCTGTCGCCGGTGCTGCGCGTCGGCTCGATCTGCGCTTCCGCTTCGCTGCTGCCGGAACTGGTGCGCGTAAAGATGCTGGCCGGCCTCACCACATCCGAAGTGAATGAACGCGCGGCCTACCACGCCATCACCGCACGACCCTACAAGCGCATGGTGGAAAGGCTGGTGGCGCAACTGGCGGAAGGCCGCGAGCGCACCATCGAGCTGCTGGCCTTGGCCGGTTTGACGCCGATCGCCAGGCCGCGCGGCGGCATGTTTGTCAGCGCCGGCTGGCAGCAGGCGCCGACAGCGGAATACAACGGCAAACTGCTTGCCGACCAGGCGCTGAAGTCCGGCATCCTGCTCGCGCCGGGCGAATTTTTCCAGCTGCGGCAACCGGCTTCCATCTGGTTCCGCTTCAACGTCGCTTATTCGGACAGCCCACAACTGCGGAACTTCCTGCAGTCAATCAGGAGGGAGTATGGCATCAGCTAAACTGCGCCGCGTAATCAACCGCGACCGGCTGGAAGCGGACATTGCCGCCGAAGCCGTGCGCGTATTTGCCGAATCCGGCTACGAAGGCGCATCCGTCGCCACCATTGCGGAAAACGTCGGCCTGTCGAAGCAGAACCTGATGTACTACTTCCCCACCAAGCAGGCGCTCTACCAGCGCGTGCTGGACGACGTGCTGGATGAGTGGCTGGCACGCATGGCCAATATCGCCGAACCGGATGGCGAGCCGGCCGAAGTACTGCGCGCCTACATCAAGGCCAAGCTGGATTTCTCTCGCGAGCACCCCTGCGGATCGCGCGTTTACGCCATGGAGGTGATCAGCGGTGCGCCGCTTTATGGCGAGCAGATTCGCGAACGCGTGGTGCCGCTGGTGCGCAAGGATATCGAAGTGTTCGAGCGCTGGATTGGCGAAGGCCGCATCGCCCCCATCAACGCCACCCACCTCTTGTTTGCCATCTGGGCCATGACCCAGTCCTACGCCGACTTCGCCGCACAGATGCAGCTGGTGCTTGGCGCCGGGCAGTTGACCGGCACAGATTTCGCCGACGCAGAAGAAACCATCACCAGGCTGGTGATAGCCTCCCTGATGCCGGCGAAGCTTTAGACGAGTGGCGGTTGCCGTGCCCTTCGGCCCAGATCACGAAGGTGAAGGCCCGGTGGCCGCCAGGGCTACAGGCGAGAATGCTGCCGCGGCGAGGACGGAGGCACCGCAAACGAACCGGCACGATAGCGTCTGCACGATGCGCTCCCAGGCAAGGCGACGGTTCATTCATAGTAGGCTCCCGCCTGCCGAAAGTCGAGGTTCAATCTCGTTCGCGCGCAACAGCCAGCAACTCGGAAATTGCCCGGCCATCCTCTGGATAAAGCGCGCCGCCAAAACGCAATGCCAGTTCGACCTTCTCACCACCTGGCAGCAGCAGGGCGCTTGCGGTAGCAGCCTGTTTGAAACGCAGCACCTGGCTTTGCACAATGGAGCGTCGCGCCGCTACGCTCAGGATCACGCCGAATTCATGGACGCCCAAGCGCGCCAGGACATCGCCCTCGCGGCATTCCCTGGCCAGCCGCCGGGAGATCTCGACCATCACGTCGCGATGCTGCGGCCGCACCCGCACCACCATCACGCCCACGTGGCCGTTATGCGCAATCGCATCGTCGACGCGCACGCGCAGTTGCTCGTAAAAGGAAGACCGGTTTGGCAGCCCCGTCGCAGGATCTTGCGTCACCTTGCGCTGCAAGGCCTGCGCACCTTCTTGCGAGGCATGGAACATCAGTGCAGCCGTCATGTCGGCAATCGCCTGCCCTATCGGCACTTCGTCCTCATCGAAAGGACGCGGTTCGCGCCACGCCAGTTTCAGCACGCCGCCAGCCTGGTCGCCAAACAGCAGCGGCAGGATCGCCATGGACCGCAATCCCACGCGCCGGCAAGCCTCGCGATTAACGCGCTCGTCGATTTCGGAATCGGTGCACGTGGCAGCCTGGCGCGATGTCAGCACAAGGCCCGACAGGCTGCCCTTGATCTGCATGCGCAAGCCAAGCTGGGCTTCCGCGAGGCCGTGCGCTGCCCGGTACACGACTTCGCTGCCTTCCACCAGTTCGATCACGGCGCCGTCCGCGCCGGCCAGCTGCATGGCCTTGGCCGCAGCAAGATCCATGACGGCGCCAAAGGCCGGCCCTAGCCGCGCCAGTTCAAGCTGGGCATCGACAATGGCAACCAGCTTCGAAGGGGTAAGATCCAGCCGGTCGCTCATCGCTCTACTCCGGTATCGGTGTGATCTGCACGCTGGCCACGCGCCACTTTCCTTCCTTGCGCACGTAGACGTCAATATAACGGTAATGGCTGCCGAATGGCTTGCCCTCATAGCTGCCGGTCATGCGCGTGCGGCCGCTCACCAGCGCCACGTCGCCATAGACGCGGACATCCATATCTTCCACGCCGTAAGGATTGATCGCCAGTTTCGGCGACATGATCGCGTCCAGGAAAGCCGCCTTGCCAGCCACGTCGCCACGCGCGCTGATCTGGCGGAAGTCTTCCGCCATGTTTTCCGCAATGGCGTCACGGTCTTTGCGAATGATCGCTTTATCCCAGGCGTCGGCCTGCCGCGCCAGTTCTTCCGAAGGCGACACGGCAAAGGCGCTGACAGCGCCAAGCGCCAGCGCCGCGGTGGTCATTGTCAGGCGTATCTTCATTGGCATCAGATGTGCTGGTCGATCAGGATAGGATTGCCGTCCGGGTCGATGGCGATAATGTAAGCGGGACCGGTGCCCGATTCGTCGGCCCGCGCCGCCAGCGCTATGCCATTTTCCTCAAGCTGGCGTTGTATTTCGCGTACATCGGTGTAGCCCGGCACCAGTTGCGCATTGCTGTCCCAGCCGGGATTGAAGGTCAGGGTATTCTTCTCGATCATCCCCTGGAACAGGCCGATCACCTGTTCGCCATTTTTCATGATCAGCCAGTTCTCGTCGATGTTGCCGCCAAAATCCCTGAAACCGAACCTGGCGTAAAACTCGCGTGAGGCGCGGATGTCTTTGACGTTCAGGCTGAGGGAAAATACCCCGAGTTGCATGCGGAATTCCTCCGATCGCTCAAATATTGCAAATCTAGCATCACATCGCCCGGTGGGCAAGGCCTTGCTAGAATGCAAAAAATTCCCGGAGCCTGCATTCCATGCCAGCATTTGCGCCCTTCACCCTGACCGCCCAGCGCCTGCAACTGCGCTCCCTGTCCCCTGCCGACGTGCCTGCGCTGTACCGCATGTATTCCGACCCCGATGCCATGCGCTACTGGAGCAGCGCGCCCTGGGACAGCCTGCAGCAGGCCGAAGCCTATTTCGCCGCCGCCCAGGCAGGCTATGAGAACGGCGAACTGCTGCGCATGGGCGTGGACGTCGGCGGTGAACTGGCCGGCATCATCAACCTGTACAGCTTCAATCGACAGAACCGCCGCTGCGACATCGGATACATGCTGGACCGCGCCTTCTGGGGCAAAGGCTATATGCAGGAAGCGATGGCCACCCTGATCGATTACGCCTTCCGCGTGTTGCGCCTGCACCGCATCGAAGCCGACATCGACCCGCGCAACACCGCCTCGGCCAAGCTGCTGAAGAGCTTGCATTTTGTGCACGAAGGCCATATGCGCGAGCGCTGGATCATCAATGGCGAGATCTGCGACACGGACTTTTTCGGCCTGCTGCGCTCCGATTGGCTGGCAGCCCGCTAGCAGTTCATCGCACGCCACCGCAGGTCATCCGCCCCGCTGTGCATTTCGTCGGATGCCGCTCCACTGTTGCCAGGCGCAGCGGTACAGTTGCATCATCGAAACCAAGGAGGAAGTGATGAAAACGATTAACAAAAGCGCCAAGGAAACCGTGAAAGAAGTGTGGCAAGCCTTTGTCGGCATCGGCCGCCACTTCGTCCGCACGCTGGACCATATGTCCTGGCCTGCCATCGTCGGCATGTGCATCGTGATTGCGCTGTTCCTGACCATCCTGCCGCTGGCGATTACCCTGTTCATCGGCGTGCTGATCGCCAAGCTGGCCATCAACGCCTTTGGAGACAAGAAGCAACATGGGTAACCGGACGCGCAGCGTGCTCTCCTTCGTCGGGGAGATTGGCGACACAGCCAGCAGCCTGTGGTGGGACTTCTTCGACTGGCTGGCCCAGGTGCCCCTGCGCCAGCTGGTAGTGACGTGGATGCTCGCCTTCCTGCTCGGCCTGACGCCCGTGCTGCATCCGAAACAGGTTGCCTTCTTCATCATCGGCTCGGCCGGCCTGAAGATCCTCGCCGGCGGCAAGCGCAAGGCGGAAATCGAAGCGCGCAAGGCGGCCGCGCAAGCCGGCACGGAAAGCCTGGAGCGGCGCCTGGTGGAAGCCCAGATGTCGGCCCTGCAGGCGCAAGTCGAACCGCATTTCCTGTTCAATACCCTGGCCCTGATCGGCCAGCTGATCGAGACCGATCCGCCGGAAGCGGCCAAGATCCATACCCACCTGATCGAATACCTGCGCGCCACCCTGCCCCAGATGCGCTCGCGCGGCAACGGCACGCTGGGCCGCCAGATCCAGATGGCGCGCTCCTACCTCGCCATCATGCAAGCCCGCATGAAATCGCGCCTGTCCGTCTCGATCGACGTGCCCCAGGAACTGGAAAGCGCCACTTTCCCCCCGATGATGCTGCAGATCCTGATCGAGAATTCGATCAAGCACGGCCTCGAGCCGAAAGTGGAAGGCGGCCGCATCGACATTCGCGCCAGCGTCAGCGGCAGTGTGCTGCAAGTCGACGTGCAGGACGACGGCGTCGGTTTCAACGCCTATGCCGGCGACGGCGTCGGCCTGACCAATGTACGCGAGCGCCTGAAGCTGATGTACGGCACGCGCGCCCAATTGCTGATCGAGCAGCCGATGGACGGCGGCTGCCGCGCCACCATCTGCATCCCGTTCGCACCGGACATTTTTGCCAAGCCCTAAGCCATGACCTCCCAGCCCAAAGCCACCGCCATCATCGCCGACGACGAAGAACCAATGCGCGACATGCTGCGCAAGCGCCTGCATGAAGCCTGGCCTGAACTGGAGATCGTCGCCGAAGCTGCCAACGGCATCGAAGCCATCGCGCTGGCCGGCCAGCACCAGCCCGACATCGTCTTCCTCGACATCCGCATGCCCGGACTGACCGGCATCGAAGCGGCGCGCATGCTGTTCAACCGTTGCCACATCGTCTTCATCACTGCCTACGACCAATATGCGATCGAGGCCTTTGAACAGGGCGCGCTGGACTACCTGCTCAAGCCCGTCAACCTGGAGCGCTTGAAAACGGCTTGCGAACGCCTGCAATCTCGCCTCGGCAAGACACCCAACAATATCGAGCGCCAACTGAGCCAGCTCCTGCAGCAGAGCGGCCGCAGCCCGGCCGGCGCGCCGGCGCAACCCGAATACCTGCACTGGATCCAGGCCCAGGTCGGCAACAGCCTGCGCATGATCTCGACCAAGGAAGTGTTGTTCTTTCGCGCCGATGAAAAATATACGCGCGTCCAGACTGCGCAAGGCGAATTCCTGATCCGCAAGACCTTGAAGGAACTGGAAGATGAGCTGGACCCGAACGAATTCTGGCGCATCCACCGTTCCACCCTCGTGCGCGTCGACGCGATTGCCGAAGTGACGCGCGACCTGCGCGGCCGCCAGATGGTCCGCGTGCGCAACTCGACGGAAGAACTCGAAGTCAGCCGCGGCAACACCCATTTATTCCAGCAAATGTAAGGCGCCCGCGCTCGCTTGCCCCCTGTACGGTGCTAGTCTATATTGTCCTGACTACGCTGCGTTTTCAGGGAGAGAACGATGACGATTCCAAAGGCCACGCGCGCGACCATCATGCCTTGCCTGCGTTACCGCGACGCGCCCGCCGCAATCGATTGGTTGTGTAAAACGTTGGGCTTCAAGGCCGCGCTTGTGGTCCCCAACGAAGACGGCACCATTGCCCACGCCCAGCTTTCCTATGGCAACGGCATGATCATGCTAAGCTCCATCTTTGACACCGAGTACGGCCGTTTGCTGAAACAGCCCGCCCAGATCGGATCAGCTGTCACCCAAACCGCCTACCTGGTCGTCAACGACGCCGACGAGGTGCACGCGCGCTGCGTGCAAGCCGGGGCGCCAATCGAGATGCCCTTGCAGGACGAAGATTACGGCGGCCGTGGATTTACCTGTCGCGATCCCGAAGGGCATGTGTGGAGCATAGGCACTTATGACCCTTGGGAGCACTGATGGGACGCACTGTTCACTTTGAGATCCAGGCCAGCGAACCGCAAGCCCTGATCGATTTTTACGGCAAGATGTTCGACTGGAGCTTTTCCAAATGGGAAGGCGGCGAATACTGGCTGGTCGGCACCGGCGAAGTCGGCGCGCCCGGCATTAACGGCGGCTTGCTGCCGCGCCGGGGGCCGCGGCCGGAAGAAGGCGCCTCCGTCAATGCCTTTGTCTGTACCGTCGACGTGGAAGACCTCGACAAATCATTGGCCCAGCTGAAAGAACTCAAAGGCACTGTCGCCGTGCCAAGGATGCCCGTGCCGGGCGTGGGCTGGCTGGCCTACGCCAAGGACCCGGACGGCAACATCTTCGGCATGATGCAGAACGATGCCAGCGCATCCTTCGAGGGAGCCTGAATGAGCGACGAACAGGCAATACGCGACCTGGTCGCGGAATGGACCCGTGCCACCCTCGCCGCCGAAGTCGACCGCATCCTGCCGCTGATGACGGAGGACGTCGAATTCTACGTGCCCGGCCAGCCCATCATGCGCGGCCGTGCCGCCTTCGAGAAAGGCGTGCGCGCCGTTCTGGCATCGCATCGCGTCGAATCCCATGCCGATGTGCAGCAAGTGGAAGTCAGCGGCAGCCTCGCCTATTGCAGCACGCAGCTGCGCGTAGCCATTACGCCATTGGCGGGCGGAGAGACCATGCGCAAGGAAGGCAATGTGCTGTCGGTGTACCGCAAAAATGCTGCCGGTAAATGGCAGCTGGCGCGCGACGCGAATATGCTCAGTTGATTGCCGCGACCAGGGCCGCATCCGCCACCTGGGTGGGACGAATTTTGATCAGGCTGCGGTAGAGCGGAGGCAGGTGGCTGCACAGCTCGTGCAGCGCCGACTCCTGCATCGCCGGGCGCACGTACTGGAACTGCGCCGGGTTGTTGTGCGGCAGCGCGCCTTCCATCGTCGAGCCGTAAGCGCCGAGCGCCATGAAGCTCAACGCGCTGTCATCCGGGCCGACGGCAAATACGAAGGTTCCGTCTTTCGGGTGCCCCAGGTAGTGGCGCACCTCGGCCTGCGTCGCCGCATCAGCGCCTTCCATCAGCTTGTAGCGCAGTTGCGCGTAAGCCCGCGTGCACTCCATGAAAGCGGTGCGAATCGCTGACGCCTGTTGGCGGCCGTGGCAGCACAGCAGGAGATTGCCGAAGGAATCCAGAAGGGCCACAGCATCGCCTTTGCCGCCTTGCGCTTTGTCGCGCGCCATTGCCTGCTGCAGGTATGGAGCAAGGCCGGCGTCTGGCGTGCGTGGCTCGCAGCGGTAGGTCAGGGCATCGGGGAAGGCGCGCTTCAGTGCACGCACGATGAAATGGTCTTCCGGCAGCATGGCCGGGTCTTTCAACTCCGCTTGCGGCGGGTCGATATTGAACAGATCCATCACATTGGCCGAGGTGGCCTCGAACACCAGCGAACATAA
>CAMLSG010000162.1 GCA_946482635.1 uncultured Duganella sp.
GCCCAGATCATCTTCACCCAGCAGTTGGCGCGCTTCCTGCCGGTTCCGACCCTGGAGACGCAGGCGGCCACCTTGCGCGCTGCGCTGGATGGAGCGTTCGCTCCCAATCCGCGCCTGGGCGCCTACGTGCTGGACGAACAGGGCCGCTTGCGCGCCAATGTGGTGGTGTTCATCGATGGCAAGCGCAGCGAGCTCGACGAGCCGCTGCGCAGTGATTCCAGGATCTACGTGCTGCAAGCTTTATCCGGAGGTTGACATGGCAGACCGCGCTTTCATTGCAAGCCGCAAAGGCTTGTTTGAGCTGGCTTACCGCAACGGCGAATGGAAGCTGGAAGAGGACAAGTCCTTTTTTGGCGACCCGGTGTCGATGGTCTTGCACGATGCGCGCGACGGCGCCACGTACGCCTGCCTGAACCTGGGCCACTTCGGCGCCAAACTGCACCGGCGCGATGCCGGCAGCGCGGAATGGCAGGAAATCGCCGTGCCGGCCTATCCACCCAAGCCGCAGGACAGCAGCGACAAGGTCGACTGGACCCTCAGGCAAATCTGGGCGCTGGAAGCGGGCGGCCCGGACCAGCCCGGCGTGTTGTGGGCCGGTACCCTGCCGGGCGGCTTGTTCCGTTCCAGCGACCGCGGCGCAAGCTGGCAACTGGTGGAATCACTGTGGAACGTTCCCGAGCGCACGCAATGGTTTGGCGGCGGCTATGACGTGCCCGGCATCCACAGCATCTGTGTCGACCCGCGCGACAGCAATTCCGTGCTGGTCGGCGTTTCGTGCGGCGGCGCCTGGCTGACCCGAGATGGCGGCGCCCATTGGCAGCTGCGCACCAAGGGCATGGCGGCGCGCTACATGCCGCCCGAGATGCAGGACGCCGGCGCGGTACAGGACCCGCACCGCATCGTGCGCTGCGCAGCCGAGCCGGACGTGCTGTGGTGCCAGCACCATAACGGCATCTGGCGCTCGCGCGATAACGGGGAAAGCTGGGAGGAAGTCACGGCGCCGCTGTCGAGCTTTGGCTTCGCGGTGGCAGTGCATCCGCGCGACGGCGCTACAGCCTGGTTCGTGCCGGCCGTGGCCGACCAGCAGCGGGTGCCGGTGGAGGCAGCGCTGGCCGTCAACCGCACGGCCGATGGCGGCGCCAGTTTCACGACCTTGCGCGGCGGCCTGCCGCAGGAGCATTGCTACGACCTGGTGTACCGCCACGGGCTGGCGGTGGCCGATGACGGCAAGACCTTGCTGATGGCCTCGACCACCGGCGGCGCCTGGCTCTCCACCAATGGCGGCGAACACTGGCAAACCATTTCCACCACGCTGCCGCCGGTGTACGCGGTGCGCTTCAACTAATGCCGTAATAGGACAGGAACATTTCGACGGTGGCGGTGATGACCGCCTCCTGTTCCTGCGGCGTCAGCGGCTTCTTGCCCATGGCCACCTGCGGCCACAGCGCGAACGACTTCAACTGGCCTTGCAGCATATGCGACATGAAGGCCGGGTCGCCCGCTTTCAGCACCTTGTCTTCTTGTGCCGCACGCAGGAAACTGGCCACGCCTTCTTCCTTCTTGCCCAGTTTGGTCATCATGTCGCCGGCGCGTTGCGGCGCATGGATGGCTTCCGCAATGGCCACGCGCACCAGATCCAGGAAGTAGTCGTCGCGCAGCATGGCCATTTTCTGGCGCATCAGCTCCATCAACTGCGGCTTGACCGGCTTGCCTTGCTGGTAGCCGATCGCGTTCAGGGCCGCACTGCAATCCCACAGTTCCTGCAGGATTTGCTCGAACAGTTCGTCCTTGCTGGCGAAGTGGTTGTACACCGTGCGCTTGGATACGTTGGCCGCAGCTGCGATGCGATCCATGCTGGTGGCTTCGAAGCCGCGCGCACGGAATTCGGCAATGGCGGCCGTGATGATGGCGGCGCGCTTGCGGTCGGTGAGTTTGTCGGGTTGGTTCATAAAGAATATTTTACACCGGGTAGTTTACTTTTCCCAAAGTAGAAACTACACTGTGTAGTGTAATTCATCCGGACCGAACATGAAACGAACCCTGCTGACTGGAGCGATCATCATCATGACTTGCCTTGCATACAACGCCGCCGATTCCCGCCCTGCGTACCAGAACGATGCGCCGCGCCAGCAGCCCGGTTTCCTGAAGATGGTGCAGGTGCTGTGGGATTTCACTTTCAACAAACCTGCCGGCACGGTGCCCAACCGGGCGCTGCCGGTGCAAGCACTCACTAGCGACCAATTGCTGGCTGCGCCTGACAACAGCCTGTTCCGCCTGGGCCATTCGACGATCCTGCTGAAACTCAATGGCGAGTTCTGGCTGACCGATCCGGTGTTTTCCAAGCGCGCTTCGCCGGTGCAATGGGCCGGTCCGGCACGCTTCCATGCGCCACCGGTCAGCATTGCCGACCTGCCGCCGATCAAGGGCGTGATCCTGTCGCACAACCATTACGACCACCTCGATTACGCTGCCATCCGCGAACTGGAAGCCAAGACCGAACATTTCCTCGCGCCGTTGGGCGTTGGCGACACCCTGGTGTCCTGGGGCGTGCCGGCGGCCAAGGTCCAGCAGCTCGGCTGGTGGCAATCGGCCGCGGCCGGCAGCCTGACACTGACTGCCACGCCGGCGCAACATTTCTCCGGTCGCACCCTGTGGGACAGCAACAAGACGCTGTGGGCTTCGTGGGTGATCGAGAGCGGCGGCCTGAAGGTCTTCTTCAGCGGCGATACCGGCTATTTCAAGGGCTTCAAGGAAATCGGCGAGCGCTTCGGCCCGTTTGACCTGACCTTGATGGAAACCGGCGCCTACGATCCCAACTGGCCGGACATCCACATGCAGCCGAGGGAAACCATGCAGGCCCACATCGACCTGCGCGGCAAGGTCATGCTGCCGATCCACAACGGTACCTTCGACCTGGCCATGCACAGCTGGGACGATCCTTTCGAGCAGATCACCGCACTGGCCGCCGCGCGCGGCCAGACCCTGGCTACGCCGATGATCGGCGAGGCCCTTGATATCGCCCAGCCGCAGGCCACGGGCGCCTGGTGGAGGACGCCATGAAGCCCTATCAGCAATTCTTGAAATTGTGGTCCCTGCCACGACAAGGGGAGTCATGTTACAGTGAGGATAATGTTAACTTCCTGATAAGTGACTATCATGACCTCACTGAAAACCCTGCCGCTGCTGCTGGCCAGCCTGCTTATCCTGCCGGCCCGGGCGGAAGGAGTCGGGCGTATCGACCGGAGTGCCGCGAAGCAGATTTCCGCTGACCTGAAGACTTGCGCCAAGCCTGAATGGCCGAAGGAAGCGTTGCGCAAGCAACAGGTCGGCACGGTCACGCTGGCCTTCCTGGTCGGCCTGGACGGCAAGGTGCTGGAATCGCGCGTTGACAAGTCGAGTGGACACCTGCAGCTGGACCTTGCGGCACAGGACGGCCTGGCCAAATGCCAGTTTACGCCGCCAGAAAGCGTAGGCCGCACAGAACCGACCTGGACCAGGATGCAGTATGTCTGGACGCTCGAGGCGAAAAGAACGCCGCAGCAAATCAAGGCCGATTTCGTGAAGGACAAGTCGCTGGCGGAGCAAGGCGATGCGGAAGCCATGTACCGCCTGAGCGGCGCCTATGCGGGTGGCCACGGTACCGAACGCAACCGCGAAGAATCCCTGCGCTGGCTGCGCCAGTCCGCCGAGTCGGGACTGGCCGCCGCCCAGGAAGCGCTGGGATATATGCTGGTGGTGGGAGACAACGTGGCAAAAGACCCTGATGAAGGCTGGGCCTGGACCGAAAAAGCTGCGGCCCAAGGACGCGCCCAGGCGCAAATGGCCCTGGGCATGTCTCTGTTGAGCGGGCGGGACAGGGAGCAAGACCCGGTGCGCGGCCGTGCACTGCTGGAAAAATCCATCGCGCAGGGAAACACCATGGCCATGGGCATGCTGGGCACCTGGCTATTGCGTGAAGGCGGCGAACCGCAGCGGGGCCTGGAACTGCTGGAGACGGCGGCCGACAAACAAGACCGGTTGGCGCAGTTCACCCTGGGCGAGGCACTGGAGAAGGGGGAACTGCTGCCTCAGGATAATGCGCGCGCGCTCGCGTTATACCAGCGTTCGGCAGCGGGTGGCTATGGGCCTGCGGCCCGGGCCTTGGTTCGGCTGCAGCCACCGGTGGGGAAACCCTGATCAGACTGCAATACTGATCAGCTTTCCGATCGCCTGGCCCAGCGTATTGGTGGTCGGCGGCGTGGGCAGCACGCCGGCCGGGATGCGCTGCTCGATTGCGCTGTCGAGGCGGGGCGTGGCGCGGGCGGGCGTAGCGGCGGCTTCGGCGCGCCGGCTTTCGAGCTGGTTGCGGGATAGTTCCTGGTTGTCGCGCTCAAGGGTTGCGCGGCTTAGATCGAGGCGGTCTTCGTCCTGGGCGACCTGGTCGCGATCCTGCTGCACCTTGCGCTCAGCAAATGCCACGGCAGTCTGCAGGGAGTTGACGGAATTCAGCGGGACCACGATCTACCCTTCGAAGCAACCTTTCACTCAGGCACCTTCGTCAGCTTAGGCCAAAACAGGGGTGAATGCTAGAGCTCGCTTTGCAAGCAAAAAAAGGGCGCCGCAGCCTTGGAAAATCCTGCGACGCCCGGAGGGGAAAGCTAAGGGAGGGTTACAACATCAGAAGCGGTAGGCCAGCGACAGTTCCCAGCTGCGGCCGAACAATGGACGGGCGTTGATCGGGCCGCTGCCGCCCGTGGTCAGGCGCGAGTTGCCTTCGGTCAGGCCAAGCTCGTTGGTAATGTTGTTGCCGCTCAGGCGGATCTCGATCTTGTCGCCGATGGTGTACAGCGCGCCCAGGTCCACCGTCTTGTACGAAGGCAGGTATTGCAGGTTGGACTGGTCGGCCCAGCGGTCGCCCACATAGGTGTAGGTGCCGTACAGCTTGAGCGAATTGTTTTCGCCCATCGGGATGCGGTAGGTCGGCGTGAAGCGGTACTGCAGCTTCGGCTGGCGCTGCACCAGCTTGCCTTCGGTCAGCGGATTATCCTTGTATTTGGAATCCTGCCAGTTGCCGGACAGGCTCAGCGACAGGTCGCGGATCGGGCGCACCGCCAGTTCCACTTCCACGCCATCGCCCTTGGAACCGGACACCGAGTTCAGGATGGTGCCGTTCGACAGGATCTGCTGGAAGGCGATGCCTTCGAAGTCGGTGTGGAAGTAGTTGATGTAGGCGCTGTACAACTGGCCCGCCGTCTTGAAGCCCACTTCGTATTGCTTGATCTTCGGCGTCGGCAGGAAGCTGCGGTCGTCCACCTTGGCCTGGGTGCCGGCATTGCGCAGGTCGTCGAAGGCGATGAAGGTGTGGCCCATATTGGCGCGGGCGAACACGCTCATGTCCTTGGCCAGCTTGTAGTTGCCGCCGACGGTGAAGCTGTTGGCGGAGTCGGTGCGGCTCAACGCGGTATTGGAGCCGGTCGGCATCGAGGTGTTGTTGTTGTAGACGGTCAGCGGATTGTTGTCGGTGTCACCGGAAGCCAGGTTGGAGATCGTCGCATCCAGTTTCTGGCGCTCGCGGCGCACGCCACCATCGATCTTGATCCTGTCGTTGACCTTCCATTCGTTGGCGATGTACAGCGCCGTATTGCTGCCGTCATAGGAAGCGACCGGGGCGTAGAACACGCTGCCATCCTTGCCGTTGTTGGAAACAATGACGCCGTTGTCCAGCTTGACGTTGATCAGGCGCGCATTCGGCACGGCCGTCATCAGGTGGCTGCTGCCCAGGTACCAGACGTCGTCCGACGAGTAGTTGGCAAAGTAGCCGCCCACGGTCAGGGTGTTGTCCTTGATCCATTCCTTGCTGACGCGGATCTCGTCGGTGAAGGATTTGAGTTTCTTTTCGACTGCCCACAGGCCGGCCTGCACCACCTGCTGGTCGCCGGCAACCGGCGTGCCATCCAGGTAGGTAGCGGTGGCGGTGCTGCCGCCATTTGCTGCCAGCGCGGCAGTGTTGTAAGCCGACATCGCCAGCGGGTTGTTACCGGTGAACATGGCGATGGTGTTCAGGTCGCCGTCGAAATGGTTGAACTTGTTGGAGACGTTCCAGCCATTGAAGTCCTGTTCGAACTCCATGCCCAGCACGGTGGATTTCAGGCCGCGGCCGTCGCCCAGGTCGTAATTGAGGGTCTTGCCCGGCGCGGCTTCCACGGTGAAGCGGCGCATTTCGTTGCTCATCAGCGTGCCCTTGAGCGGATCGAAGCCCGGGAATTCGGTGATGGTGCGGCCTTCATCGCTGGAGATCAGCGGCACGCCGGTATAGAAGGCATTCTTGTCGTCGGTGCGGCGCACGTAGAAGGTCGCTTCGCCCTGGTCCAGCTTGCGGGTCAGGGTAGCGGTGACCTGGCCGCCGTCATCGGAAGGGAAGCCGGAATCGCGCACGCCGTGGGTGTTGCGGTAGAAGCCGCCGATGGTGCCGTACCAGCCATCGGAAATCTTGCCGCCATAGAAGACGTCAATGCGGCGCAGCTCACCAGTGCCGGTGGTGAAACGCACCGAGCCTTCCGGCGTATCGCTGCCTTTTTTCAGGATGAAGTTCATGGTCGCGCCCGGCTGGCCGCTGGAGAAGATGGTGCTCGGGCCGCCGCGCAGCACTTCCACGCGTTCGATGGTGTCATCGAGGCGGAAGGCGGAGGAGCCTTCGAAGAAGGACAGGGTGGACACCGGATACAGCGGATTGCCCTGCATTTGCACCGACACGAACGGCGAATCGGAGCCGGACGGGAAGCCGCGCACCTGGATATTGGCGCCGGACTGGCCGCCGGTCGATTCGGCAAAGGCGCCGGGCACCAGCTTCATCACGTCGGCGGTGCTGATCGGGGCGGCTTGCTTGAGTTGTTCTTCCGACGCGGTGGTGATGGAGAAGGCGGAGTCCAGCTTGCGCACGCCGCGGGCCGAGGCCACGCCGGTCACGACCACTTGCTGGATTTCTTTCTGGACGGCGGCGTCTGCCGCAGCCGGGGCTGGCGCGGCTTCCGCCGTGGCTGGCTGGCCTTCCTGTTCCGCGGCCTGGGCCTGGCCAATCAAGGTCAGTACAGCGATGGAAATGGACGACAACAGGAACTTCCGATGGTTTTTCATACGTGTCTCTTCTTTCGTTTTATGTGATTCGGCTTCCAAGGCCTGACCATTGAAACAAGAAATGATATCGATGTCAATCGAAATGTTATCGATGTCATTTTGTTGTTGCAGGGATTGGAAATCTGTCATAATGCCCCGCATGGCTGTCAATAAAACTATGGAAGACCTCGCCAAACTGGCAGGGGTTTCGAAAATCACCGTGTCGCGCGCCCTGCGTGGTAGTCCCCTCGTAACGGAAGAAACGCGGGAGAAAGTGCGCCAGATCGCGGAAGCCCAGGGCTACCGCCTGAACGTGAGCGCACGCAACCTGCGCATGGGGCGTTCGTACTCGGTGGCAGTTGTGGTGGAAATGACACCCGAAAAGGGCCGGCCCATGTCCGACCCTTACCCGCTGGAACTGCTGGGCGGGATCACGCAGGAGCTGACGACAGCCGGCTACAGCGTGGTGCTGACCTCGCGCCAGTTGCTGGATACCGCCCCGGTGCAAGGTGCCGACGGCTTGATCCTGCTGGGCCAGGGGTCGCATGGCGAAGCGGTGACCGCGCTCAAAAAGCGCAGCCAGCCGCTGGTGGTGTGGGGCGCGCCGGATGCGGGCTCCGATACCGTGGTGGTCGGCAGTGACAACCGCAAAGGCGGTATCAGTGTCGCCCAGCGCTTCATCGAACTGGGGCGCAAGAAAGTGTTGTTCCTTGGCGACGTAGACCACGCCGAGGTGCAGGAACGCTGCGCGGGCTTCATCGACGCGCTGGGAGGGCAGGGTAGCGTGCACATCATGCGGCCGAAGGCGTTTACCTTTGAAGCCGGCTTTGATTGCGTAGATTCCCTGCTGAAGAAGAAGGGCTTGTCGTTCGACGGCGTGTTTGCCGCCAGCGACTTGCTGGCGATGGGCGCGATCCGAGCGCTGGCCGAGCGCGACGTGCGCGTGCCGGAGCAGGTCTCGGTCATCGGCTACGACGATACGCCGGGCGCAGTGAGCTTCGTGCCGCCGCTGTCCAGCGTGCACCAGTACCTGCGCGATGGCGGCGTGCTGTTGGCGAAGAAGATGCTGGACTTGCTGGAGGGGCGTCCCGTGACTTCCGAAACCTTGCCGACCGCGCTTATCGTGCGGGCTACTTAAAAATTTTTTATACCGAATCCAAACCGGTTTGAATGAAAAGAAGGATGAAGATGCAGCACACTTACCCCCTCGATGCCTGGCGTATCCGCGAAACATCCTTCGATGAGGCGTCAAATTTCCTGGACGAGACCCTGTTCGCGCTGGGCAATGGCTACATCGGCCTGCGCGGCACGCCGGAAGAAGGCTATGCCGGCGCGGCCGGCACTTCGCTGGACGGCACCTACCTGAACGGCTTCTACGAATCGGAGCCGATCCAGTACCCTGAAAACGCTTATGGCCTGGCGCGCAACAACCAGTTCATGCTGAACGTGCCGAACGCCAAGGGCATCGCGCTGTGGGTGGGCGAGGAGCGTTTCGACCTGCTGCAGGGCCGGGTGGAGAGCTACGAGCGCCGGCTCGACTTCCGCACCGGCCTGCTGGAGCGCGACATCGTGTGGCAAGCGCCTTCCGGCCGCCGCGTGGCTGTACGCAGCCGCCGCCTGGTCAGCTTCGCCAGCAAGCACCTGTTTGCGATCGAGTTCACGGTGACGCCGCTGGGTTTCGATGGCGCCCTGCGCCTGGAATGCACGGTCGACGGCGTGGTGCGCAACCTGGAGGCAGGCGACGACCCGCGTGTCGGTTCGGCGACAACCGGCCCCGCGCTGGCGCTGGCCGGCACTGAACTGGCGCCGCATTTCGCCGCCCTGCAGCAGCGCACCCACAACAGCGGCTTCACGCTGGTGACGGCCGCCGCCCAGGTCATCGATGCGCAGCACGATTTCGCGCAGCGTGCCGAAGGCTCGCGCCTGGTGCAGTCATACTCGGTTGACGCCCACGACGGGCAAGCCGTGCGGCTGGTGAAGTACGGCTGCTATGTCAGCTCGCGCGACTACGCTGAAGACGAGTTGATGGCGCGTTCGCGCGCCGAACTGGAAGCGGCGCGCGGCCTGGGCTTCGACAAGCTGGCTGCGCAGCAGGAGGCCTACCTGGCGGACTTCTGGGCGCAGGCCGACGTGGAAGTGGCGGGCGACGACGCGCTCCAGCAAGGCATCCGCTTCAACCAGTTCCACCTGCTGCAGTCGGTGGGCCGCGACGGCAAGACCAATATTTCGGCCAAGGGCGTGACGGGCGAAGGCTATGAAGGGCACTACTTCTGGGACACGGAGATCTACATCTTCCCCTTCTTCCTGTACAACAAACCTGAAATCGCCCGCAAGCTGCTGGAGTACCGCTACGCCGGCTTGCCGGCAGCGCGCGAACGTGCACGCCAGATGTCGCATGCCAAAGGCGCGCTGTACCCATGGCGCACCATCGCCGGCGAGGAGTGCTCGGCCTATTTCCCGGCCGGTACTGCTCAGTACCACATCAATGCCGACGTGGCTTATTCCATCAAGCAGTACATGGACGCCACCGGCGACGATGCCTACCTGCTCCAGTACGGCGCCGAGATCCTGCTTGAGACTGCGCGAATCTGGCTGGGCATCGGCAGTTACAACCGCGCCGGTGCATTCGTGATCAATGAAGTGACCGGCCCGGATGAATACACCGCGCTGGTGAATAACAACTACTACACCAATGCGATGGCCAGGCTGCACATGCAGTTTGCCGTCTCGGCCGCCGATCGCATCGCGCGCGAGCATCCGCTCGAGTGGGCACGCATTTCGGCCGCCGTGGCGCTGGCAGATGGCGAGCTGGAAGAACTGCGCCGCGCCGCCGCCGCGATGCTGCTACCATACGACGCGACACTCGGCATCCACCCGCAGGATGACAGCTTCCTCGACAAGAAAGTGTGGGATTTTGCGAACACGCCAGCCGATAAATACCCGCTGCTGTTGAACTACCACCCGATGGTGATCTACCGCCACCAGGTCTGCAAGCAGGCCGACGTGGTGCTGGCGCTGCTGCTGTTGAGCGAACAGTTCACGCTGGAAGACAAAAAGCGCGACTTCGACTATTACGAAGCGGTGACGACGCACGATTCCTCGCTGTCGTCCTGCATCTTCAGCATCATCGCCTCCGAAGTGGGGTATGAGGGCAAGGCGTACGACTACTTCATGGAAACCGCGCGCCTCGACCTGGACAACACGCACGGCAATACCCATTACGGCGTGCACACCGCCGCCATGGCCGGCACCTGGCTCGGCGTGGCGTATGGTTTTGGCGGCATGCGCGTGGTGAACGGCGAGGTGCGCTTCGCGCCCACGCTGCCGAAGCAATGGCAGCACTACCAGTTCCGCATCCACCTGCATGGCAGCCTGCTGCAGGTGCGCGTCAGCACTGGCCGCACCCAATACACGCTGCTGCGCGGCGAGGCGCTGTCCTTCCAGCACCGCGGCGCGCCCGTCACCGTTACCCCGGCAGCGCCGGTACAGGAGCTTGCATGAAAGCCGTAATCTTCGACCTGGATGGCGTGATCACCGATACCGCCCACTACCACTTCCTCGCCTGGCAACAGCTGGCGCAGTCGCAGCAGGTGCACTTTGACGAAGCCTTCAACGAAAACCTGAAAGGCATCGACCGCATGGGTTCACTGGAGCTGATCCTGGCCGGCGCGCCGCGCGCTTACAGCGATGCGGAAAAGCTGGCGCTGGCCGACACCAAGAATGAGCACTACAAAACGCTCATCGCGGAAATGTCGCCGGCCGATTTGCTGCCCGGCGCAGTGGAAGCGCTCGACTGGTGCCGCGCGCAAGGCTTGAAGGTGGGCCTTGCGTCGGTGAGCAAGAACGCCTTCACGGTGCTGGAAAGCCTCGGCATCACTGACAAGTTCGACTATGTCGTAGACGCGGCGACGATCGCGCGCGGCAAGCCCGATCCCGAAATCTTCCTGCGCGCTGCGTCGGAACTGGGCGTAGACCCGGCCGATTGCGTTGGCGTGGAGGACGCCGTTGCCGGCGTGACCGCCATCAAGGCGGCCGGCATGGTTGCCATCGGCGTAGGCCAGGCGGCCACGCTGTGGCAGGCAGACACGGTGATCCCGGGCCTGGAACAATTCAAAAATATAATGGAGACACTATGCAAAACCGGCGCATCACCTGGGTCCTGTTCCTGATCTATTTCACGTTCGCCATCCTGTTGAACAGCGTTGGCACGGTGATCCTGCAGGTCATCAACAACTACGGCGTCAGCAAATCCGCCGCCAGCGTGCTGGAAGGATTCAAGGACTTGCCGATTGCCGTGGTGTCCTTCCTGGTGGCCAGCTTCCTGCCGCGCATCGGGTACAAGAAGGCGATGCTGGCGGGGCTTGCCATCGTGACCGGCGCCGCGCTGGCGATGCCGCTGCTGCCGTCCTTCCTGACCACCAAGATGCTGTTCCTGTGTGTCGGCATCTCGTTCGCGCTGGTGAAGGTGTCGGTATATTCCACGCTCGGCCTGATCGCCGCCGACCGCCGCCAGCATGCTGGGATCATGAATACGCTGGAAGGCTTCTTCATGGTTGGCGTGCTGTGCGCCTACTGGGTGTTCAGCTTCTTCATTGATTCGGCCGACCCGCGGTCGCAGAGCTGGCTGCACGTCTATTGGGTGCTGGCCGGCCTGTGTGCGCTGACTTTCATTCTGTTGCTGGCAACGCCTTTCGATGAACGCCTCGCCGCACCGCCGGAAGCGCGCAGCCTGGCGCAGGAATTCGCTGCCATGCTCAAGCTGTTCTTCAAGCCGCTGGTGTGCGTGTTCGTCCTGACTGCTTTCCTGTACGTGCTGATCGAGCAGAGCGTGGGCACCTGGCTGCCGACCTTCAACAACGAGATCCTGCACCTGCCGGCCGCGATGAGCGTGCAGGTCACCAGTATCTTCGCGGCCTGCCTGGCCGCCGGCCGCTTGTCGGCCGGCGTGCTGATGCGCCGCATGAACTGGTACCCCGTGATGAACGCCTGCTTGCTCGGCATGGCGGCCGTGGTGCTGGTTGCTTTGCCGATGACCCATGACGTCGTGGTCCCTGCCGATGCCGGATGGCGCGATGCGCCGCTGGCCGCATTCGTCTTCCCGCTGATTGGACTGTTCATGGCGCCGGTCTACCCGGGAATCAATTCGGTCATGCTCAGTTCCCTGCCGAAGCACCAGCATTCGGCGATGACCGGCCTGCTGGTGATATTCTCCGCGCTGGGCGGCACCACCGGTTCGCTGATCACCGGCTATGTATTCGGCGCCTTCAGCGGGCATTTCGCGTTCTACCTGACACTGGTGCCGAT
>CAMLSG010000163.1 GCA_946482635.1 uncultured Duganella sp.
CGCGTGGTGGCATCGCGCCATCCAGGCTTCACGGCCGGCGAGATCGTGCTCGGCAACGCGGGCTGGCAGGACTACGCGCTGTCCGATGGCCGCGACTTGCGTGCCCTGGGCGACATGAAACAACCCTCGCTGGCGCTGGGCGGCCTGGGCATGCCGGCCTTCACCGCCTATGTCGGCCTGCTCGATATCGGCCAGCCCAAGCCAGGCGAAACTGTGGTGGTGGCGGCAGCGACTGGTGCGGTCGGTTCCATCGTCGGCCAATTGGCCAAGCTGAAAGGCGCGCGCGTGATTGGCATCGCCGGCGGCGCCGATAAAGTGGCCTTCGCCAGGGATGAACTGGGTTTCGACGTCGCCCTGGACCGCCACGATCCGCAGTTGGCGCAAAAGCTGGCCGAAGCCGCGCCAGATGGGATCGACGTCTATTTCGAAAACGTGGGCGGGGCCGTGTTCGACGCAGTGTTGCCTCTTTTGAACATCGGCGCACGTGTGCCGGTGATCGGCGTAATCGCCCAATACAACCAGAATGGTGCGTCGCAAGAGGCAGACCGGCTGCCGAAAGTGATGTCGACCATCCTGCAAAAGCGCATCCTGATGCAGGGCATGGTTATCCTCGATCACTATGAAACCCGCTATGAAGACTTCGCCCGGGACATGTCGGCCTGGGTCGCTACGGGCCAGATCAAGCTGTTCGAAGACGTCCTGGACGGCTTGGAGCGGGCCCCGGAAGGGTTGATTGGCTTGTTGCGCGGCAGCAATTTCGGCAAGGTTGTAGTGTGCGTCACGAAACCCTGAAATGTTGTATATAACTCTGGCGGGGTCTTCTTTCTGCATGGCATAATTGATTTAGTTCTTAATAATATTCCTGAACAATTCATGAATGTCACCAGATTGATAACGGCCATTTCAATGGCCCTGGCCGTCGGTACTGCCGCCGCCACCCCCCAGCCGGCCAATACGTGGGACAACCTCGTGGGTATGAAATACGCCAAGGCCCGCAAGGAAGTGATCGATGCGGGCTGGCGCGCCGACCATCGCAATGCCGCGACCGAATGGGAGCGCCAGCTCCAGGGCCAGTTCCCCGAGCTGCGTTCCTGCGAAGCCGCCAGCGGCCAATGCACCCACTTTTTCGTTTCCTATGACGGCATCTGCCTGAAAGTCGTGACCGAAGGCGAATCCGTTGCCGCCTTCAAGGTGCGCAGCGTGGCGCAAGGCTGCCCCAAGCAGCAGTAATGCCGTACACCCTGCGGCCAGCCGTGGCGGCCGACATGGCCGAAATCATGCGGCTCGAACGAGCCGGCTTTGCGGAAGCGATCCAGGAGACCGAGGAGGCGTTCGCCGAGCGCCTGTCTGCCGCGCCTGAAGGGTGCTGGGTCCTGGCCGGCGAAGCAGGGCGCCTGTATGGCTATCTCTGCGCCGAATTCTGGCCGCTGGAGCAAGGCTTCGATCCGGCGCGGTTCGCGCGCAACCATGCGGCGGCCGAGACCCATATGCTGCAAGGCGAGGAAGTCTACATTTCCTCCATGGTGGTCGATCCCGCGACACGCGGCACGGGGTGGGGGCACAGGCTGTTCCGCGACGCCCTGGCCGAAATGTTCGCCCGCCATCCACGCCTGCGCAGTTCGATCCTGATCGTCAACCCGGAATGGGACGCCGCCCGACGCATTTACCGCGCCGAAGGCTTTGCCGAAATCGGCAAAATCGAAGATTATTTCGCATCCGCTGGCGGCCGGCGCCTGCCGGCCATCGTCATGCGCCGCAACTGATCCTGTTTGTGCATAATGGTCGCCATGCGAGTTGCGACCTTCAACATCAACGGAATCGGGGCCCGCCTGCCGGCGCTGCTGCAATGGCTGAATGAAACCCAGCCTGACGTGGTGTGCTTGCAGGAGTTGAAAGCCCCGCACGAAAAATTCCCCGAAGCTGCGATCAATGACGCCGGCTATGGCGCCGTCTGGCACGGCCAGAAAAGCTGGAACGGCGTAGCCATCCTGGCGCGCGGAACGACGCCGGTGGAACTGGGCCGCGCCTTGCCGGGCGACCCGGAAGATGTGCAGAGCCGCTATATTGAAGCGATGGTGGGCAAGCTGATGGTTGCCTGCCTTTATCTTCCGAATGGCAATCCGGCGCCGGGCCCCAAATTCGACTACAAGCTCAAATGGTTTGATCGCCTGATCGCGCGTGGCGAAGAACTGGTGGCATCGAAGAAGCCGGTCATCATGGCAGGCGACTACAACGTGATGCCGACCGAGCTCGATGTCTACAAGCCCGAACGCTGGGTTGACGACGCGCTGTTCCGTCCCGAAACGCGGGCCGCCTTCGCCAAGCTTGTCGGCCAGGGCTGGACCGACGCCCTGCGCACCATGCATCCCGACGAAAAGATCTACACCTTCTGGGATTACTTCCGCAACGCATTCGGCCGCGACGCCGGGCTGCGCATCGACCATCTGCTGCTGAACCCAGTGCTCGCGCCGCATTTGCGCGGGGCGGAAGTCGACCGCGTTGTGCGGGGACGGGAAAAGCCCAGCGACCACGCGCCAACCTGGGTGGAGTTAGAGGGCTCCTTCTAATCTTTTCGCAACTGTTGTTTCCACGCGGTATATTGGCCTCACTCCGGAGTTGTTCGTTTTGATAACACTAACCTGAGGAGGCACCATGCGTTATTCACGCGCTGCAGCACTGTCCGCATCATCCGCATCGACTGAAGCGGAGCCCCTGAACCAGCTGAACATGACGCCGCTGATTGACGTCATGCTGGTCCTGATCATCATGCTGATCGTCACCATCCCCAAAGCCAACCACGCCATCGGCATGGACATGCCGGGGTCCAGCGGCGCCATCGAAAAACTGGCCCAGACGCTGGAGGTCGATTTCGACGGCACGCTATGGTGGAACGGCGCCCAGCTCGCAAGCCGCGCAGCGCTGGAAGAAAAGCTGGCGGCGCTGAAAGGCGACGACAGCATCCAGTTGCGCTCCAACGGCCTCGCGCCGTACAAGGTGGTGGCTGGCGTGCTGTCCACGGCACAGCGGCTCGGCGTACGCAATATCGCCATCGTCGGAAACGAGCGCTTCCAATAATAAAGTCGGGGTCAGGTCTGTCATTTGGACATTCAGATCGATTCTTTGATAAATCTCAATACTTAAAATCCGCTGTTTTCCCGTATTGAGCTAGATCAAACGATCGCGCTACCTGTCCGATTGACAGACCTGACCCCGAATAAAAAAAGGGCGCCGCAAGGCGCCCTTCGTGCTTTGGAGAAAGCGGTAACTTAGTTGCCGCAGCCCAGGGACTGGATGCGGTCGTAGGCTGCCTTGGCTTGCACCATGCCGTAGCCGGTCTTGTTGTCCTTGCCTGCCACGTCCAGGTCCAGCGCGGACTTGGTCAGGGAAGCGCGGATCTGCGAGCCGGTGCAGGTTGGGAAGTAGGACCATACCAGCGCTGCCACTGCCGATACGTGCGGGGTAGCCATCGAGGTGCCGTCGTAGAAGGCGTAGTTGGTTGCTTTCACTTCCACGGTTGCGGACTGGCCGAGCTGGTTCTTCATCGCTGCGCCGTCAACATCGGTCGCAGTGACCGAAGGGATGGTGGTGACGGTGGTGCCCAGGGTGCCGCCGAAGCCGCCGGCTGCGTTGTTGTACACGATCGCGCCGACGCCGCCGGATGCCTGGCAGTTCGAAACTTTGGTGGCGAAGTCCACGGTGCCGCGCTGGATCAGGCAGACCTTGCCGGACACGGCGCTGTTGACTGCATCGCCCAGGCCGAAGTCGGCCAGTGCAGCGGTGCGGGACACTTTCGGCGAACCTTCCATGTCGCCTGGAGTGTACACGGTCGAGCCTACCGACAGCTTGGACTCGGAACCGGCGCCCATCGGCACGGTCGACAGCACGGCCACGCCTGGGCCGGAGATTTCAACCTTGCTGTTGTACTGCGAGAAGGTCGCCCACTGCTTGTTCTCGTCCAC
This sequence comes from uncultured Duganella sp., assembly GCA_946482635.1. The sequence continues at coordinate 3,960 of CAMLSG010000163.1, forward strand.
GGCAGCCACCATCATCACGCTGGCGTAGCCTGCTGGGTAGGACACCACGGTGTTGCCGTCGTTGCCGGCAGCAGCGATCGACAGCACGCCCTTGGTCTGCAGGGTGTCGAAGGCTTTCTTTTCAGTCTGGCTGGAACGGCCGCCGCCCAGGGACATCGAGATCACGTTCGCGCCGGCTGCGCCGCACTTGTTGGCAGCGGTAGCCAGGGTCGAGGAGTAGGCCCAGCCGTCAGCGCCGAACACCTTGACGATGTGCAGCTTCAGTTTCTTGTTCGGGTTCACGCCAACCACGCCCAGGCCGTTGTTGATGCCGGCGATGGTGCCTGCAACGTGCGAGCCGTGGTGGTTTTCGTCGGTATTCCAGTTGCCGGTGCCGGAGTCGTACTCGCCGGTCACTACGTTGCCGTTCAGGTCTTCGTGGGCGTTGTCGTAGCCGGAGTCGATGATGCAGACCTTGCGGTTGGAGGTGTTGGCGTCGGACAGCTGGTCAGCCTGCACAGCCTTGATGCCCCACGGTACGAGCTGGCCCAGCTGGTATGGGGTGCCGGTCGATGGGGAGGTGGTGGCGAAGAGCTGGCGCTTGACGTCCTCTTCAACCAGGATCACGTTCGGGTTGTGTTCCAGGCCTTTGATCGCCTGGGTCGGCACTTCGATCGCCATCGCGTCCATGCCGAAAATTTCATGTTTGATGTTGCCTTTGGCAGCAGCGACGGCCGACTTCAGGGCGGCTGCCTTGCCTGGCTGGAATTGCACGATGACGCGGGTGGTGTCGTTGGCGGCAAAGGCCTGGCCAGCTGCACCGACAGCTACAACAGCAGCCAGCAGCTTCACGCCGGCAGCGATTTTCGAAACCTGGAATTGCTTTTGAACCATGGAAATTCTCCCACTCTTGTGTAAGGTGTATGTCCCCGGGCCGTTGTTCGGCGCGAATTTTATTTGCCGTAACGCAAACGTTTTGCGCTCGACTCGACTGAGTGTATGGAGGAAAACGCAATAAATCTATCAAAATGTCTCCATTTGTAGCGGGGTGTGGAATTTGGCATACAGATTTGTTAAGAATGGGACACTTCGCACTTGCATGTCTCAAACTTAACAAACGAAAGCCAGATTTGCCGTATGCTGCCCGGCATGGACGACTTTATTGAAATCTACGATGGCGCCCTGACGCCCGACCAGTGCCGGCAAATCCTGGCGCGTTTCGAGGCCAGCGGCAAAGCCGTGCGCGGCAAGACCGGGCAGGGCGTGGACGTGGCCAAGAAGGACAGCTACGACCTGACCATCAGCCAGCATGCCGACTGGAACGACGTGTCCAACCTGATGATGGCCAGCGTGCTGACCCACTTGTCGGCCTACATGGACAAGTACCGCATGCTGCTGACCGGGGCCCTGTCGCCGCGGGGCGCCGACCCGGAGAGCGGCCAGCCGGTCACGCTCAATATCGATAATTTCGAACGCTGCGGCCGGCCTTACCTGGCGGAGCTGATCCAGTCGATGTATCGCTGCGGGCCGATCAACGTGCAAAAGTATCTGCAGGATAGCGGTGGCTACCATCATTGGCATTCCGAGATCTATCCGCAGAACGCGAGTTGCGAAACCTTGCACCGCGCCTTGCTGTTCCAGTTCTACCTGAACGACGTGGCGGAAGGCGGGGAGACGGAGTTCTACTACCAGCAGCGCAAGGTGGAAGCGCGGCAGGGCCGGCTGATCATCGCGCCGGCCGGCTTCACCCATACGCACAAAGGGAATGTATCGCGCAGCGGCGACAAATATGTGGCTACTTCGTGGATCCTGTTCCAGCGCGCCGAAGCGATGTTCGGCGCGCCGGGGTGATGCGCTTACAGAAGATTAATCGCGGCGACGGCGGCGTGCCAGGGCCATTGCGCCCAGGCCGCCCAGCAGCAGGGCGCCGCTGACCGGCTCCGGCACGTCCGCTGGTGGAACGGCGCGCTCGCCATCCAGGCTGACATTGTCGATTGCCCAGCTCTCGTCAGCACCGGCCTGCCACACATTACCGGAAGCGAAAAACTCGATGGTGTGGGCGCCTGCGGCCAGGTTGCCCAGGTTGAAGCTCATGTCATAGGCCTGGTCTTCCCAGCCGGAGAAGCCCAGGTGGGTATGGTTGGCCAGCAAGGTCAGGTGCGAGTCGGACGCAGCAGCGCCGAAGGTGTCGAAGTTTTGCTGGTACAGCAGGTTGCCGTCGACACGGATATTGAAGTAATCCGGGCCGCAGCAGTTGTTGCCATCCCAGGAATCGATGGCGCCGAAGGACAGCTTCAGTGTCGCAGCGTTGACCGCGCCGCCAAAATTCAGGTTCAGGACCGAAGCCGCGGCAGGATTGCCGGCGGCGTCGTTGCGCAGCATTTGCTGGCCGAAGCCGAATTGGCTGTAGCCCTGGCTGCCGGTCAGGAAGCCGGCGCCGGTGAAGCCGTTTGCATTCGATTCGAAATTATTAGAGTAGAGCACGGTTGCCGACGCTGGGATGGCGGCTGCTACCGCGAGCGCTGCGAGAACTGCTTTGAATTTCATGTAGGTGTCCCAAGTTATTGTTGATCAAACAGGGATTCCCAAAAGCAAATCTTGTGCCACGCAAACAAATCAATAACTTATGTAAGAAGCATTTACCAGTTGTAAAGTTTTCCGACAGAAAGTCGCCAGTCCAGGTTGACTCCCAGGCTGGCAAGAACGATCAGGGCAAAGCCAGCTACTTGCCACCCGCCGATCAGGTGGCCGTAGACCACATAGTCCCAGCACACCGCCGCAGCGGGATAGATGAACGTCAGGACCGCAATCGCCGCCGTCTCCATGCGCGGCGTGGCGCCGTAGATCATGACGTAGGCGATCGCCGTCGGCACCAGGCCCAGGGTGCCCAGCCAACCCCATTGCGCGGCGCTCAGGCCTTCCGCCGGAATGGTGCTGAAAGCGCCCAGCAGCAGCGCCCCGGTCATGCAATGCACCAGGGCAGTCAAATGCGGCGGGGTGCCGCGCATCGACTTGGTGGTCAGGGTCACGCCGGCATAGGCCAGGGCGCCGGTCAGGGTGCTGCCGATGCCGAGCAGGTAATTGGCGTCCATCGGTTCATCGAAACGCACGCCGCACGCCAGCGCCAGGCCGCCGAAGCCCACTGCCACCCAGGCCAGCTTGTTGGCCGCCAGCCGCTCGCGCAATAGGAGGGCGCCAAGCAGCAGCACCATGAAGGGCTGCACGTGAAAAACGATGGTGGCGACAGCGATGCCGATGCGGCGGATGGCCTCGAAGAAAGTGACCCAGTTAATCACCATCAGCACGCCGCTGAAGGCCGCCAGCCCAAACGCGCGCCGCGGCATATTGGCACGCCTGAACATGCCTTTCCAGGCGCAGTAAAGCGCCAGCGCCACGGCGCCGATAGCGCAGCGGAAGAATACGGTAGTGACCGGATCGAGGCCCGCCTCCTGGACGTAGATGCCCAGGGTGCTCAGCATGAGCATGGCGATGATGTAGGTAAGGACGGGATGGCGCATTGCGCTCATCATCGCACGAGCGGCAGCATCGCGGCGGGCGGGCCGCCGCGATTGTGCCAATTTACTGCACTGTGAGGATGACCTTGACGCTGTCGTCGACGGCGGACTTCTCGATATAGCCGATGGCCTGGACGTCGGCGGCCACGGCTTTCTTCACTTCAGCGCTGGAGCCGTATTCCTTGGGCGCCGTGCCCTTGCCGGTAAACACCAGCTTCGACCACTGCGCCTTGACCTGGGCGCTGTCCTTGCCCAGCACCTTCTGGCTGAACTCATTGCGCAGCGGGCCTTCGGTGTGTTCGATCGGCGTGAACAGGGTTGATTTGCCGAGGAAGAATTGGGCCGCCTGCTCGCTGAACATGCGCGAGGCCGGATTCTTCGCATTCACGATCACCACAATTTCGGCTGCCAGCGCGGGCAGGGCGGCACACATCATCGCTGCGGCAAGCAGCGGCTTGATTCGCTTGTCCATGGCTGCCTCCTCAGAACACGAAGTCGAGTGCTACGGCATACACGTTCACCGGCCCCTGGAAGCCCGGCGCGGGATTGATGAAGGCGCCTGCCCCATCCTTGGGCTTGATGTGGTCGACCTGGACTTTCAAGGCCAGCGATTTGTAGAAGTCCCAGCGCATGCCTATCGCATCCGACGATTGCAGCGCGGCTTTCGCCAGACCGGCCGGCCCGTTGATGGCGAAAGTGATCGGGGCCAGGGGGCCGGAGGTCGGCATGCCCGCCACGCTGCGCGGCGATTTCTGCGTGATGTTGCCGTGGTAGTAGTAGGGCAGGAATTTGCCGAAGCGGTAGCCGGCCATGGCGTACCAGGAATTGGTGTCCTGCACCAGCAGCGTATCGGTGCGGCGCATCGCGTATTCGGCTTGCAGCACCACGTTCTTCCAGTCCATCGTTCCGCCGACGGAGGTAAAAGTGCCTTTCACGTCTCGCGCCGGCATCATGTCGGCCACGGTCCCGAGCCCGACAGTGCGCAGCGTGGTAAGCAGCCCGGCCAGGGTGGGATTGTCGACCAGGCTGAAGTCGGCCTGGGCGCGGCCGAAGCGCAGCGTGAACGGGCCGTTTTCGGCCACCACGTGCAGCATGATCGCCTTGCGGAATTCGATGGTCTGCGACGGCAGGTCGACGTCGGCGCGGCCCGTGCCCAGTTGCACGCTCAGCGAGGTATCGCCGAAACTGTGCTGGTACAGCAGGTCGGCGCCGTCGAAGGAGTCGAGCGTGACCTGGCGATAGACTTCGGCCGGCGGGCGCAGCATGGTGTTGGCGTAGCCCACGTTGCGGAAGTCGGAAATCATGTAGATCGGCGCGCCCATGCGCCCGACCCGCACGCTGAAGTCATCGTTGATCTTGAACTTGGCAAAGGCCCATGCGGCCTGGGCGCGGTAATGGTCGATGGCATCCTTGCGCACCAGGCCCTGGCCGGTGAACGAAATCATGTCGTTGACCTTGATCGTGGCCTGGATGCCGAAGTTCGAATCGACCCCGGTGCGCCAATCCTTCTTCACGCCGGAAGCCTGGTTGGGCCGGATGAACTCTGCGTCGTTGGTGTCGGTGGAGGTGAGGGCGGCGGTGCCGAAGCCGCTGATGGTGACGGTAGGGCCTGATTCCTGGGCGCCTGCCTGGATGGCGAAACTGGCTGCTGAAAGCGCGGCTAGCGCGCTGCACATTCTTTTCATCGTCATGCTCTCTCCCGTTATTAGTGGTATGAACAAGCTGACTACGGGGCCAAGTGTTACAGATTGCCGGCAGCCCCGCTACTTTTCGTGGTAGGCGCGCAACAATAAAAAAAGCCCGCGGTTGCGGGCTTTCATGGGGAGAGCTTGCAGCTTACTTCGCTTTGCCGAGTTCGGAGCGGTGGCGCGAGTAGCCGAAATACACCACCAGGCCGATGGCCAGCCAGATGCCGAAGGCCAGCCAGGTAATGGCCGACAGGAAGGCCATCAGCGCCAGGCAGAAGGCGACAGCCAGGCCTGGAACGACCGGCACGCCAGGGCAGCGGAAGGCGCGGTGCAGGTCTGGGCGCTTCTTGCGCATGATGATCACGGCGATCGACACCAGGCAGAAGGCAGCCAGGGTGCCCATGTTGACCAGCTCGGCCAGCACGTTCAGCGGCACCAGGGCAGCGATGAAGCCGAAGATCAGGCCGACCATCCAGGTGGCGAAGAACGGGGTGTGGTATTTCGGGTGCACCTGGGACAGCTTCTTGGGCAGCAGGCCGTCGCGCGACATGGCGAAGATGATGCGGGTCTGGCCGTAGGCCATCACCAGGATCACGGTGGTCATGCCGAGGATGGCGCCCAGCGATACCCAGCCGGCGAACCAGTTTTCACCGGCGTATTGCAGTGCCAGCGACACAGGGTGGTCAACGCCCAGGAATTGCTGGTAAGGGACGATGCCGGTCATGATGCCGGCCACGATCACGTACAGGATGGTGCAGACGGCCAGCGAACCGATAATGCCGATCGGCAGGTCGCGCTCCGGACGCTTCACTTCTTCGGCGGCGGAGGTCACGGCGTCGAAGCCGATGAAGGCGAAGAACACCAGTGCCGCGGCGCTCATCACGCCGGAAGGGCCGAATGGCATGAATGGCTGCCAGTTGGCAGGCTGCACGTGGCCGGCGCCGACGGCGATGAACAGGATCACCACGCCGATCTTGATGACGACCATGATGTTGTTCACGCGGGCCGATTCACGCACGCCCCAGCCGAGCATGGCGGTCAGCACGATCATGATCAGGAAAGCCGGCAGGTTGAAGACGGTGGCCACGCCTGGCACGGCGCCCGGTGCGGCGGTCAGCGCGGTGGGCAGGTGGATGCCGATGCCGGCAATCAGCGACTGGAAGTAGCCTGACCAGGCCACCGACACGGCGGAAGTAGCCAGGCCATATTCGAGCATCAGGTCCCAGCCGATCATCCAGGCCACCAGCTCGCCCAGGGTGGCGTAGCTATAGGTGTAGATGGAGCCGGCAACCGGAACGGTCGAGGCGAATTCGGCGTAGCACAGGGCGGCGAAACCGCAGGCCAGTGCTGCGACAACGAAGGAAATCGTCAGGGCCGGGCCAGCGGTCAATGCGCCGGTGCCGGTCAAGACGAAGATGCCGGTACCGACGATGGCGCCAATGCCCATCAGCACCAGGTCCATTGGACCCAGCACTTTCTGCAGGCCGCCCGGGGTACGGGTGGCTGCTACCATGTCGTCCAGGTTCTTGGTCCTAAAAATGCTCACTTGTCTCTCCAATATCTTCTCTTTTGGGATCGCCAAAAAAAGGCTGCCGCATATTAGCACACGGGTTTGCGGGAGGATGTTGTAGGATTGTAAATCTGAATTGTTTGTTGCCAGAAAAGTCCTTGCCCCACAGATGAAATATATGATACTCGCCGCAGCAGCCGCTGCGACCACTTTCGCCAGCGCCGCCTTCGCCCAGCCGATGCCGCCGCAGCCCGATACCCCAGCTTATAAAGCCTGCATGGCGGAAGAGGGCGAATTGCGTCCCCAGCGCCAGGCCCTGGCGCGCCGCTTCCATGAGCACGCGGCTGCACTCGAGCGCATTTCGGCCGAACTGTCGGCGCACGATGCGGCGTCGGCCCAGGTCAATCGTACCGACAGTGCTGCGGTCGCAGCCTACAATGCCAGGCAGGACGAATTGAATGCGCGCGCTGCCAGCCTGAATACCGAGGGCGCCAGCCTGGAAAAGGAGCTGCATGCCTTCAATGCGCGCGTCGCCGCCGGTAATATCCGTTGCGGGAATATCCTCGCGCCCTACAAAGTCCGCAGGAAGGAGAAATAATGCGCATGATCCTCGCACTTGTACTCGCGCTGGCCGCTGCCGGCGCCCAGGCCGCGCCGCTGCCTGCACCGGCCCGCGCCGAAGTCGATGCGCTGCTCACCCGCCTGCAGTCGTCCGGTTGCCAGTTCAATCGCAACGGTAGCTGGTACAACGGCGCCGACGCCAAAACCCATCTGTTGCGCAAGCTGGAGTACCTGGAGAAGAAAGACCTGGTCAAGAACGCCGAGCAGTTCATCGACCTCGGCGCCAGTTCCAGCAGTTCGAGCGGCAAGCCTTACATGGTCAAATGCGGTACGGCTGCGCCGGTGGAAAGCAAGGCCTGGCTGGGCGCCGAACTCAAGGCCATCCGCGCGCACTGACTATGAAGCTGGCGGTATAGTGAGCCAGGAGGTAAGCCCGCCATGCACCATGAAACAGCCAGCATTCCTACCCCGGCCGGTGAAGTGGAAGGCACGCTCGACCTGCCAACGGGCGCGACAGGCGTGGTCCTGTTCGCCCATGGCAGTGGCAGCAGCCGCTTCAGTCCCCGCAATAATTTCGTCGCCGGCGCCTTGCGCACTGCCGGCATCGGCACTTTGCTGATGGACTTGCTCACGCCGGCAGAGGACGATGTCTACCGCACCCGTTTCAATATCGGCCTGCTGACCGAGCGCCTCGGGCTGGCGGCCGACTGGCTGGCCGCTTCCCAGGCTGCGCGCGGCCTGCCGCTTGGCCTGTTTGGCGCCAGCACCGGCGCCGCCGCCGCCTTGCAGCTTGCCGCAGAGCGCAGGGAAGGCGTGGCAGCCGTGGTTTCGCGCGGAGGCCGGCCGGACCTGACCGGCCAGGTGGCGCTGGCGCGCGTCGCTGCGCCAACCCTGTTCATCGTCGGCGGCCGCGACGAGGGCGTCATCGAACTCAACGAATCTGCCTTCCTTAATCTTCATTGCAAAAAACGCATCGACATCGTGCCTGGAGCAACCCATCTGTTCGAGGAACCGGGGGCGCTGGAAGAAGTCGCACGCCTGGCGCGCGACTGGTTCACTCAGCACCTTTCATCATGAATGGTGAGGAATGGTGAGAATGCGCGCATTTTTAACCCCATC
>CAMLSG010000164.1 GCA_946482635.1 uncultured Duganella sp.
GGATGACCACCTGAAGAGGAAGTAAGTTAAAAGTCGGGGGCAGACAATTAAATGGGGACGTACCCCTTCAAAGGGTACGTCCCCATTTAATTGCCTGACCCCGACTTTTTTATTCGAACGCGCAGGTGCGGAAGCCGTTGAAGATGTCGTCGCGTTCCGGCAGGTAGAAGTTGCGGAACTTGGCCGAGCCAAGCCGGGATGGCGTGGCGAACGATGCGCCGCGCAGCACCTGGTGGGTGCTGAACCAGGGCGCCGAATATTCGCGGTAGCGGTCCGCCACAAAGCCGGGATACGGTTCGAACGGCGATGCCGTCCATTCCCACAATTGCCCCCAACGGAACGCAGGATGGCCGTGCAAGGCCGCGTACTCCCACTCCATCTCGGTCGGCAGGCGGCGATTGGCCCAGGCGCAATAGGCCTGCGCCTCGTAAAGCGACACATGCCGCACCGGCTCGTGCGCGGCCAGCGTCGTGAGCCGGCCGAAACGCATGGTGCGCCACTGGCCGTTGTCGCGGCGCCAGTAGCGCGGCGCGGAACGCTCTTGCCGCAGCAGCCAGTCGGCGCCGGAATTGCTCCAGAACTCGCGCCGTTCATAGCCGCCATCCTCAACAAAATCTGCATACTGGGCGTTGGTCACCAGCGTGGCATCCATGCGGAATGGCGCCACGTAGCAGGGATGGGCGAACTTTTCGTTGTCGAAGATGAAGCCGCCCGTGTCCGGCGCGCTTCCCAGTTGCAGCGTGCCGCCGGGGAAGGCGATATCGCCGGGTGCGCCGGATGCGCGTTCGTCGTGGGTCAGGTGCGCCGGCGCTTGCAGGCCCAGGGTCTGCAAGGTGTAGAGGAAGGCTTCGCCATGCATGTCTTCGTGGGCCAGCGCCAGCCGGTACGGGTATAGCGCGTCGTCCGTGTTCGGTTCGCGCGACAGCTTGTCCAGGACGCGGTCCAGCACTTCATGGCAGTAGGTCTTGACGCCGCCGGTGCTTGGCAAGTCCAAGCTCCAGCGGCTGCGGTGCGGCACCATATTGGAATCGAACCAGTCGTCGCCCTTGCGCAGCAAGGACATGTACAGCGCATCGGCCGGATGGCTGGAAATCGCTTCGCGCAAAACGAACCACTCGGCGAACCAGGCGGTATGGCCCAGCTCCCACAGCGGCGGATTGACGATGCGAATTTGCGGCACGCGCATCGCTGCGTCCATGCCGGCGGCGGCAAAACATTCGAAAAGGCTCAGCGTATAATTGCGCGCAGCCTGCAAGGCATCGGCAAGTTGCTGTGTACGGGCGGTCCGAAACGAGGCGTGGATGGCGTTCATGGGTCGATTGTAGCGATATTTGAGAAAAATACACCAGTGAGCAAGCAGACAATCTGCATCGTCAGCCCGGCGCTGGCACAGGCCAACAACGGCAACTGGCAAACCGCGCGCCGCTGGGCGCAATTCCTGCGCCCGCGCTACCCCACCGACATTGCGTCCGACTGGCCTGCCGAGGCAGCGCCCGACCTGCTCATCGCCCTTCATGCGCGCCGCTCGGCGGCTCCACTGGCGCGCTTTGCCGCCGCCTATCCCGATCGTCCAAGCGTGCTGGTACTGACCGGCACCGACCTGTACCGCGACATCCGCAGCGACGCCGATGCGCAAGCCTCGCTCGAACGCGCTACCGCGCTGGTCCTGCTGCAACCGGCCGGTCTCGCCGAACTTGCGCCGCACTTGCGCGCCAAGGCGCATGTGATCTACCAGTCCGCGCCGAGCCTCGCGCCGGCCGCGCGGCCAGCCAGGCCGCAGCACCACGACATCCTGATGGTCGGCCACCTGCGCGAAGAAAAAGACCCGCGCACCTTCATGCTGGCCGCCTCGCACGTGACCACGCGCACTGCCCGCATGATCCATATCGGCGGCGTCCTTGATCCCGCGCTTGGCGAAGCGGCTACCGCAGCCAACGCGGCCTGGCCCGGCCGCTACCAATGGATCGGTCCCCTGCCCCACGCCGATACCCGCCAGCGCCTGAAGCACGCCCACGCCATGGCGATCTGCTCGCGCATGGAAGGCGGCGCCAACGTCATCATCGAAGCGGTGACCAGTGGCGTTCCCGTGCTGGCCAGCGATATCAGCGGCAACCGCGGCATGCTGGGCGACGACTACCTCGGCTATTTCCCGCTGGGCGACCCGCATGCGCTGGCGACCCTGGTTGACAAAAGCATCAACGTCCCAGGCTGGTACGCAACGCTGCAGGAGCAATGCGCCCGCCGCGCCAAACTTTTCACACCCGAAGCCGAGCAGGCAGCCCTGCTCGACTTGGTGGATAATCTGCTCCATACGAACTGAAAGACCTCATCATGAGCACTGAACCAATCAAACTCACCTCGTTCTCCCATGGCGGCGGCTGCGGCTGCAAGATCGCCCCCGGCGTGCTGTCCGAGATCCTGAAAAACACCAACGGCTTCCCGGTACCTAAGGAACTGATGGTCGGCATCGAAACCGCCGACGACGCCGCGGTCTACAAATTGAACGACGAACAGGCCCTGATCGCCACCACCGACTTTTTCATGCCGATCGTTGACGATCCGTTCGACTTTGGCCGCATCGCCGCCACCAACGCCATCTCCGACGTGTACGCGATGGGCGGCACGCCGATCATGGCGCTGGCCCTGGTCGGCATGCCGGTCAACAAACTGCCGATCGACGTGATCGGCAAGATCATCAAAGGCGGCGAGTCGATCTGCAACGAAGCAGGCATCCCGATTGCCGGCGGACACACCATCGATTCCGTGGAACCGATCTACGGCTTGGTCGTCCTGGGCCTGGTGCACCCGTCCAAGGTGAAGCGCAACGCCGACGCCAGGGCCGGCGACGTGCTGGTGCTCGGCAAGCCGCTGGGCGTGGGCGTGCTGTCGGCCGCGCTGAAAAAAGGCGTGCTGGGCGACGAAGGCTACAAGGCCATGATCGACAACACCACCAAGTTGAACAAGCCAGGCAAAGCCTTGTCCGAACTGGCTGGCGTGCACGCGCTGACCGACGTCACCGGCTTTGGCCTGCTGGGCCACCTGCTGGAACTGGCGCGCGGCGCCAAGCTGACCGCCAAGCTGAATATGTCGCAGATCCCGCTGCTGCCCGGCGTCGAGAAGCTGGCCCATGACGGCTTCTTCACCGGCGCTTCCGGCCGCAACTGGGACGCCTACGGCAAGGATGTGCTGCTGTCGCCGAACATCACCCAGCCGCAGCACACCCTGCTGACCGACCCGCAGACTTCGGGCGGCCTGCTGGTGTCCTGCGATCCGGCGAGCGTCGACGAAGTGCTGGCCCTGTTCCGCAGCCACGGCTTCGAACACGCAGCCGTCATCGGCGAAATGGCCGCCGGCGAACCGCGCGTACAAGTCGCTGCCTGAGTACCATCCCTCCCAATGACCCTGCCGGCATGCAGGGTCATTGCCCCCGAAAAGGTTTGACAAATTTATAAGTAACATTTTAGTATTCATTTACATAAGCAATTATGCAAATCATCTTCGTCACCTGGAGGCAGACAAGCAATGCGTAAATTCTTCCCCTGTGCAGCCCTGGTACTGGGCGCCATCACCTTCGCCAACGCCGGCGCGCAAGAACAGGCACCGGCCGGCGCCGCGGCGGCCATGTCCGCGCCAAAGGCCGCAGCCTTGAGCGCGGCGGACAAAGCTGCAGCAGTCGACCTGCTGGCCCAGCGCCTGCCCGCCAACTACATCTTCGCCGACGCGGGCGCAAAGCTCGCGGCAGCCATCCGTGAGCACCTGGCCAAGGGCGACTACGACAAGGCCGCAACGCGTGCCGAATTCGCCGAACTATTGACCGCCCATATGCGTGCCGTCGTGCCCGACCAGCATTTGAGCGCGCGTTATGTGGAACGGGGCGCCATGCCTGACATGACACGAGAACAGCGCAAGAAAGGCCCTCCGCCGGAAATGAAGAAGCGCATGGCCGAAATGGGCAAATACTGGAACTTCGCATTTGAAAAGGTGGAGCGGCTGCCTGGCAACGTCATGTATGTGAAGTTCGACGCCTTCCAGCAAGTAGACCTCGTCAAGCCTGCCGCGACCGCGGCAATGAACTTTGCAGCCAACGGCAGCGCCATGATTATCGACCTGCGTGAAAACGGCGGCGGCGACCCCAAAACCGTCGCCTATATCGCGAGCTACCTGCTGGGCGACAAAAAGGTACACCTGTCGGACATGGAGTTCCGCGCCGATAAGGAAACCACGACTTTCTGGAGCAACCCGGCCGTTCCGGGCGCCCACTTCGGGCCTGACAAGCCAGTCTACGTGCTGACCAGCGGCGACACCTTCTCCGCCGCGGAAGACTTCACCTACACCCTGCAGTCGCTCAAGCGCGTCACTGTCGTCGGCGAGAAAAGCAAAGGCGGCGCCCATCCGGTCGCACCATTCCGCATCGATCCTTACATGATCGCCATTATCCCGGTCGGCCGCTCGATTAACCCCATCACCAAGGGCAACTGGGAAGGCACCGGCGTCCAGCCGGACGTCGCCATCGCCGCCGACAAGGCCCTCACCAAAGCCCACGCACTGGCCTTGCAGCAGGTCCTGCCGGAGGCAAAAGATCCTCAAGACCGCCAGCTCCTGGAGAAAAAACTGGGCGAACTTCAGGCAGCGCTGCAATAACCCGTCCTGAAGCAGCAGGCCCGCCAAGGCGGGCTTGCTCCAGATTATTTTCAAAGCTTTAAATTAGGTTGCTATTTGGCAATTCGCGTCCTATGATGAAGTCATCACCCGACCCATCCACGCGATATGCAGCTCAATGAGCACCATGCGGTCCCGATTCGCAAAGGTCCGCCACGGCCACAGGACGCGCTAGCCCCATTCATCGCTTCCGCGAGTTCGTTTGACATGACGAGCGAGGACGACATCGGCGACGCGCTGACCCTGCTGGCCGCAAGCGGCGATGCGATCTCGATGTACGTGCCCGGCAGCCGTGAGCCGGTCCTTGGCCGCATCCTGTCGGTCGATCCCCAGTTGCCGCATTTCGTGATGGAGTTGAACGCGGGCGCGGCCCTTCAACCCGGCAAAGTCACTTTTGTAAGCTGGCTGCGCACGGCGAAGCTGCAATTCAAGCTGGCCAGCCAGGAATGGAAGCCGTTGCCCGGCAAGCCTCATCTCATTCCGATGACCTTCCCGGAAACCTGCACGGTCCTGAACCGGCGCGCATCAGAGCGCGTGGAAACGCCGCTGGGGGCGAATTTCATGGCTTCCTTCGAATTGAACGGCCACCACTATGAGCTTCCGATCTACGATTTTTCGCTTGGCGGCATCGGCCTGCGCTGCTCGAAGATCGAAGCGAAGGGTCTGCTCAAGGGACGCAAGATTCCTGAAGTGGTACTGGAGCTGGGGCCGGACATCGAGATCCCCACCGAGCTGGAAGTGCGCTTCACGCGAGGTTTTCGCTCCTTCCTGCTGGGCGAACAGCTGCATATCGGCTGTAAATTCATCAAAATGACTCAGGAAGCGACGGCGCAACTCGTCGAGCAATTGCCGCTTATTTCAGGAAGCGGAAAGTAGGCTCGATGTTCTTTGAATGGAGGAAGTTGACGATGTCTTCCAGCGTCGCGTCCTTCAGCAGCAAACCATCCGGCGTGGCGCCGGCCGCGGGCGCCGGCGGGGACGGCTGAAGCGCGGTGCCGACAGGCTGCCGCAGTTGCTCCAGCGCCTGCGCAAACAGGGCTGGGCCGATGCACTCAAGCGCTTCGAGTAAAGCGACCTGCCCTGCTTCCGGCGGCTGCATATCGAGTCCCTCATCGCCCGCGAAGGACGCCCCCATGCCCGGGTGGATAAATGCCGCCCATTTGCCGCTCGCCTGGTCCAGGAATGGCGGCAGCGCGCCCACTGCGGCTTCGGCCTCGGGACAAAGCAGCGCTGCAAACTCCTGCGCCAGCGCCTCCGTCACCGGTTTTTCCAGCGAGAGCCAGAGCCCGAAAGCGCCGGCCCCGGAAATGCTCACTGCAGGCGCCGGCAGGCCCAGCTCCACCTGCAGTGCATTCGCCACCTGGCACAGGCGTTCCCAATGCCCTGCCTCGCCATCGCCGGGCAGCCGCTTGAACCCCAGGGAAATGCTGCGGGTGCCGCCAGACGGCGGCGCAAGGTACAGTCGACTCAATTCTGCATTCAGCTTTTGCATCGGAATTCCGCAATCAACACATCAGGGCCGTTATTCTGTCACAGACAGCGGGGCGCTGACCGGAGTCTGGTGCAGGATCACCCGGCTGTAGGTATCCTGCACGCCAGCCCGGTCGCGCAAGGTATCGATCAGTCGCAGCAAGTGGGTCTGGTCCTTGCAGGCCACGCGCAGCAGGCCGTCGTAATTACCAGTCAGCAGCGCCACTTCCAGCACGCCCGGAATGGTCTTCACGATTTCCTCGAATTCGTGGGTATTGGTGCCCGACTTCAGCTTCACGTCGATATAGGCTTGCAGGTGCAGGCCCAGCGCCGCATGGTCCAGGCGGGCCTCGAAGCCGAGGATGGCCCCATCGGACACCAAACGCCGCACCCGGTCGGCCACGGTGTTCGCGCTGAGGCTTACGCGCTCGCCTAAATCCTTAAAACTTATCCTCGCATCATCGCGCAAATATCCGATTATTTCTCGATCAATCTTATCCATATCCGATTTATCCTCGCCAAGACCACCATTTTATCAGCAGAAAGCGCGAAAACATCGCGAATTGCTGTTGAGATTTTTTCTTGACAAGGTCAAATCCAGTGCCTTACATTGGTCGACATGACCTCGCATTTGCACATTTCTGCACACCTGCCAGGCGCCCTACTACCAGGCGCGCTACTACTGGCACGCGCCTGATTTCCCCCTAGCTGCACTCCACGTCGGCCGCCTTCGCGCCACGTCCCGGTTTCCCAAAATTTGAAAAACACAGGAGTATCACCATGATGTTGAAGAACCCTGCCGCCAAATATCGTCCATACCCAACCGTCGGCTTGACCGACCGCACCTGGCCGAACGCCGTCATCGCCAAGCCGCCAATCTGGATGAGCACCGACCTGCGCGACGGCAACCAGGCGCTGATCGAGCCGATGAGCGTGGAAAAGAAAATCAAGTTCTTCGAGTTGTTGATCAAGGTGGGCCTGAAGGAAATCGAAGTGGGCTTCCCGTCCGCCTCGCAGACCGATTTCGATTTCGTGCGCAAGCTGATCGAAGAAAACCGCATTCCGGACGACGTCACCATCATCGTGCTGACCCAGGCGCGCGAAGAACTGATCCGCCGCACCGTGGAATCCTGCATCGGCGCCAAGCGCGCCATCGTGCACATGTATAACTCCACCGCGCCGGTGTTCCGCAAAGTGGTGTTCGGCGCCAGCCGCGAAGAGATCACCAGGATCGCCACCGACGGCACCAAGCTGGTCAAGGAATTGCTGGCCCAGCATCCGGAAACCGACTGGACCTACGAATACACGCCGGAGTCCTTCTCCACCACCGAACTGGATTTCGCCAAGCACATCGTGGACGCGGTCTCCGCCATCTGGCAGCCGACCCCGGACAAGAAGATGATCGTCAACCTGCCGGCCACCGTCGAATGCTCGACCCCGAACGTGTACGCCGACCAGATCGAATGGATGTCGCGCAAGCTGGAGCGCCGCGATTCCATCATCATCTCTGTGCACCCGCATAACGACCGCGGCACCGGCATCGCCGCCGCCGAATTTGCCGTGATGGCCGGCGCCGAGCGCGTGGAAGGCTGCCTGTTCGGCAACGGCGAACGCACCGGCAACGTCGACCTGGTGACGCTGGCCCTGAACCTCTACACCCAAGGCGTGCATCCGGGTCTGGATTTCTCCGACATCGACTCCGTGCGCAAAGTGGTCGAGGAGTGCAACCAGTTGCCGGTGCATCCGCGCCATCCATACGTGGGCGACCTGGTGTTCACCGCCTTCTCCGGTTCGCACCAGGACGCAATCAAGAAAGGCTTCGCCAAGCAGCAGGAAGGCGCGCCGTGGGAAATCCCCTACTTGCCGATCGACCCGCAAGACCTGGGCCGCAGCTACGACGCCGTCATCCGCGTCAACAGCCAGTCCGGCAAGGGCGGCATGGCCTACCTGCTGGAGCAGGATTACGGCCTCGAATTGCCGCGCCGCCTGCAGATTGAGTTCAGCCGCGCAGTGCAGAAAGTGGCCGACCAGACCGGCCTGGAAATCACTTCCGAAGGCATCTACCAGATCTTCGAAAATGAATACCTGACCCAGGCCACGCCCTACGCCTACGTATCGCACAAGATGGTGGAAGACAGCTCCAGCGACGAGCCGGTGCAGATCGATATCGGCTTGCTGCACAACAAGGCTTCGATGTCGCTGCAAGGCGGCGGCAACGGCCCGATCGACGCCTTCGTCGATGCGCTCGGCCTGGACGTCACGCTGATGGACTACCACGAGCACGCCATCGGCCACGGCGCCAACGCCAAGGCAGCCTGCTACGTCGAACTGCGCCTGGACGGCGGCCCTACCCTGTTCGGCGCGGGCATCGACAGCAATATCGTCACCGCCTCCTTCAAGGCCGTGCTGAGCGCCATCAACCGCCAGATCGCACAGAAAGCCGAAGCGTCGGCTAGCATCGCACAAGCCGCAGCCTGAGCGGTTTTTCATTCGGGGACGGCTTGCGCGCCGTCCCTGGATTTGTCTCCTTTCGGCAAGTATTTATACTGGTAAATCGTTTACCTGGCCGCCGGAAGGAGCAGTCATGCGCATTGCCAACCTGAAGATCGGGACCCGCCTGGGCTTGTGTTTCGCGATTGTCTTCGCCTTGATGGCGATGCTGATTGCCGTTGGCAGCCAGCGCCTTTCCAGCATCGGCGAACTGAGTTCCACCATCATCGACAAGGACTGGGTCAAGGCCGATGCGGCGGCAACCGTTACCGCCACCACGCGCGCCAATGCGGCGCTGGTGCTGCAACTGCTGCTGGTCACGGATCCGGCCCAATCGGCGGATTTGCGCAAGCAGGTCGACAAGAACAAGGCCATCATCACGGACGCCCTGTCCACGCTGGACAAACTGGTCTACCGCCCCGCCGGACGCGAACTGCTCGCGCAAGTGACCAGCGAGCGCAGCGCCTATGTGCAGTCGTTCAGCGCCGTACTCAAGCTGGTTGAAGAGGGACAGCGCGAACAGGCCACGCAAAAGGCCATGTCGGAAACCATGCCGCGCCTGGCAAAACTTCAGGCCACCGTTGAAAAACTCGCCGACCTGCAGGACGGCATCGTCACAGCCAATGGCGCTGCCATCAAGCAGCACATCAGCTCCGCCCAGATCATGATGGTCGCCCTGGGCCTGGCCGCCCTGGTGCTGGGCGTAGCCTGCGCTTACTGGGTCACGCGCTCGATTACGCGTCCGATCAACTATGCCCTGCAAGTGGCGCGCACTGTCGCTTCCGGCGATCTGACCAGCCATATCACAGCCCATTCGCAAGATGAGGCAGGACAGCTGCTGCATGCCCTGCGCGAGATGAACGATGCGCTGTCGCAGATCGTCGGCCAGGTGCGCAATGGCACGGTCGCCATTGCCTCGGCCTCCGGCCAGATCGCGACCGGCAATATGGACCTGTCGGCGCGCACGGAAAACCAGGCATCGGCACTGGAAGAAACCGCGTCGTCGATGGAAGAACTGACGTCGACCGTCAAAGCCAATGCCGACAACGCGCGCGAAGCGGACAAGCTGGCCAGCTCCGCTTCCTCCATCGCCCAGCGCGGCGGCGAAGTGGTGTCGCAAGTTGTGACGACCATGGGCTCGATCAACGATTCCTCGCGCAAGGTGGTGGACATTATCGCGGTGATTGACGGCATCGCCTTCCAGACCAACATCCTGGCCTTGAACGCGGCGGTCGAAGCCGCGCGCGCCGGCGAGCAAGGCCGCGGCTTCGCGGTGGTGGCCAGCGAAGTGCGCAACCTCGCCGCCCGCTCGGCCAGCGCCGCCAAAGAAATCAAGGAACTGATTTCCAGTTCGGTGGAGCAGGTCGATGCCGGTGCCAGGCTGGTCGCGCAGGCCGGCGCAACGATGGAAGAAGTAGTGTCGGCCGTACAGCGCGTGACCGGCATCGTGGCCGAAATCTCGCTTGCCACGCGCGAACAAACCGACGGCATCGAGCAGATGAACACGGCCATCATGCAGATGGACCAGACCACGCAGCAGAATGCCGCGCTGGTGGAACAGGCAGCGGCGGCCGCCTCGGCCATGAGCGACCAGGCCAGCGAGCTGGAATCGCTGGTCAGCCAGTTCCGCCTGTCCGGAGAGGCCGTCGCACGCCAGCGCCCGGCCCTGGCGGCGCAGCCGCACAACAGGCAGCGCCTGCCCAGCCCGAGCGATACATAAATCATTTCCGGCCGGAAACGGTCTGATGTATAATCGTGAACTTATAATCTGAGCAACAGGAAAATCACGCAAATAAGGGTCCAGCAGCGACCTGTGATTTCACAAAATGCTGCTCAGGCAAATGCCCGAAGTAGCGTGCTTGGCGCTGCGAACAGCCTCGGGTGAGCAATCTGCTTTGCCTCGAAATCAGCCTTAATGCCGACACAGTCCGTGGTTCGAATGCGGTGGTGTCAGCGCGATTATTACGAATGATTTATAAAAATGAAACTGTCACTTAATATCTTTCAAAAAGTCCTGATCACCCTGCTCGTGGTAACCCTCGTGCCGCTGTTCGCCCTCTGGTACCTGGGCAACTCGTCTGCTGAGCAAGAACTGACCGAGAAAATCTCGGAAAACCTGGTTGCCACGACCGACACCGTGGCCACCGGCGTGAACGGCTGGGACGACACCAATATGCGCGCCATGCGCCAGGCGGCCCGCCTGGACGACGTCATTTCGATGAATACCGGGCGCCAGACGCCGGTCCTGATGGCGACCGCGGCTTCCTATGAATGGGTGTACCTGATCCACACCCTGGACACCGCCGGCAAGGACGTGGCGCGCAGCGACGGCAACGCGATGCTCGACTACGGCGACCGCTCCTACTTCAAAGCCATCATGTCCGGCAAGGAAGAAGGCCGCCTGGTGGCAATCGGCAAGACCAGCGGCAAACCATCGCTGAACATCGGCGTGCCGATCCGCAATGAAAACCGCACCATCGTCGGTGTCTTCGCGATGGCGATGGACCTGGGCGTCGTGTCGCGCACCGTGACCGACATCCGCATCGGCGAAACCGGCCACGCCATCCTGCTGGACGGCGACAAGAAAGTCATCGCCCACGGCGATGCGAGCAAGATCAAGTCCGCGCTGCAAGACTTCAGCAAGCACCCTGCCCTGCAAGTGGAAGGCATCACCGACCAGCCAAAAGTCTACATGGACGGCGACGTGAAGATGGTGGGCTTCGTGCGCAACCTGCCGCAAGGCTGGACCGTGCTGGTTGAACAGCGTTACGACGAGGCCTATGCCGCCATGACCAAGATGCGCAGCGAAGCACGCCTGCTGATCATCGTCGTTATCGTACTGGTTGCCGCCCTGGCATTCGTGCTGGGCAAACAGCTGACCCGTCCGATCAACCACCTGACCGACATCGCCGAGAAGCTGAGCAAGGGCCAGTTGGACGTGACCATTCCTCAGACCAGCCGCGGCGACGAAATCGGCTCGCTGGCGCGTGCGGTGGAACGCCTGGGCGTCAGTATCCAGATGGCGATGGATCGCCTGCGTAAGAAATAATTGGTAAAGGCGAACTGAAATGGCACAGCCAGAGTTCACTCCCTTCGTAGAACTGCTCGACAAGATCGCAGGCTTCTGCGCCCAGGGCGACACCGCGACCATCATGCTGGTCAGCGATGACAACCGCATGGCCCAGATCCACCTCGATAACGGGCGCATCGTGTTCGTCCTGTGCCGTGGCCGCCGCGGCCGCGACGGCCTGGACATCCTGCGCACCATGCAGCGTGCGCGCATGAGCATGGACCGTCCGAGCGTGGGCAATAACGAACCGCTGCCGTGGTCGACCGAAGCCATCCTGGACTACCTGTACGGCAGCATCACCGAACTGCCGGAAGGCAGTTCGCCGGCGTCCACCCTGCTGGCCGGCGTAGCGCGCCGCCCGGCAGCAGCGCCGGAAGCCGCCAGCAAGCCGGCAGCCAAGACGGCCCTGACGGACGCGCAGCGCAGCATTTTCGAAAACACCCTCGCCACCTACATCGGCCCGATGGCCTCGATTGTATGCGGCGACTATTTCGACGAGATCACCGACCTGCGCCTGCTGGCCCTGAAACTGGCCGGTGAAATCCCGAACGCCGACCAGGCCGCCAAGTTCAAGGCAGAGATCAGCCAGGC
>CAMLSG010000165.1 GCA_946482635.1 uncultured Duganella sp.
CCAACGCGGTTAATCCCCATCTTCTTCGCTTCGGAAATCAGTTGGATCACATCGTTGTACTTGCTTTCCTTGTCGCCAGCGATCAGCACCGGATACTCGGGATATTTCTCGTGCAAGGTGCGCAGCTTGCGCACCAGCGCGTCGCGGTTCGGTTCGGTTTCCGGCGCCTCGGCCGATTTGCCGGCGACGCCGATCGACAGTGAGCCGTTCGGCTTCACCTGCACCTGAATGAATGCATCCGGCGGACGGGCTGCTTTTTCGGCGCTCGGCAGGTCGATCGAACTCGGGTTATTCGAGGTCGGCATCACCATGAAGATGATCAGCAGGCAGAGCATCACGTCGATATAGGGCACGACGTTGATCTCGGACTTCAGCTTGCGGCCGCCGCGGCTGCCGCGCATGCTGCTGGAGAAGGAAGAAGCCATCTTCAGTTTCGCCTTTTAACGGGACTGGCGCTGCAGGATGTTCGAGAATTCTTCAACGAAGCTCTCGAAGCGGATCGCCAGGCGGTCAATGTCGTGCGAGAAGCGGTTGTACGCCACCACGGCCGGAATTGCTGCGAACAGGCCGATAGCAGTCGCGATCAGCGCTTCGGCAATGCCGGGCGCCACAGCCGACAGCGTTGCCTGCTGCACATTGGCCAGGCCGCGGAAGGCGTTCATGATGCCCCACACGGTACCGAGCAGGCCGATGTAAGGGGAGACGGAGCCGACCGAAGCCAGGAAGGCCAGGTGCGCTTCCAGTGCATCCATCTCGCGCTGGAAAGCGGCGCGCATGGCACGGCGGGCGCCATCCAGCACGTCGCCCATATTCATGTCGCGGCTGGAAGCGGCGGCTTGCTTACCCTTGATGAATTCACCCATGCCGGCTTCGAAGATGCGGGCCAGGGCGCCGCTGTTGGCGCGGTTGCTGCCGGCGCTGGCGTGCAGGGCGTGCAGGTTGCCGCCGGCCCAGAAGGTCTTTTCGAACTCGACGGTCTGCTTGCGTGCACCGCGCACGTCAAACAGCTTCTTAAAAATATAGGTCCAGCTGATGATGGAAACCGCAAGCAGCAGCGCCATGATCAACTGAACGATCAGGTGTGCGTTGGTGATGAGGGCGATGAAGGAAAGGTCTTGGGTGACGTTCATTGTTTCTCAATCTAATTATTATGCGCGCATGCGGGCCGCAACGGCATCGGGCACGGCGCGTGGGCGCAGGGCCGAGTCGACGCAGCCTACTTTAACGTGGGCAGTATTTAAGAGGCGGTCGCCGCACCACGCCTCCTGTACAAACTGGATCGAAGCGCGGCCCAGTTTATCAATACGAAGCGTCAATTTTATTACATCGTCCAGACGTGCCGGCGCGTGGTAGTCTGCGCTGACATTTTTGACAACAAACATGGCGTCGTGCTCGCGCAGGAGGCTGTCCTGGTTAACGCCGAGGGAGCGCAACCACTCGGTGCGCGCGCGCTCGAAGAACTTCAGATAGTTCGCGTAATAGACAATTCCGCCGGCGTCCGTGTCTTCGTAATAGACGCGAACCTCCCAGGTGAACTCAGACGACATAGATAGAAGAGCTACTAAGTGAGAATCGGCAACATTTTACGCCAAATGAATCGGCGTCAACGCATTTTGCACAATCTCGTAACAATTGCTTACGGTTTTCCCTTATATGGGGCGGCATTTTAGCCGCGTTTGATCGCGAATGGCGAGAATCCTTGGCAGGTTGGCATCAATTCGATGGAATTTACATTAATGTGTTGCGGCAATGTTGCAATCCAGAAAGCCGTGTTGGCGATATCGTCGGCGGTCAGCGGGGTGGTGCCTTCGTAGACCTTGGCTGCGGCAGCGTCGTCTTTCAGGCGCACATTGGAAAATTCGGTGCCGCCGCACAGGCCGGGCGCTATATTGGTAGCGCGCACACCGGTGCCGATCAGGTCGGCGCGCAGGTTCAGGGTGAACTGTTCGACGAAGGCCTTGGTGGCGCCGTAGACATTGCCGCCTGGATAAGGGTAGGCGCCGGCCACCGAACCGAGGTTGATGATGGTGCCGCGGCCGCGCTCGACCATGCCCGGCAGCAGGGCGCGGGTGATGGTGACCAGGCCGGTGCAGTTGGTGGCGATCATGGTTTCCCAGTCTTCCAGGTCGGCTTCGTGGGCGCCTTTGATGCCGAGGGCGAGGCCGGCGTTATTAATCAGGACGTCGATTTCTTTCCAGTCGGCGGGCAGGGAGGCCAGGGCGGCGTGGATCGCGCCTTTGTCGGTAACGTCGAGCTTGACCGGCAGCAGGTTGGGGCCGAGTTCGGCGGCCAGGGCTTCCAGGCGCTCGGCGCGTCGGCCGGCGGCGATGACCTTGTGGCCGTTTCTGACGAAAACACGCGCCATCGCGGCGCCAAAACCAGCGGTTGCGCCGGTAACTAACACGATCATGGTCGAACTCCCAATATTAACTGGGGGGATTCTAACGCCAAACCGGTAAGGCGGGGTCAGACCCGCAGGGTCAGACCCCTGTGCGCAGAAGGCGCCTGACCCTGCGGGTCAGGCACCGGTTTACCGGTTTTAGGCCGAATAACCCGCGAAATCAGCCGAATCCGGCCAAACGATTGCCGGAATTTGCCACTTAAATTACAATCTTGGCTCCATTACTGTCTCACGTAACTGGCGAAAAACCAGCTGGCGCTTGCGCTGCTGGTGAGAGGTGGGCAACCACCGGGGAACGTGAGATCTCAAACAGCCGTTCGCCTGGGCAGCCACGATGGAAACGTGCGTTTCGGCTGCCCTGTCACTTTTGGCTCCCGATTCGATCCAATCTGCCTTAAAAAACTGGAGTAATTTCATGTTCGCAAAAGATCACACCCTCGCCAACGTTGACGCGGAGCTGTTTGCCGCTATCCAGAACGAGAACAAGCGCCAGCACGACCACATCGAGCTGATCGCCTCCGAGAACTACACTTCGCCAGCGGTAATGGAAGCCCAGGGCTCCCAGCTGACCAACAAGTACGCCGAAGGCTACCCAGGCAAGCGCTACTACGGCGGCTGCGAATACGTGGACGTCGTCGAGCAACTGGCCATCGACCGCGTGAAGCAGCTGTTCGGCGCCGAAGCCGCCAACGTGCAGCCTAACTCCGGTTCCCAGGCTAACCAGGGCGTGTTCTTCGCCGTGCTGAAACCAGGCGACACCATCATGGGCATGTCGCTGGCAGAAGGCGGCCACCTGACCCACGGCATGGCACTGAACATGTCCGGCAAATGGTTCAACGTCGTTTCCTACGGCCTGACCGCAGAAGAAGACATCGACTACGACGCAATGGAAGCCCTGGCTAAAGAACACAAGCCTAAGCTGATCATCGCCGGCGCATCGGCCTTCTCCAAGAAGATCGACTTCGAGCGCTTCGCCAAAGTAGCCAAGGCCGTTGGCGCCTACTTCATGGTCGACATGGCCCACTACGCCGGCCTGATCGCCGCTGGCCTGTACCCGAACCCTGTTCCGCACGCTGACTTCGTGACCTCCACCACCCACAAGTCCCTGCGCGGCCCACGTGGCGGCATCATCCTGATGAAAGCCGAACACGAAAAGATCATCAACTCCGCGATCTTCCCAGGCATCCAGGGCGGCCCGCTGATGCACGTGATCGCCGGCAAGGCAGTCGCTTTCAAGGAAGCCCTGTCCCCTGAATTCAAGGCCTACCAGCAGCAAGTGGTGAAGAACGCCGACGTGCTGGCCAAGACCCTGATCAAGCGCGGCCTGCGCATCGTGTCCGGCGGCACCGAGTCGCACGTGTTCCTGGTCGACCTGCGCGCCAAGAACCTGACTGGCAAGGAAGCGGAAGCGATCCTGGGCCAGGCGCACATGACCTGCAACAAGAACGGCATCCCGAACGACCCGCAGAAGCCATTCGTGACTTCCGGCATTCGCCTGGGTTCGCCGGCCTTCACCACCCGCGGTTTCAAGGAAGCCGAAGCGGAAGAAGTGGGCAACCTGATCGCCGACGTGCTGGATAACCCGCACGATGCAGCAACCATCGAGCGCGTGAAAGCCGCCGTGAAGGTGCTGGCTGATAAATTCCCTGTTTACGCCTAAGCAGGCGGTTGGTACTATCGAGGCGCCGGATCGTAAGGTCCGGCGCTTTTTCATTCAATAATAAGAGACGCTCAATCCATGAAATGCCCGTTCTGCCAGCACGATGATATCCAGGTCCTCGACACCCGCGTGTCGGAGGAAGGGGACGCCATCAAGCGGCGCCGGCGCTGCGTGAACTGCGACAAGCGCTTCACCACCTGGGAGCGGATCGAACTGACCATGCCTTACGTGGTCAAGAAGAACGGCAGCCGCACCGAGTATTCGGCCGACAAGCTGCGCGCCAGCCTGATGCTGGCCTTGCGCAAGCGGCCGGTTGCTGCGGAATCCGTCGACAAGGCGGTGTCCTCCATCGAAGAAAAGCTGCTGACCAGCGGCCAGCGCGAAGTCGATTCCGTCTTCGTCGGCGAGCTCGTCATGGCTGAACTCAAGCGCCTCGACAAGGTGGCGTATATCCGCTTCGCTTCCGTCTACAAAAACTTCGAAGACCTGGCCGAATTCCAGGACGCGATCGAAGAAGTTGGTGACGGTCAAGAGCTCTCTCCCAAGGCTTGATATTTATCAAACCCGCGAGTTCTCTGCTGGCTAATTTGATCAGCAGGGGAGGGCTGCGCCATGCGTCGTCCAATTGCTGGGTTCACGATGGTGGAGGTGCTGGTTGCCGTGCTGCTGCTGGCCGTTGGCCTGGTCGGCGCGCTGGCGATGCAAGCGCATGCCATGCGCACGCGACACGAATCGGCACTGCAGACCGAAGCCCTGCAGGCTGCCGCCACGCTTGCTGACCACATCCGCGCGAACGCCGCGCAGTCCTCCGCTTACCTGGGGTTTGAGTTTGATGCGGCTGACGGCGCCGAGGCTCTTGAGTCTTCAGTCGCCTGCACTGGCACGCCCTGCGATCCTGCCGCCATCGCGCAGCAGGAGCTGAGTGAGTTTCGCCAGCATCTCGCAGCTGTATTGCCGCTGGCCCGCGCTGTAATTTGCCGCGACGCTTCGAACGCGCCTGGCGGCCAGTTGCAATGGCCATGTTCCGGCGCTGCCGACGCGCCAGTCGTCATCAAGATTGGCTGGCGCAGCCGTCGTCCCGATGGCGCCAGTGCCAGCTTTTCCAGCGTGCCGGAAATCGCGTTGCCCATCGCGCTTGCTGGAGCGCAGCCGTTGGTGCCGCCGCCTGGCGCGCCGCCCAATCCGGCCGATCCGCCAGAGCCGCCCGGTGCCGGAGGCACGCAATGAGGGCGCAGCAACGTGGCCTAGCCTTGGCCGAAGTCCTCATCGCGATGGCGCTGAGCCTGTTGGTCGCCCTGGCCGCCGCCTCGTTGTTGCACGCTTCCAATGGCGACTTCATGCATAACGGCGCCAACACGCGCATTGACGACAATGGCCGCTTCGCGCTGGCGATCATCGGCCAATCGCTGCGCCAGGCGGGCTACCCGGGCGAACCAGGCGCCGGTGCGCCTGCCGCGGCGGTGCCTCCCTTGGCCGTTGAGGGGCGCGATGCAGCAAGCGTGGCAACTGCCGCCGATGGTCTTGGTGCAGCACTACCTTCCGTCAACGGCAGTGATGCGCTCGCCATCCGCTATGCACCTGCCGCGGTTGCAGGCGCCGAAGGTGGCGGGGCTATGCTCAATTGCGCCGGTTTCCCGGCCGATCCGGGCGAATGGGCTTGGAGCATCTTTTACGTCGCCCGCGCCAGCGATGGCATCGCCGAACTACGCTGCAAGTACAAGGGCGAGAACGGTTGGGGTTCCGATGCCATCGTGCGAGGTGTGGATGCATTCCACGTCTTATACGGCATCGACACGGACAGCCCGCGCGACAACATCCCCAACCTCTACCTGGCGGCCAGCGGTATCGATGCGCTCGATGCCGCGCTTCCCGCGTCCGAACGAGCGACGCGGCCTTACTGGCGGCGGGTCACCAGCGTCCGATTTGCGTTGCTGCTGCATGGCGAGCGCGGCTCGCGTGTCGGCGACGCTTTAAGCAGCTACGATCTGCTGCCCGGTACGCGCATCGACGAAGCCAGCTTGCCCGAGCCAATGCAGCGCCGCGCACGCCGCCTGTTCACAGCGACTGTCGCGCTGCGCAATCCGTAATCGAGACAGTCATGCGCCACTATCAACGCGGTGTAACGCTTCCCGTAACGATGTTATTGCTGCTCGCAGCGCTGACAATCGGCGCATCGGCAGCGCAAATGGCAATGCTGGGCGAGAGAGCCGCCCGCGCTGAGCGGGACCGCCTGATCGCCTTCCAGTCTGCGGAGGATGCACTGATGGATGCTGAACGCGATATCAACGCTGGCCTTGGCCAGCCACTCGACGTGCCCGCCACGCAGCAACAGCCAGGAAGCCCTGCACCCGCCTGGCAAACCGTCGACCTGGCGGGCAATGGCGGCACCGAATATGGCACTCTGACTGGTGCGCCAATGGAAACCGGGCAGGGAATGCTGCCTTTCCGTCGCCCGCGCTACCTGGTGGAACGCATCGCATATACGCCAGCCGGGGCGCCGCCTGCCTACTATTACCGTGTAACAGTGATTGGCTTCGGCACGCGGCCCGGCGCTGAAACGGTGCTGCAGGCAAGTTACACGCCCCCAACGCCTGTACTCCGCCATAGCTGGCGCGAAATCATCGATTGGCAAGCGTTGCATGACGCCGCGAGTCGCGAGGACGGGCAATGAGCGCGCGCGCGTCCGATGGGGGCACTCTGCTCGGCATGCTGGTCGCGCTGTTCATCATCGGCATTCTCTCCGCCATAGCAATGCCCGTCTGGAGCGAAGCTGTCATCCGCATGCGCCGCAGCGAAGCCCAGGCTGCACTGCAGGAGCTGATGCAGCAGCAAGAGCGTCACTTCACGCGTTTCAACAGCTATGTTGCATTTTCGGCCGGCACCGACGGCGAGTATCGTTGGTGGTCAGGCCGCAGCGCCAGTTCCAGTGCCTACGAGCTGGAGGGCAAGGCCTGCGATGGCCAGCAAATCCGCGACTGCGTCCAACTGGTCGCCACACCCGGCACACCTAACGTCGATAGCCGCTTCAGGGATCCGCAATGCGAACGCCTTATCCTCACCAGCAGCGGGCTCCATCTCGCCACCGGACCCTCGCGCAACTGCTGGCGCTGAAGCGCGCCACGCGCCAGCGGGCAGGCACGCGGCCAGGCTTCACGCTGCTGGAGCTGATGATCGTCCTTGCCATTCTCTCCATCCTGTGCGCCTCCGCACTGCCGGAACTGAGCAATATGCTGGCGGGGCGCCAGTTGCGCTCAGCCTCCGCCGACCTGCTGGCGGCCATCAACGACACCCGCGCCCAGGCCATCGCCCGCCGCCGCGTGGTAACCCTGCTGGCGCAAAACGGCAACTGGCAGCAAGGTTGGCTGATTGTCATCGATGCCAATGCTAACCGCAGCCCCGACGAAGGCGAGGCAGTCTTGTTCCGCCATATGCCTCCCCCCGGGCGACTGCTGGTAAGGGCCAGGTTCACCGACAACACAGCCCCGGCCTATATTTCATATAATGCAGCAGGACGAAGCTGCCGCGCCGCCCACCCGAATGCCGCCAACTTTGGCACCATCACGCTTGAACTGGCCGGCGCGCAGCGCAATATCAAGATCAATATGCAGGGCAGGGCGCGCTTATGCGATCCCGCCTTGGAACCGGCAACCTGCGCAAGCATATGAATATCAACAGCGACCTCGAAGGCATGCGATTGGCCCTGCAATGGGCAGAGAAAGGCTTGTTCACCACTTCTCCCAATCCCCGCATTGGCTGCGTGATCGTGCGCGACGGCGTTGTGATCGGCGAAGGCGTGACCCAAGCCGCAGGGCAGGATCATGCGGAGGTCCAGGCACTGAAGGACGCCAAGCGCCGCGGCCACGACGTGCGCGGCGCCACGGCCTACGTCACACTGGAGCCGTGTAGCCATCACGGCCGCACGCCGCCCTGCGCCGATGCACTGGTTCGCGAAGGGCTGGGCCGCGTCGTCGCGGCGATGGAAGATCCGAACCCGCTGGTCGCAGGCAACGGCATGGCGCGCCTCTCCGCCGCCGGCATCGAAGTCGCCAGCGGCTTGCTGGGCGACCAGGCCTACGAAATGAACATTGGCTTCTTCCACCGCATGCGCCACGGCCTGCCATGGGTCCGCATGAAAACGGCCGCCAGCCTGGATGGTATGACCGCCTTGCACAACGGCCAAAGCCAGTGGATCACCGGCCCCGAGGCGCGCGCCGACGGCCATGCCTGGCGTGCCCGGGCTTGCGCCATCCTGACCGGCATCGGCACGGTGAAAGCCGACGACCCGCAACTGAACGTGCGCGCAGTCGAGACGCCGCGCCAGCCGCGCCGCATCGTGGTCGACAGCAAGCTGGAAATCAGCCCCCAAGCGCGTGTGCTGGAGGGCGGGGGGACCTGGATCGTCGCCGCCGCCCATCATCCGGAGAAAGAGGCTAT
Source organism: uncultured Duganella sp. (assembly GCA_946482635.1). The sequence continues at coordinate 8,496 of CAMLSG010000165.1, forward strand.
CCTGCGCGACAAGGGCGCCGAGATCATCGTGCTGCCGAATGCGCATGGCAAAGTCGATTTACCGGAGCTGATGCGCGAGCTGGGCCGCCGCCAGATCAACGAGCTGCACGTCGAAGCGGGCGGCAAGCTGAACGGCTCGATGATCCGCGAAGGCTGCGTGGACGAGCTGCTGGTCTATCTCGCGCCAACCCTGCTGGGCGATGCGCAAGGCATGTTCGCCCTGCCAGCGCTGACTGAGCTCAGCGGCAAGCACAGCCTGAAATTCCACGAGGTTAAGCAAGTCGGCGCCGATTTGCGTATCCTTGCCCGATTCAACCCTCATTAAAGATCACTATGTTTACTGGAATCGTAGCCGCAGTCGGCAAAATCAAAACCGTAACCCCGCTGGAAGGCGGCGCTGATGCAGGCGTGCGCCTGGACGTGGATGCCGGCGGCCTGCCGATGGCCGATGTCGGCCTGGGCGATTCGATCGCCCTGAACGGCGCCTGCATGACGGTCGTGGAAAAGACCGCAACCGGCTTCACCGTCGACGTTTCGCGTGAAAGCCTGAACAAGACCGTCGGCCTGGACACGACCACTGAAGTGAACCTGGAAAAGGCCTTGACCCTGGCCGAGCGCCTGGGCGGCCACTTGGTCTCCGGTCACGTCGATGGCCTGGGCGTGGTGCGCAAATTCGAACCAGTCGGCGAATCGCACGAACTGGTAATCGAAGCGCCGCGCGACCTGGCAAAATACCTCGCTTACAAAGGCTCGGTAGTGGTGAATGGCGTGTCGCTGACCGTCAACCGCGTCGAAGACAGCCCCACTGGCTGTTCGTTCTCGATCAACTTGATCCCGCACACCATCCAGGTCACCACATTGAAGCACCTGAAGGCAGGCTCCAAGGTCAACCTCGAGATCGACCTGATCGCCCGCTACGTTGAGCGCATGCTTTCGCTGAAATCCTAAAGGGATATATCGATTTCATTCGCCAGCCGACCAACAACAGCTCTTACCGAGCTCTGAGTTGGACCGCCAACGGCCAGAATCGGACATTCAAGCAGTCGCACTAGGCTTAAAGAACAGTTTCAAAATTTCATTGAGGATTTGGTATGGCGGTTCTGGATCTGAGTTGGTTCGACAATCCGGAGGATGCAGGACAACTGGAACAACTAGGCATCTCACTTGATGCCCTAGACGCTACTAAACTCAATATGAATGACGTAGCCCAGCTCCTGGGTGTATTCGACCGTTTTCCCGACGACGACGGATTCGGAGGCTTCTGGCAAATTCTTCATTTACTTGAGAAGGCCGGTGGCTACGAATCTGCACTTGTCGACTCCGTGCGGCGCAGCCCTGGCGAACTCAATCTAATGATGATTAACCGGCTGCTCAATGGCGGTATTGAAGACGTAGGTGGTCAGTCGCTGCTGTCGCTGCTGGAAGCAGTGGCATTGACTGAGCAGACCGATTCCGATTCTGCTCAGTGGGCCATGCATTTCGTGGACTATCTGAGAGGCAAGGCCTGATAGAGGTTCGCGGAACCTTCGAGGCAAGAGTACCAAGCTAAACTGAGCTGCCTTGACTGGATTCAGCCAAAAGCCGACGCCAATCTACGAACGAGGAATTAGGAGCTATATTTGAAAATCAGCATGGTGAACTCGTTATTGGAGGAAATCCAGCCTGCATTGATTGCAGCAGTAGTTGAAGACGTAAGAACTCACCTGGCAAGATTGGCTGCAACTGGAAGGGAAATTTACGGGTATGCGCTTCTTCCCGGTGAGTTTTATGACATCCATAGCGTCGTAGTTGCGACCAACAGCGAAAGTGAAATTAAGGTCCCTTGTTCAGATGATCTTTACCGCTATTACAGATACTCTGTCGACGAGTGGATGAATTACGACCACAAAGAATTTGCCAAAACCAATGCTATTCTGCTTGTGGCGAACGAACGCTTCAAGGCCCAACACACACGTGAGGCTGAAAGCTACCAGATGGACGAATGCGAAGTTGCGTTCGCGAATGGAGTGTTAGACGCACTTGTCGATGGCTTGGATGCTGCAAAGAAGGCCGGTAAGTTTGGTGACAGGGAAAAGTTTCTTGTCGTTTGGATTGCTGATTCTGATGTGCCGATCATGGCCGAGTCATCGCGACGCTTGAACTCTGCCGCAGTCGCCGCCGATTTCTCCGCCGAATTTGGCTGAGAGGGTGATAATGGCCCGGCTGATGAAAGTCGTTTGTCGGCCAATAGCGGGCATCTGAGGCATCTTGCCGCTGACATCACTTGAGATTAAATGGAAAAAAGAGCAGTCGCAGATATCGTTGACCCTTGGGTTGATCCGGACTTCAACTCAAGTCTCACAGAGCGTTGCCGCGACAATTGGTTGGTACCAGTTGGTGAAATTTCGAATTACGTGTTGGCTACCTTCATTCGTCAGCAAATCGCATTGGGGTTAGTAGTGCCCGAGGCCCAACGCCGGATTTCGTCGAGCTTCACGGACGAAACTGAAATTCTTGACGATGAGCTGGCGCTCGCCATTGCGGGAATTTTGCCCACTGATGAGCCTCGTTAACTTCGCCGTCCATGTGAACGAAAACGGCCATTTGCTGCCACACGAGGACCCACAGTCTTAAATTACATTCGGATCAAAATGTTATCAATCGATAAAATATTTCCCTACATCGTTTCATCCAGTTGGGTCGATAGTGTTGGACTTCCCTCACTTGTAGCGGAATCACTCGCTAGGGACGTTTACGTCGTCCTCGTTAGTGACGAAGGGAATGTCGTTAAGAACATTCACCCCAATGAACTCAGTGCCCTCGGTTTATCGGTCGATGACGCTTTCCATCATGCAACGATGAACCACCATGAGGCTTGGAATGATCAGCGCTTTCAAGTTGGCTTTGGCGAAAGTCCAGAAGGTTTTTCTTTTGGTGCCGCAGATGGCAGTTGGTTAGCACCAGGGGTCCTCTTAAATAGCGCTTTCTATGAACAGATGTCCGAGAATCTTCAAAGTAAAGAACTCGTGGTCGTCGTACCCAATCAGGAATTGCTCATCGTTTTCCCGAACCTCCCCCATTGTCTGAACTCATCTCGCATCAGGCAGCTCTTGGCTGAAGCTCGTCACCATCCAAAGCAAGTCTCTGAAACGTTCCTGCTTCTCAATGGTGAATGGCCGTCAGAGCTTGTTTTACGGCAGTAGAGATCTCCCACAAAGGCATTGCTTATTGTGCGCGAGCGCGATTCTGACGCGACTTAACTTGGGCCGACCTCGGCCAGCTGCAGACGGTCACGAAACAGGCTTACAGCGCAGCTTTTTGGACCACGGTATTTTCGATTTTTTTTGCCTTGGGCTTGAAACAGGTATGGAACCTGATGATATGTTTGAATTGACGTCGGTGCTAGACGTTCCGGACGCGGATTTTTGGTACGACTATGCCGCCGGAGTTGCACGTGAAATTATCGATAAAGATCCGCAGGTAATGCTTCAACGGCTTTTGGTTGAATGGCCTCAACTAAACGCAAACATGCAAGAACACTTGGCTTACATTCTTTGCGATGAGCCAGGCACGATCGAACATGAAATTCTTATGCAATTGTCCAAGTCGAGAGTTGAAAGCGTGGCATGGAGAGCCAACGAAGCGCTTAACTATTACCGATAAATAAAGTCACACCTGAGCCTCCTTTTGCGACAGGCCGCAATGGGGCGAAAGCGGCTGGCCGGCTTGCGCAAAGTTTTTGATCGAACTCCGGTGACGATCAAGTGAGCAGTACTTCGATTCCTTTTGTCTCTACCAGTTGA
>CAMLSG010000166.1 GCA_946482635.1 uncultured Duganella sp.
ATCGCTGGATTGAAGTACCGCTGGGACGCCTGTTGCAGTCCTCTTCGAAGGCAGCCAGCGCCGCCCAGCGCGCGTAAGGCTGGTTTTCGGGCGTCCGGACGTAATCCTAGGCATTGGGTCTTGCCTGGTATATCGTGTAAGAAGTCGGACGCGGTTGGAGGCGGTATGCAGCGCAGGCATGCACTTTGGATAGCCCTGGCCATCAGTTGCGCCGCAAACGCGCAGGAAGCGGCCATGCCGGAAGTTCACGTCGGCATGGGTTTGCCAAAACCTCCTTACGTCATGGAGTCAGGCGCAGCGGGACTCGATTACGACATCGCCAGGCAAGCGCTGGCTGCCGGCGGCTACAAACTGGTGGGGCATATGCTTCCGCAGACACGGGCGCTGGCAATGCTGCGTGCAGGCCAGCTCGATGGGCTGCTGTCTATCAGCGAAGGGATTGGCGGCCAGGACTACTTCACCGACAATTACATCGTCTACCAGAACGTCGCGACCACGCTCACCCGCCGCAACCTGAAGATCCAGCAGATCGAGGACCTGGCCAACTACTCCGTGGCGGCATTCCAGAACGCGAGCATGGTGCTGGGCGACCGCTTCAGCCTTGTCGTCAGCGGCCATTCGGACTACCGGGAAGTACCGGCCCAGATCACGCAGAACAAGCTACTTTTCACGGGCAGGGTCGACGTTGTCGTCGGCGATCGTTTGATCTTCCGCTACTTTTCCGAAAAGCTGGAGCGGCAGATCGACTCCAGGCAGCCGGTAACCTTCCACAGGATATTCCCCGAAAGCCCGCGCAAGGCAGTGTTTCGAGAAGCCCGCGTGCGCGACGCGTTCAATGCGGGCCTGAAAAGCATTCATGCCAACGGTACTTACGACGCGATCGTGAAGCAGTACCTTGGCCCCCGTCCCTGAACCAGATGTCACTGGCCCGGAATGCCCAGCCCTTCGCGCAGGAACCCCGTGTGTTGAGTCATGCGGACCAGGTTTGGCGGCTCGCTGAGGTAGGCGCCGAACCGGGTAACCAGCGCCTGCAATGGAGCGCTATTGAGGTGCGCCTGCATTGAGCATTCATCGGCGTAGCGTTCGAACACGATGATGCGGTTTTGGTTTTCGAGATCGGTAAGCACCTCGTATTGCAAGGTTCCTGGCTCAGTGCGTGAATAGGACGCCAAATGTTCGAGGGCGGCCAGCAGGTCCTGCCGGTACTGGGAATGGACGAGAAGTGTGGCAAGTAAGTACATGGGAGCTCCGTCAATGGCTGGAGCCCGCAGCTTACGTAATCGGCCGCGATGGAGGATTGTAGAAATGGGACATTTCACGCATGCCTGTGATGATTGCCTGCGGCGTATGGCCAGCCAGTGCACGCGTGTCATGGATAAAGTGCGCCTGGTCGAAATAGCCCATGCGCAAAGCAGCATCCAGCGCAGGCATGCCGGGCGAGAGCGCCAGCATGCGCAACGCATGGCCAAGCCGGGCGATACGGGCAAACTGCTTGGGGCCTAGCCCATAGGCATCGGTGAACTTGCGCTGGAAGTGACGGCGCGTCCAGCCGGATTGCCCTGCCAAAGCGTCGATGCTGGTGCCCGGCGCGTAATACAACGTATCGAGCAGTGCATCGAGCCCATGCCCGCTACGGTCTTCATGGCGGCCCAGCCGGGCGAGAAAGAACTGATCGAGCAGTGCTGCGCGGCTTGCAGGGCCATCCGCCAGCGCCAGCCGGTCGGCGAGCAGTTCGGCCTCATCGCCCCAAATGGCCTGCACCGGCCAGTGCTGGTCATGGAGGTGGGCCAGCGGCACGCCAGAGAAATGCCGCAGGCTGCCGCCGCGGAAACGTACGGCGACAAATCCGTGGGCGCCATTCTCCTTGATGGCGATCGACCGTGTGCGCAGGCACAGGAGCACGGCGCGCGGCGACTCCTTCCCATCCAGGAGATAGGGCGCGCCGTAATGGAATACGCACTCCGATCCGGTCCCTGGAGGAAGCTGTGGGGGCAGGGTATGCCGCCCCTCCCAGCCCCAGTAACGGTCGATATAGTGCTGTAGTCGAGCAGCAGGACGAAGATGCCAGCGGTGGTTTCTAGTTTTCATTTCAATAACATGATACCCGGCCGGCTTGTGCGGCGGCGGGCAGAACGCCTAAGCGTATTCGACCCGGTTGCGGCCGTTTGCCTTGGCCCGGTACAGGGCCGCATCAGCCTCCTTCAGCAGGGACTCCGGCGTTTGGCCGCGCCCGGCGACGGCGACCGTTACGCCGAAGCTGCTCGTGATGGCAATGGATGGCCCGTCCGGCACATTGACCGGCGCCGCGGCGACAATGCTGTGCAACTCCTCGATGCGGCGCCTGCCGCGCTCCACGTCAAGGTCCGGCAGCAGGACGATGAACTCCTCGCCGCCATAACGCCCCACAGCGTCGCCGGCGCGCAGGCTCGCCTGCAGGCGCCGCACCACTTCCTTCAGCACGGCGTCGCCCGCCAGGTGGCCATGCGTGTCGTTGATGCGCTTGAAATAATCCAGATCGACCATGACCAGCACAAAAGTATCGCCGCCCAGTTCCAGCGATGCCAGGCGCTGCGCGATGCGCTCCATCATGGCGCCGCGGTTCCAGGCCAGCGTCAGGCCGTCGAGCATGGCGCGCAGGCGGTGCTCTTCGCGCGAGGCTTCCAGTTCGGCAGTGCGGGCCTTGACCAGTTGGTCAAGCTCGCGCTGCCGGCGCACGACGACACGCACGCGCCAGCGGAATGCTGCGCTGATGCCACCCATCGCCAGCAACGTCGCCAGCGCATAGAACCAGGTGCTGCGCCACCAGGGTGGCTGAACCCTGAACGGCAGCTCGAGCTGTGGCGAAGCATTTTGCAGCATGGCGTTGCTGGCGATGACCTGCAACACGTAGCTGCCCGGCGGCAGTGCGGCATAGCGCAGCAGGGGACTACTAGTGGTGGTCCACTCGTCCTCCAGGCCTTTCAGGCGATAGCGGAAGCGCAGCGCATCACGGTTTTCGAAAGTGAGCGAGGCAAGCGTGAATTCCAGTGCGCCGCCGGTCCAGGGCAGCTCCATGCCTCTCGCCGGCCGCCGGTCCAGGCCGTTGAAGCGCATGGCGTCGACCCTGACGCTCAACGGCGGCAGCGCGAACAGGTCCTGTGGCCGCTCCACATGGGAGGCGCCATTGCTGGTGCCAATCCAGATCGACCCGTCAAGGGGATCTTCGCGCAAGGCATACTGGTTTGCGTCATTCCAAACCATGCCGCTTTGCTGGTCGAACGTTCGCCAGTGCTTGCCGTTCCAGACTGCGGCACCGGAGTCGGTTCCCAGCCATAGCCAGCCGCGCCGGTCCGCCAGGATCGACATGATCAGGCGATTCTTTAGCTGCTCCGGCCGCGTGCCAACGGCAGCCACTTCGAGCGTGCCGCCAACTGGCGCGGGAGTACCGCGCCAGATCTGGCCCGTCCGAGCCTCGAGCAGCCATACTGCCTCCGGGCCGCAAGTGATTGTCGATGGCCTGGGCTTGTCCTCCCCAGCGGTAGGGACTGTCGACCAGCTATCGCCGTCGAGGCGCAGGAGCGTGCGGTCTGCCAGGATCCACAACACGCCGTCCGCCGTGCTGCAGGCGCCGCGGATATAGGCGCTGGTCTTGCCGGCCAGCTTCTCCAGGGCATCGACAAGGCGCGGCTGTGCGGTGGGGGCGGGATCGGCGAGCAGGTACAGGCCTTCCGTCGTTCCGATCCAAAGGCGCTGCTGGCGGTCGAAAGTCAGGCTCAGGATCATCGGTAGCCGGATGGGCGAGCCAATGCGGCCGCCGCCGGCGCCGCGCCGCATCAGGTGGCCGGAAAAAGTGCCGGCCCAGACATTGCCATGACGGTCTTCCGCCATGGCGCTGACCTGTCCGTTGGCCTCGTTGCTGCTGGCTGCGATGTTGGCGAAGCGGCGCGCACCGGGAGCCAGCGTGGCGATGCCGGCCCCGGTGCCGATCAGCAGCGAGCCATCGCTGTGGCGCAGGAAGGACCAGGTATCGTCGCTGGGCAGTCCCTGCGCCGTGGTCCAGTTGGACCAGTGGCGATAGCCCTGCCAGTGCGCCACGCCATGCCCGGACAGCGCCAGCCACACCTCGCCATTGCGGTCGACCAGGATATCGTTGATGCCGCCGCCGGTCGACAGGCCCTCGGCGCGGGCGAAGACTTCCCATGCGGCGTCTTTTCCCCTGAACAGCCCCTCGTTGGTCGCCCCCAGCAGGCGTCCGTCGCTGTCCAGCGCCAGGGGAAAGAACACTTCAAGAATGCGTGCCGGCGCCAGGTTGCCGGTGCGGTCTTCGAAACGGCTGCCCCCGGACGGCAAGAGCAGAAGTTTGTTCGGACTGCGTACCCAGATTCCGCCGGTGCGGTCTTCGGTGATGCCGCCCAGGTATTCACGTTCCGGCAAGCCCTGAGCCGGGCCAAACTCCTCAATCGCTCCCTGGCGGATCCGGTAAATCCGGCTCCGTTCGCGGCGCGTTGTCAGCCACAGCGCGCCGTCACGGCCAGCCAGCACGCCGCCGATGCGCGCCAAGTCCGGCCTGGCGCGCATTTGCTCTGCGCTGAAGTAGGGGCGCGCGGTCCATGCCGTGGCACCGGGCGCGCGGCTGGCCAGAAAGGCCTGCTCGCCGCTGGTGAACAGGATGCCGGCCTGCGGGATTTCCGTCATGTGATGAAGGCCGCCGCTGGTAGGCAGCGGTTTGCCCTCAACGTCGAGGACAGGTGCAAAGCGCGTGCCTTCGTGAACGAACAGGCCAACTTCGGTGGTGGCCCAGAGCCGCCCGGCCTGGTCAACCAGCAGGTCGTTGACGGTGGCTGTGGGATCCATGCCCTGGGCGGCGCCGTATTGCTGGAAACGATGCCCGTCAAAACGATATAGGCCGTTTTCCGTACCCGCCCACAGGTAGCCGGGCCGGTCCTGCGCCAGGGTGGTCACTGACAGGTTGGCCAAGCCTTCCTGCTGGCCAAAATAGCGCAGCGGCATCTGCTGCGCCCATGCTGGAAACGCCAGCAGCAGGCCACAGGCGAGATGCCAGATGCGTGAGAGCAGGCGAGGGCTGTCCAGATTCGTCATCGATGATGAAACGGAACGCAGTTGGATAGCAGCATAGCCGAAAGCCGGCTGCTGCGCGATTTCGTCTCCCAACGGGGAAATTTATTCTGCTTTCTTGATGAAATCTATGAACGCACGAAGCGGTTCAGGAACCAGTCGGTGCCCGGGGTAATAGAGGAAGGGGCCGGAGAAGGAGAGCCACCATGGCTCCAGCACCGGCACCAATGCCCCGCTCGCGAAATGAGGGCGTAGCCAGTCTTCGAACAGGTACACGATGCCGCTGCCGCCAATTGCCGCCTCCACCAGTAGATCGGCGATGGCGCCGCCTTGTACTTGCAGCTGGCCGTCCGCATCGATGCGAACTGTCTCGCCGTCGCGGGCGAATTCCCAAGGCTGCATGGCGCGCCCCGCAAAGCGCAGGCGCAGGCAGTCGTGCTGCAGCAGGTCGCGCGGGTGCAGCGGTTGCCCCCGTCGTTGCAGATAGGAGGGTGCCGCCGCGGCAGCGAAACGCTGGATGCGCGGCCCGATCGGCACCGCGATCATGTCTTGCTCCAGCCGCTCGTCGTAGCGGATGCCGGCATCGCAGCCTGCCTCCAGGACATTGACGAAATTGTCGTCGGCGGTAACGTCAAGCCGGATCTCCGGATAAGCGGCGAGGAAACGCGAAACGATGGCGGGCAACACCAGGCGCGCGCCGCTTACTGGAACATTCAGCTTCAACGTACCGGAAGGCCGGCCGCGATAATCGTTGACCGATTCAAGCGCCGCTTCCACCTCCGACAATGCTGCCCCAAGCCGGCCAAGCAAGCGTTCGCCCGCTTCGGTCGGCACAACGCTGCGCGTGGTCCGATGCAACAGCCGCACGCCAACCTGCGCCTCAAGGCGCCGTACCGCCTCGCTCAGTCCCGATGCGCTCAAGCCGCTGGCGCGTGCGCCCTGGCGGAAGCCTTTGGCATTCGCCACGGCGAGAAAGGCTGTCAGGTCAGCGAGGTCGATTTTCATTGTTCGAAATTTCGTACGGGTCGTGCAGATTATACCGGCTTATCGAACGCAGCCTTCATCCCTACACTTGTGCTTGTTCACATAAGGAGAAGCACAAATGTCCCAGCCATCCAATGTTTTCCAACTCGGCAGCCGTACCGTGAATCGCCTCGGCTATGGCGCCATGCGGCTCTCGGGGCCGCACGTTTTCGGACCGCCGGCCGACCGTGCAAATGCGCTGGCGGTGCTGCGGGCCGCGATTGAATCCGGCATCAATCATATCGACACCAGCGATTTCTATGGACCGCACGTCACCAACCAGTTGATCCGCGAAGCGCTCCACCCATACCGCCATGATCTTGTCATTGCCACCAAGGTCGGGGCCAGACGAGACGCCGAAGGCGCATGGTTGCCGGCATCGTCTGCGGAGGAATTGAGGGCCGCGGTGCACGATAACCTGCGCAACCTCGGGCTCGATGTTCTGGAAGTGGTGAACCTGCGGTTGATGATCGACCCGATGCAGCCAGCCGAGGGCTCAATCGAAGCACCCCTGGAAGCACTCGCCGAGATGCAGCAGGCGGGCCTGGTGCGGCATATCGGCTTGAGCAACGTGACAGAAGCCCAGGTGGCGCAAGGGCGCAGGATCTGCGACATCGCCTGCGTGCAGAACCAGTACAACCTTGCACACCGTCGCGACGATGCGCTGATCGATGCATTGGCGAAGGATGGCATCGCCTATGTGCCATTCTTCCCGCTTGGCGGATTCTCGCCCTTGCAGTCAGCAGCCCTCACGGCTGCAGCCGCGCGCCTGGAGGCAAGCCCCAACCAGCTTGCCCTGGCCTGGCTGCTGCGGCGCTCGCCGAATATCCTGCTGATTCCCGGGACTTCGTCACTTGCGCATTTACGCGAGAACGTGGCGGCGGCGTCCCTTCTACTACTGGATGATGTGATGCTTGAACTGGACGGCATCGCATCGCGCTAAGCCGTCCAGGCAAGGCGTGTCAGCTGCCGATAGTCAGCGTCAAGGTCGTGGCACTGTAATTTGGAGTGGCGTTGGGGAAGCCGTCTACCGTAATAGTGGTGAATTTCCCCTTCAGGCTGGCCGCCGTGATGAGTGTCAGCACGTCGCCCGCCTTCGGTTTGTAGCCGTTGGCGAATTTCACTCGCAGTGTGCCACCGGCGATGGTTGCCGTCGAAGCGACCGCCAGGCTGCCCTGGCTGCCCGCGGCAGCACCTCCCAGATCCAGTTCCAGCGTGGTGTTGCCGCTCAATTGGGTGTACTTGCCGTTCACTTTCAGCGCGGCAGGTGCGTTGGCAACCAGCGTGCCGCCGCTGACGTAGACATCGCCCGAGCCAAAGGCGGCAGCGGAATCGCCTTGCAGCGTCCCTGCGCTCAGTTCGGTGCCGCCGGACCAGGTATTGGCGCCCGCCAGCTTCAGCGTGCCGCTACCTTGCTTGACCAGCTTGCCGGTGCCGCCGATGTCATTGCGCCAGCGGTCGACAGCGTTGAAGCCGCCCTTGCTGGCATCCATGACGATGGTGACGTTGCCGCTGAAGGACGCGTAGCCATCGGCCGCCGCGAACAGGTTCAAACGCCCCCAGCCCTCGGCATCATCCATTACCGGATAGCCCGAAGGCAGGGCAGTGGTTTTCAGCACTACGCGGCGCTGGGCGTCGCTGAGGTAGGGCAGGCGGGTCTCGAGCAGTACTTCGGCGCCTTTCGGAACGGCGGCGGCCACATCGGTCGCAGCGATTGGCGCGAAGCCGTATGTGCTGCGGCGCAGGTAATTGGCCTTGTTGGCCGCATAGTCGGCAAAGCGGTCATTGGCCGTGGTGCCGGACTGGGCGTAAGCGGCAAAAGTGTCGGCAGTGGTTCCGGTAGCAGTCATCAGCGTCGCATGCGCCTGGGCGACGGCAGCGGCCTTCCTGGCAGCGTTGGCCGGATCGGCCAGGTTGGCGGCGGCGCTGGCCTGGCCGAGGATACGGCCGCTGATGACATCCAGCGGCGAATGCATGCCGGCGAAGATGCGCGATTCACCCAGTTCGAGGCCACGGCTCAACATTTCCTGGAAGCGCTCCGGCACGGCATAGGCCATGGCCACTGCATCGCGCACGCCCTCGGCCGAGTGGCCGCTGGTGAAGCCGCCATCGGTAGTCGGGGTAGGGCTCTTGGCCGGCACCAGCGCCGGCAACACTTGCACGCTGCTGCTCCAGCGGTAGGGCCGCGCGTATTTGTAGAAGCGCTTGGCCGGTTCTGTGGAGGCGTTATTCCCGACCAGGTTGACCAGGTCGACCACGCTGCCAAAGTTCGCGTTGGCGCTACCGGCGACACCGGTGTTATTGCCGCTGTCGTTGTACAGCACCGTGGTGGCGTCGGCCGCAACCGACGTGATGCTGGTGGTTTGCTGGGCGGCGCTGCGCCAGGCGTTGGCCAGCGGGCCCATGCCGTCAGTGACGCTGTAGCCTTTGCCGCGGCGGTCGTCCAGGTAGGCTTGCACGCCTTGTTCTGCGGTACGGCTGGCAGTGGCTTTGACGACGTAATCGATATTCGCCTGGTGCACGGCGGCGTTGGCCACTTTCCCGTCCGGATTGCCGTCGTTCGGTACGCCGCTCCAGGTTGACGCGACCACGGCCGGGAAGCCGTCGCGGGCCGGTGCCGTGACCCCGGCATCGACGATTTCGGTCAGCGGTTTCCAGATATCGAGGAAGCCGCCCAGGACGCGTACGCCCGCGTTGGTCGACAGCGTCGCGTAGCGCGCATCCCCACGCTGGTTGGTGGCGATGGTGTCGACGAAGGCCGTGACCGTTGGAAGCGGCACCACTTCCGCTGCGCCCTGGTCGGCTGGCGCTGCTGGTATGACGAGCGGTTCTTCGGAGGAGCCGCCGCAGGCGCTCAGGGCCAGCGCAACACTCAGGGCCAGGATGTGGGGGCGCGATGAAATCAATTGCATGTCGGTTACCGTGCGTTGGTTTAAAACGCAGTAAGGTAAAGAGCGCTTGTGACATGCCTGTTACGCAAGGCCGCTGGAAGGCCTGTCGCCAGAAATGTTATCGGTCGATATGGAAAACGATATCCCAATCCCTCGCCCACGCCAGAATTGTTGGGGCGCCCCTTTTCTGACGCAAGGCTGCGAGCGCTCATCGGATTTCTGGTGAAAAAAAGGCCAGTGCAAGACTGGCCTTTTGTGAACCTCGAGATTAGCGTTTCATGCGATGCGCCGACATCTCGGCAGGCACCGCCGAACTGCCGGCCTTGCCGCGCTGGATGACGCTTGCAGCTGCGGCGGTTTTCAGCAAGGTTGGCACCGGGACCACCAGCAGGTTCTTGTCGCCGACAAGGAACAGGGTCTTGCCATCCGGCGCAATGGTGCCCATGGCGCGGGTGTTGCATCCATTACTGCCGTCATTGCAGGTCGGGTAGTCCGGCAGTTCGAAGTAACCGAGCAGCGGCATGTCGGTCGAGGTCAGCGACTTGCTGCTGGTATCAAACACGAACACGCGCGGCAGCATGTTATAGGTCGACGGGTAGGCCATCACGTACAGGCGCATGCCGTCCGGTGCGAACACCGGGGTACGGCCATAGTAGCCTTGAGGATAGATGAGATTGCCCATCAGGTTGAAGTCGCGGTCGCGTACCTGGTAGGTCGCCAGGGTCATGCGTTCGCCGTTAAAGCTTTGCGCACCTTCATACCAATACGACACGCCGCCACCATTCAGCTTGACGACGCCATCGGCGGCATCGGCGTAATACAGCGCGTTGCTGGCGTTGTTGGTTGGGTAGCCGACCAACAGGCGGCTGCCATCGCCACTGGCGCTGAACGCTGGCGGGTTGGGGGCGTAGGAGGCGCTCGGAAGCGAGGCGTACGAGCCAAACTTGCGCGTCACCAGGTCGAAATACGTGTAGCCGCTGCTACCCTCGACGTAACCCTGAAATACCGCTTTGCCATCATTGAGCATGGCCAGCGTGGACAGCGAGTTGAGGGCATAGCCGCCAACTGTGCCGCGCACATTGTAGCTCGCTTGTAGGCTCAGGTCGTCAGGATTAAACAGTGCGATCTTGCCTGACGTCGCGGTGGCCACCAGGCTGCTGCCATCCGGCGCCATCTGGATCGACTCGACGGTTGTCAGGTCGGCGGCGCTGATGTCCCAAGTGCCGTTATTGAAGCCGAATCGCATCACGGTCCCCAGCGCCTTGTTCGGGGCATAGACTGCCTGGCGCATGGGATCGTAGACAATCGCGCCCTTGTTGCCGGACGTTGCGATCGCGGTATACACATAGCTCTGTGCCGGGACCACCTTGAGCTTGGCGGACTTCGGGGTGAAGCCCATGGCATTCTTGACTGAGAAGTTCGCTTCGCTGCTGGCCGCGGCCACCTGCATCAGCAACTGGGTATCGTTGACGCGCTGGACCGACTGCACTGTCGCGCCGTTGACGGCGAGAGAGGACTGCAAGTCCTTAATACTGTCGAAACCTCGGCCGCGTACGATGACCTGGCCCTCTTCGCCTGCCAAACGTACTGACGGGCTAAGGAAATTGACTTCCGGGATGCGTTTGTCCACCGTGAAAGTCAGCTTGGTCGCCGGCAGTTTGCCGCTGGCGGAAGTTACGTTCACTTCTGCCGAGGCAACCGTAAAGTTTTCCAGCTTGGCCAGTTCAGTCGTGTCGACGGCCACTTTCAGAGGCGCGGAACCGTTGGCGCCGCTGGTGGTCAGCAGCTTGAGCCAGGCCGAAGTGGTGCTGGCGGCCCAACTCTGGCCAGGCAGGTCTGGCGAGGCGATGCTGATATCGCTGCTCAGTTGGCTGGATGTGGTATCGGCCCCGACCGAGAAGTCATACTTCCCGCTGATTTGCCAGCTCGGTGCGCCAACGGTAAAGCTGACCGGGATTTCCGCGACTGTGCCATAAACTCCTGAAGTGCCTGAGCGCAGAACGATCTTGCCGGCGTAATTGCCTACGCTGAGATTGGTCGCGTCGGCTGTCACGGTAACCTGGCGGTCAGCACTCTTGACGACGGAGAGCCAGTTGCTGCCATTGTTTTGCACGGCTTCCGCGCTGAGTTCGTTGGTCCAGCCAGGCAGCACTACGTTCACCACGCGCGCTGCGGCAACTTGCGAAGCCGTGGCTTGGAATACCAGGCTGCTCACGTCTGGCTTGATCTCGGTAATGGTTGTGCCGTCGGACTTGACGACGTAGCTGACCGGGATGTCGATGCTGCGGCCAGGGGCGGCGGTAATGTTCACAATACCGTACCAATTGCCCGGTGGCAGTGGCAAGCTTTGCAGCGTGAAGCCCGTCGGCGTGACATCAAGGGCCCGCAGCCAGGTTGGGGTGGTGACGTTATAGCTGTCCAGGTCAGGAGGCAGCTGCACGCTGATCTGGCGCGTCGCTGTGGCGCCGGCCATCGCTTCGAATATTTGCGAGCCGCTTGGCGAGACCGTCAGTCCCTTGCGCACGGTGATGGTGTAGTCGACATTGGCCGGCGAGCCGGAAAAGTGCGTGGCGCACTTCTCGTCGGAGCAGGCAAACAGCTGAACCTGACCGCGGTATTCGCCGGCCGGCAGGTTGGATTTCGGGTAGACGGTGAACTTGGCCTGGACGCCGATCAATTCCGTGGTCACACGGTCGATGGCAGTGCCGAGGTCCAGCGCGCCGGTATACACGGTGCCGTTATAGGTGCCACTGGCTGAAGCCAACACGGCTTGCGGCACGAAGCCCCTGCCTTCATCGGCGGCAAATCGCAACTGGGTACGGTCGATGCTGACCGTGAGGGCGCTGTTGGTCCTTACGGAGGGGTTGCCTGTTCCGGAAGTGCCACTGCCGCCACCGCCGCCGCAAGCGGCCAGCGCGAGGCAAAGCGCCATCGTGACTGTATTTTTCATCGGATAAACTAAGTTTGCAATAAAGGTAACATTGCATAATAGCAGGGCGGGGGAAGGATGAATCTCTCGGAATGTCACGAACTGCATGCCGGCTGGCAGAAAACAAAAAAGCCCCGTCCGAAGACGAGGCTTTTCTGCGTAACTTGGTAGGCCGTGCGGGGCTCGAACCTGCGACCAACGGATTAAAAGTCCGCTGCTCTACCAACTGAGCTAACGACCCAAGGTTCTAATTTCGAATGGTAGGCCGTGCGGGGCTCGAACCTGCGACCAACGGATTAAAAGTCCGCTGCTC
>CAMLSG010000167.1 GCA_946482635.1 uncultured Duganella sp.
CGGCAGCCACCACCGCCTTCTGGAAAGGCATGGGCGGCAATTTCCCCGAGCACCGGATCAATATCATCGACACGCCGGGCCACGTCGACTTCACGATTGAAGTCGAACGCTCCATGCGCGTGCTCGATGGCGCGGTCATGGTGTACGACTCGGTCGGCGGCGTGCAGCCGCAATCGGAAACGGTCTGGCGCCAGGCCAACAAATACAAGGTGCCGCGTCTTGCTTTCGTCAACAAGATGGACCGTGTTGGCGCGGACTTCTTCCGCGTGCAGCAGCAGATCAAGGACCGCCTGAAAGGCACCGCCGTACCGATCCAGATCCCGATCGGCGCCGAGGAGAACTTCCACGGCGTGGTCGACCTGGTCAAGATGCGCGCCATCATGTGGGACGACGAGACGCTGGGCGTCAAGTTCACCTATGAGGACATTCCCGCCAACCTGCAAGAGCTGGCGCAGAAGTGGCACGACCATATGATCGAAGCCGCCGCTGAAGCCACGCCTGAACTGACGGAGAAATACCTGAATGGCGAAACCTTGACTGAAGACGAGATCAAGGCCGCACTGCGGGAACGCACCATCCGCAACGAGATCGTGCCGATGCTGGCGGGCAGCGCCTTCAAGAACCGCGGCGTGCAGGCCATGCTCGACGCGGTGATCGAATACTTGCCGTCCCCGGTCGACGTGCCGGCAATCGCAGGCCACGATGAAGACGACAACGAGATCGAACGCCATCCATCGGATGACGAGCCTTTCTCTGCGCTCGCCTTCAAGATCATGACCGACCCGTTCGTTGGCCAGCTGACCTTCTTCCGCGTGTACTCCGGCATCGTGAATTCCGGCGACACGGTCTACAACCCGACCAAGGGCCAGAAGGAGCGCCTGGGCCGCATCCTGCAGATGCACGCCAATGAACGCAAGGAGATCAAGGAAGTGTTCGCGGGCGACATCGCGGCTGCAGTGGGCTTGAAGAACGTCACCACGGGCGACACGCTGAGCAATCCGGACAAGGTGATCATCCTTGAGAAGATGGTCTTCCCCGAGCCGGTGATTTCGCAGGCGGTGGAACCGAAGACCAAGGCCGACCAGGAAAAGATGGCCATTGCCCTGAACCGCCTGGCGCAGGAAGACCCGTCGTTCCGCGTGCATACCGACGAGGAATCGGGCCAGACCATCATGTCCGGCATGGGCGAGCTGCACCTGGAGATCCTGGTAGACCGCATGCGCCGCGAATTCAGCGTCGAGACCACGGTCGGCAAGCCGCAGGTGGCCTATCGCGAAACCGTCACCAAGGCGGTCAGCGATATCGAGGGCAAGTTCATCAAGCAGTCAGGCGGCAAGGGCCAGTACGGCCACGTCGTGCTGAAGCTGGAGCCGATGGAAGCGGGCAAGGGCTTCGAATTCGTCGATGCCATCAAGGGTGGCGTAGTGCCGCGCGAGTTCATTCCCGCGGTGGAAAAGGGCATCCGCGAAACGCTGAACACCGGCGTGCTGGCGGGCTATCCGGTGGTTGACGTGCGCGCCACGCTGACCTTCGGCTCTTACCACGACGTGGACTCGAACGAGAACGCCTTCCGCATGGCCGGTTCAATGGCCTTCAAGGAAGGCATGCGCAAGGCCGATGCGCAGCTGCTGGAGCCGATGATGCACGTCGAGGTGGAAACACCCGAGGAATTCATGGGCAATGTGATGGGCGACCTGACCACCCGCCGCGGCATGGTGCAGGGCATGGACGAAATCCCCGGTGGCGGCGGCAAGCAGATTCGCGCGCTGGTGCCGCTGGCGGAGATGTTCGGCTATTCGACCTCGCTGCGTTCGCTGACGCAGGGCAGGGCGACCTATACCATGGAGTTCCAGCACTACGCCGCCGTGCCGAAGCACATCCTCGACCAGGTGGCGACGGCGCGCGCCGCAGCGAAGCACTAGGCGGTTTCGAGCAGGGCCGCGAATTCGTCGGCCGGGACAGGGTGGCCATACAGGTAGCCCTGTCCCTGTTCGCAGCGCAGCAGCTTGAGCAGCTTGGCTTCTTCTTCCGTTTCAATCCCCTCGGCCACGACCTTGAGGTCAAGGTTGTGCGCCAGGGACACTACCGTGCTGACCAGGCCCATATAGCCCGCGTCCTGCGACATGCGGGTGACGAAGGAACGGTCGATCTTCATCACGTCCACCGGCAGGCTGACCAGGTAGGACAGCGACGAATAGCCGGTGCCGAAATCGTCGATGGCCACCGGCACGTCGAGCGCGCGCACCTTGCTCAGTATTTCGACCACGCGGTCATGGTCCGAGACCAGCGAGCTTTCAGTGATCTCGATGGACAGCGGCTTGTTAGTGGCGCCGGCCGTGTTCAGGGCGCGCTCGATATCATGGAACAGGGAATCGCAGCGGAATTGGGCCGGCGCAACGTTGACCGCGATCTGCGGCGGCAGCAAGCCGGCGTCGTGCCATGAGCGCCAGTCCTGCATGGCGCGCTGCATGACCTGGCGGCCGACAGCGATCACCAGGCCGGTGCGTTCCAGCTCGGGCACGAATTCCGATGGCGACACCAGGCCGCGCTGCGGGTGGCGCCAGCGCACCAAAGCTTCGGCGCCGGTCAGCTTGCCGGTGCGAAGGTCGATCTTCGGCTGGTAGAAATTGACGAACTCCTGGCGCTCCAGCGCTTCCCGCAATTCCACTTCAAGGCTGATCTGGCGCGCGACAACGCGATCGGCGGCGCGGTCGTACTGGCCAAAGCGCAGGTCCAGGTCGCGCGCAGCCGCCAGCGCGTCCCAGGCCTTGACCAGCAGCTCGTCCGCGGTAGTGCCATCGTCCGGCAGCGAGGCGGCGCCAGCGTTGATGGTGCACCAGATCTTGTGCTCCTTGACCTGGTAGGCGCCCTGCAGCATCGGTACCGCAGTTTCGTGGATGAACTCCGCTGCGGTCTGGGTGCCGTGCGCCGGCAGGAACACGGCAAAGCGGCCGACACCGACGTGCGCCAGCAGCATGCTTTCGGCCACCACGGACCGCAGGCGCTGGGCGATATGGCGCATCAGGCCGACCGCGGCAGCATTGCCGTAGGCGGAACTGATTTCGTCGAAACGGTTGATGTTAATCAGCAGGACCGTGCCGCGGGCGTCCGAAGCGGCCAGCGCGGCGATTTCTTCTTCGAACTGCAGGCGGCTCGGCAGGCCGGACAGCACGTTGGTGCGTGCCAGGCGGTGCATTTCCTGCGCGTTGACCAGGCGTTCGATACCATAGCTCAGCTCATTGCTCAGTTCACCGGCGCGTTCACGGTAGAAGGCATCGAAGTGCTGCTCGCGGCGCGAGTAGAAGGTGGCCACGCCCCAGGGCTGGTTGTTGACGAACAGCGGTACCGCCATGCACGAAGCGATCTCGTGGCCCTTGCGCGAGCCCGACTGGACGCGGCCAGTGGCCAGTACATGGGCCGCCAGTTCGGCTGCCAGCCAATCCGGCGGGTTTTCGCCTGCGCTCCAGTGGCGCTCCTGGCCTTCGCGGCTGGCGGACGCAAACAGGTACAGCGTGCCATCCTCGGCGCGGCGGCTGATGGCGGCGCAATCCAGGCTCGGCTGGTGGGCGGCGAGGCGGCAGGCGTCGAGGCAGAGCTGTTCCAATGTGCGCGAGCGGGGAATCAGGGCGCTCAGGCGCGACAGGAGGACGTAGAAATTATCGTGGCGGATCAGCGCGCGCTCTTTTTCCACTTCGGTGGTGACGTCGATCGCCGAACCGCCGGTGAAGGACTCGCCGTTGACGTGAATGGGAAACTTGTGCACCAGCCAATGGCGCTTGCCATCATCCGTGGTCTCCATGGTCTTGGTGACGTCCGGATTTTCGACCGCGCCATCCTGCTGCTCAAGGCCGCTGCCCATCACATAGTCGCCTGCAGCATCCTTGATCCAGAGCGGGGCAGGGGCATGTTCCGCGAAGCCGGCGAGGAAGCCCCTGGCGCGTGCCAGGCCCTGGCGCAGGCTCTGCTGGGTGCGTACGCAGTTGGCCAGGTCGGCCAGCGCTGCATGCTGGTCCGGGGAGTGGTTTTCGGGCAAATAACTGAACAAGGACTGCTCATCCGCCAATGCCTCGGCCGGCACCGGTTTTCCGCACACAAAGCCAGCCAGCCGCTGCAATTCCTCGAGCGAACTGGCCTGCATGTGTTCAATGGATGCGCGCTTGTTCATCAGAATCACATCAGTTTGAACTTGAGCTGCACGGACAGGGCGCCATGCAAACGCTCCTTGTATGTAGGTACGATAGCAAAGTTAACGCCAACGCGTTGATATTCCACGCTGACGACTGGAATTGCCGCCAGGAACCAGCCGCCATCGCGCATTTTCGGGTAGCCGTCAAAGCCGCCGATCACCGCACCCAGCCGCACGGGGCCGATCGCCCACGGCTGGTAATAGACGCCGGCGTAATTCGACATCTGGCGGTCGCTATTGTGGAAGCGGCCGGCAGTCACCGAGGCGACGGTGGAAAAACGGTATTCAGCGCCGAAGCCAGGATTGGTGTCGTCGAATCCCTTGTCGCGCTGGAAGTGATAGGAGTAAAAGCCGGGATTTACCCAAAGTTCGGATAGTGGCTGGTTTTCGATCACCGAAAAGGTGTCGGCAAGCGCCGGCACCGACAGGGCAGCAAAAGTAGCCCCGATCAAAAGCTTATTCATCTATTTCCAAAAAGTTAATGACTGCTGGTTAATTATAGCGTTTGTGTCATTTCGAGAGATTTCAATTGCGTACCCTGGCATGAACAAATCGCAAAATCGTTGTAATTAAGTCATCCCCATCAACGGGCTTGGCAACGAAGCCGTTCATTCCGACGGCTTCGCACTCGGCGCGTTCTCCCAGGGTCACGCCAGCACTCATGGCCAGCACCGGCAAGTCCAGGCCCAGGTCCTGGCGGATTGCATGGGTAGCGCTGAAGCCATCCATCACCGGCATCTGCACGTCCATGAGGACCAGGTCGACCGGCTGCAGGCTGTTGCGCAGGAAGTCGAGCGCCAGTTGGCCGTTCTCGACAATGTGGACGGTGGCGCCGACTGCTTCCAGCATGCTGCGTGCGACAAGCTGGTTGAGCGCATTGTCTTCCGCCAGGAGGATCGACACCCCTTCGAGCGCTCTGCTTCCAAGGCTGAAGGCGCCCTGCGCCGCCGAAGGCAAGGCCGGCGCCGCGCTGGATTTGTCGGGCTGGCCGGACAGGGCGTGGAACAGGGCCGAGCGGGTCAGGGGGCGCAGCAGTTCGGGATCGTGCCCTGCAGCGGCGGAGGGGAGCTGCGCCCCGCTGCGCAGGCAGATACGCTGCGCCACATTGGCGCCCCGGGCGCTGGCAGCAAGGCTACTGTCATAAATCAGCAGATCGTAGTTGGCGCGCGCAAATGCAGCGCCAATGCCGGCAGCGGAATCGACGGTGTCGCAGCGCCAGCCCCAGCGCGCCGCCATCTGGACCACGTCGTGATGCAGGTCCTGGTTAGGATCGGCATACAGCACGCGCCAATTGCGCCGCGCCGCGCTCAATGCATACGGGTCGGGCAGGTCGCCCTCGCGCAGCGGCATCAGGAAGGTGAAGGTAGTGCCGCGGCCCGGCGTACTCCTTACTTCGATCGTACCACCCATCATTTGCACCAGCCGCTGGGAAATGGCCAGGCCGAGGCCGGTCCCGCCGTAACGGCGCGCCATTGAGGCATCGGCCTGGCTGAACGGCGTAAACAGGCGTTGCAGCTGCTCGGGGCTGATGCCGATGCCGGTATCGCTGACTTCCCAGCGCAGCATGCCCGGCTCGCCAGGGGCGCGGCAGGCGTGCACGCTGACGGTCCCGCGTTCGGTAAACTTCAGGGCATTGCTGACCAGGTTGAGCAGGACCTGCTGGATGCGTTGTACATCGCCATGCAGCGACAACGGCACATCTGCTTCGACGCACAGCGACAGGGCCAGGCCTTTTTCGGCGCTGGTCATGGCCATGACGGCGGCCAGGGCACTGAGCACGTCGTCCACCAGGAAATCGTCGTCGGCCAATTCCAGCTTGTTGGCTTCGATCTTGGAAAAATCGAGCACGTCGTTGAGCAGGGCGAGCAAGGAGCGGCCGGCACCCGACACCATGTCGAGGTACTGGCGCTGTTCGGCATTGAGCGGCGTGCGCGACAGGATCTGGCTCACGCCCAGCACGGCATTCATTGGCGTGCGCAATTCGTGGCTGATATTGGCCACGAACGCACTCTTGGCGGCACTGGCCGATTCGGCCTGGGTCTTGGCGTCGTTGAGTTCCTTCTCCGCCGCCCGTTCGGCTGTCACGTCACGCACGATCATGGCAAAGCCGATGCAATGTCCATGATCGTCGTGCACCGGGAACAGCTGCTTCAGGCCGAGGAAGGTGCTGCCATCGCGCCGGCGGCGCAGCGACGTCGCTTCATACTGGCCGTGTTCGAGCGCCAGGGTCATGCTCGTGATGGCATGGCTCTCGGTGGACAGCATCTGCAGGGGCTGGCCGACAATTTCGGATGCCTGATATCCGAACAGCTTCTCGGCCCCTTCGTTCCAGGTGGTAATGATGCCGGTCGGGTCCAGCAGCACGATGGCGTGGTTGCGGATATGGGACGTGAGCAGCTTGAAACGGGCTTCGGACTCTTCCAGGCTGGCGGTTTGCTGTTCCAGCTGGCGGGCCGACTGGTCCTTGGCCCGCAAAGCGGCAATGCGTTCGTGGACCAGGTTGCGGCTGGCGCCAAAGAAGAGCAAGCTGATCAGGGTGCCCATGACCAGCACCATGAAAGACTTGCCCTGGTCTACCGCGGCGTCAAACAAGGCAGTCGGGTGGATGCTCAAGGCCCAGGTATGACCATTATCGCCAACGGGCACATACTGCAGGCTGGAGAGCCGCGTGAAACTCTGGCCCATTCCCTTGCGGGCGCTGGTGTACATGAGCTGCCCCTTGGTGTCCTGGAAATGGACGTCGAGCCGGACTTCGCGCAAGCTGTCGCCAAAAATGCCCTGCATCAGGTCGCCCATGCGGAAGGGGCTGTACACAAATCCCTGCAGCTCCCGGCGGCCTGCCGCGTTCTTGTGATAGACCGGATTGAACATCAGGAAGCCCGCCTGCTTGGGCCCTTTGATCTCCTGCACCAGCGTGATCGGGCCGCTGGCGGTCATTTTCCCGTTCTGCATCGCTGCCACCATCGCATCGCGGCGCGTGGGTTCGGACATCATGTCGTAGCCTAAGGCGACGTTGTTGCGTTCCGAACGCGGCTCAATGTAGACGATTGCCGCATGCAGGTCGCGATCGCCGTCTGGCCAGACCCGCACCTCCTTGTTAAGTACCGCCACGGCGCCGGCCGGTGCGAACCGTGCGAAGCCAACGCCAAGCACGCCCGGATACTGGCTTTGCACGTCGAGCCCCGCAACGAAGGACTGCCACTCATCGCGTTCGACACTGTTGGAGGCGTCAAACAGTGCGGTGCCTGCGCGCAGCAGCGATTCGTAGCCCTCCATCCGCAGGCGGATAGTCTCGCGCACACTGTCGGCCGCCCGCTGGAAACGCTCGCTGGTGCGCGATTCGGTGTCATACGTTATCCAGCCCCACGCGCCCACCGTCAGGGCCATGCAGGCCAGCAGGATCAGGATCGGAGTCCAGACATAGCTTTCCGCCAGCGCCGGATCTTCTTCCGTGGCCAGGACCCAGGCCAGGATGCTGCTGATGGCGAGGTAGGTCGACAGCGACAGCAGCGAATGGTGCAGCACCCCGGAAACAAAGGGGCCATGGTCCATGACCGTGGCCGGGATCGCGATCCCGGCAATGACCGCCAGCGAGATGCGCACCATGGAACGCCAGCGGTTGACTGCCGCCAGGCCCAGGAAAAACAGCAGGCCGTACGGCAGGAACTGGGCAACGGCGAGGTGGGAATCGGTCAGGAAGACCGCCAGCGTGCAGAGTGCCAGCGTAGCGAGGAACACCATCTGCGCCGGCGTCCATTGCGGCCAGGCCAGCCGCGCCGGCAGCGCCATTGCCAACGGCGCGAGCAGCAACAGGCCAAGGAAGTCGCCAGTCCACCAGGTGGCGGCAACTTGCCAGGCCAGCGCAGGCGGGACGATGCGGGACAACTCAAGCGAGATGACGCCCACCGTCGCCGAAGCAAGGGCGGCCAGGGCGGCCACGCCGCCGAACTTGTACACCTCGCGCTGGGTATGCAGTCCGAGGCCGGTAATGCCCAGGCGCCGCAACAGCCTGTTGGCCACCAGCGCTTCCGCTGTATTGCCGATTGCGATGGTCAGCGAAACAGTCAGCAGGACCGGCAAAGGAGCTGCATTATTGTTCAGGAAGACGGCCAGGTTGGCCAGAAAGGCGCCGGCCAGGATCGCGGGCCACATGTGCCGCCCGAACCGCAACAGCAGCACCAGTGCGAAGCCGGAAGGCGGCCAGATCGGGCTGGCATTGCTCTGCGCCAGCGCAAGCATCAGGCCCAGCCGCGCCAGCAGGTAGTACGCTCCAGTAGCGAGCAGCAGTGCGGTTAGCGTGCGCAAGCGAGATGGCATGGCGTGGTCGGCTGGACGAAGGTGCTGTCTTTATATCACGGAAGATGTATAAGGCTGAAATGAAGTTGTCATAATTGCCCCGTAGCATGGCATCATGCAATTGACTCCAGAAAATCGAATTCGCCTGCGGGCTACGGTATTCGGCAAGACCGAGGCCGGCCGGGTGGAATTTGTCCAACGCAGTGCAGGGCTCACGGCGCGCCAACGTTCGGTGCTGATCCTGATCGACGGTCAGAAAGCGCTGGGGGAAATCGAAACCTGGCTGGGCGAGGACGAAATGCTGGAGGCGGTGGAAGCATTGCTGCGCAGGGGGCTGGTGGGAATCACCTCGGCGCCGGCGCCCGCCCCGGTACGCTCACCCGTTGGGGCGGCGGCGCTGGCGGCGGCGCGCGAGTTCATGATGGCAGCAGCGCGCAAGCATCTCGGCCTGATGGCGGCCGACCTGGTGCGCCGTATCGAACATGCGAAAGACGAAAGCCAGCTGGCCGGCGTTATCGGCCTGTGGCATGTGTCCTTGAGGGAATCGAAGACCGGCAAGCCCTGCGCCGAGGGCCTGCTGGCGGAAGCGCGCGCCTTGCTGGCTTAGTTTGGCCGCTTGCGGTGGAACACCAGCGGGCTGTAAGGCACCGCCGATGGAGGAGGGGAGTTCAGGATTCCCGGCTTGATCGCGCCAACCACGTGCATTTCGCACGGCTTGCAATCGAAGCGCAGCGTGTAGGTATGGTCGCCGCTGACGAGCGTCATCGGTTCGGCCTTTACCTGGCCTTGCACGCCTTGCACGCCCTTGGCCTGCTTCGGGCACAGGTTGAACGAGAAGCGCAGGCAGTGCTTGGTGATCATCAGCGGCACTTCCCCCGCTTCCTCATGCGCCTCGTAAGCCGCGGCGATCAGTTGCACGCCATGCTTCTGATAGAACTCGCGTGCCTTTTCGTTATAGACGTTGGCGAGATAGCTCAGTTGCGTGTCGGGATAGACTGCGCGCGGTTCGGCCGGCGCTTTGCGCTGTGGACGCTGCCAGGCCGCCAGGCGCGCCGCTTCGTGCGCGGCCACCGCATCGCGGCGCAGTGCGTTAATGGCCGATGAAGGCACAAACCAGGGTTGCGACAGCTTCAGCTCCACGTGGTCGGCGACGAACATGGTGTTGCCCAGTTTTGCCAGGCTGGCGCGCAGGCCGCTCTCGGCCTGTTCGGCATTCTGCGCCGGCTGCAGCGCGATGGCGGCATTGGTGGTGCTGACGATGCCGTCTTCATCGATGATCGACAGGCGCAGGCCGCCTTCGTTCTCCGCCAGGGTCAATTGCAGGCCGACGTGGCGGTCGGAAGATTTCTTGTGCAGCGCCGCCTCCCATTGGTGGTCGCGGTTGCGGTGGATCACGGTGCCGACCTTGAGCCCTGGCAGGGCAGCCATCTGCTCGTTGGGGAAGACGCGCCAGCGCTGGCCATCTTCGGTATCGCCCAGCTTCTCGGCCTTGTTGGCCTGGATGCCGACGGTGGTGCGCTTGTTCATGTAATTCAGGCCGTCGCCGTTGGCCATCGGCGCGTTGGTGACCACGTCGATGTGGTCGCCGCCCATGCGCACGACAGTGCCCAGTTCCACGCCCACGTATTTCGGCGAATCGAAGGCGCCGATGTCGTCCTGGCGGCCGTTGGCAAAGTAGTCGGTGTGGCCGCGGTGGAAAGTCTTGTCGACGTCGGGCGTGAACAGCACACGGGTGCGGCCGCTGGCGGCACGGGCGAATTCAGGACGGCGCTCGAGCAGCTCGTCCAGCAGCAGGCGGTAATGGGCGGTGATGTTCTTCACATAGCCCATGTCCTTGTAGCGGCCTTCGATCTTGAATGAACGGATGCCGGCATCGACCAGGGCTTCCAGGTTCGCGCTCTGGTCGTTGTCCTTCATCGACAGCAGGTGCTTTTCGAAGGCCACGACGCGGCCCTGGTTGTCCGACAGCGTGTACGGCAGGCGGCAGGCCTGCGAGCAGTCGCCGCGATTGGCGCTGCGGCCGGTGTCGGCGTGCGAGATATAGCATTGGCCGGAGAACGCCACGCACAGCGCGCCATGCACGAAGTATTCGAGCGGAGTGTCGACTTCCGCGCGGATCTGCTTGATCTTGTCGAGCGTCAGTTCACGCGCCAGCACCAGTTGCGAGAAGCCGACGTCGCCCAGGAATTTGGCTTTTTCAACCGTGCGGATGTCGCACTGGGTCGAAGCGTGCAGCTGGATCGGCGGCAGGTCCAGTTCGAGCAGGCCCATGTCCTGGATGATCAGGGCATCGACGCCGGCTTCGTACAGTTGCCAGATCTGCTTGCGGGCCAGGTCGAGCTCCGAATCGTGCATGATGGTGTTCATGGTCACGAAAATGCGCGAGCGGTAGCGGTGGGCGAACTCCACCAGCGAGGAAATATCCTCGATCGGATTGCTGGCGTTATGGCGCGCGCCAAAGGCGGGGCCGCCGATATACACGGCATCCGCGCCGTGCAGGATGGCTTCGCGGCCGATTTCCGCGGTCTTGGCTGGCGCCAGCAGTTCGAGCTCGTGATCAAGCAATGACATTCTGAGATAACCCTACAGTTGCAAGGGTGGATATTATACCGGCTCGCTGAAGGGACGATCGCCCAGTTTTTCCTTCATGTAGTCGACGAACGACGCAATTCGCGCCGACAGCGCGGTATTGCGGTAGTAGACGGCATTAATCGGTTGCCGAACTTCCAATGTTTGCTTGACCAGGACCTGGCGCAGGCGCCCGGCCTGGCGATCGGCATTGCTCAGGAAATCGGACAGGCAGACAATGCCCGCGCCATTCAGGGCCAGGTGCAGCAGGGTTTCGCCGCTTGACGTGTAGATGTTGGGCGTCACATGTACCGGCTGGCCATCCGCATCTTCCAGCGGCCAGTCGTTCAGGGTTTCCGGTTGGTTGAAGCCGAGGATGGTGTGGTTTTCCAGGTCCGCAACGGACGCGGGCTCGCCGAAGCGCTCGATATACGCCGGGCTGGCAAGAATGCGCAGCTTGCCGGTGCCGATGGGCGTGGCGTGCAGGGTTGAATCCCGCAGGCGGCCGATGCGGAAAGCGACGTCGGTGCGTTTTTCCATCAGGTCGGTGATGCCTTCGTTGCTGTTCAGCTCCAGTTCCACGCGAGGGAAGCGTTCGCGGTAGCCGTTCACCAGCGGGACGATCACATGCAGCATGAAGGGTGTGGATGCATCGATGCGCAGGCGGCCGGCTGGTCCCTGGCGCCGCAGGGACATCTTTTCCTCCGTCTCCTCGACTTTCGCGACGATGGACCGCGCGCAATCGAGGAAAGCCTTGCCTTCCTCGGTCAGTTCGAGCCGCCGCGTGGTTCGGCGAACCAGCGTGGTTTCCAGCTTTTCTTCAAGGCGGGTCAGGGTCCGGCTGGTGGCAGATACCGTCAGGCCCAGGCGCTCGGAGGCGGCACTGATCGAGCCAGTGGCCACAATGGCAATAAATGCCTGCATTTCGTCGAGGGTGGTCTTCATATATTTGATTATGGATCAAATATCTTTCGCGGAAAACAGGCTTTTTCCGCAAGAG
>CAMLSG010000168.1 GCA_946482635.1 uncultured Duganella sp.
ACTTGCATCCTGATCTAGACAAAAAGTTCTAGACACAAAGTTCTAGATCATTTAATCTAGTTTGCAAGGACACCATCAAACCGGAGCCGCCCGCCATGAGCAACCTGCTGAACGCCGTCATTCCCGCCCTGGGCTGGTCATTGCTGCACTTCCTGTGGCAAGGCTTGCTGATCGGCTGCGTCGCGGCACTGCTGCTGCATGCCTTGCGCAACGCCCGCCCGCAGGCGCGCTACCTGGTGGCCTGCGTCGCCTTGTTGCTGTGCGCCGCGCTACCGCTGGCGAACTTCGCCTGGCGCCTGGCCGATGCCGCCGACACCGGCTATGTGCTGCCGGCGCCGCTGGAAGCCGCCGCCATCGCCGCCATCCCCGGCGCCGCCGATGGGCAAGGCGCTGAAGCTGCCTTGGTCGACGTCGACGCCATGGCCTCCTGGGAATACCTGCTGCGCCGCCAGATGCCCTGGCTGGTGCTGCTATGGGCCGCCGGCGCCGCGCTGATGACGCTGCGCCTGTCGCTCGGCCTGCAGTGGGTGCGCACCCGCACCCTGCCCAGCCATTACCACGCCGACGCCGGCTGGCAGGCGCGCGCCACCGCACTGGCGCAGCGCATGGGCATCCGCCGCCCGGTGCGCCTGGGCGTATCGGACGATGCGCTGGAAGGCCCGATCACAGCCGGCATCCTGCGCCCGATCGTGCTGCTGCCAGCCTCGCTGGTGAGCGGCCTGCCGCCGGACCTGCTGGAAGCGCTGCTGGCCCACGAGCTGGCGCATGTGCGCCGCCACGACTACCTGGTCAACCTGGTCCAGAGCGGCATCGAGATTTTCCTGTTCTACCACCCCAGCGTGTGGATGCTGTCGCAGTGCATCCGCCGCGAACGCGAACAGATTGCAGACGACTTAGCAGCAAGCACGCTCGGCGAACCGCGGCGCCTGGCACTTGCACTTTCCGAGCTGGACAAATTCCAGTTCACCACCCATCACTTTGCTGCCCCCGCGGCAAACGGAGGAGACCTCATGTCCCGAATCAAACGCCTGATCCGTCCCGATGCACAGCCACTGAGCTGGAAGATGGCGACCCCGTTGTTAGGAATTTTTGCTGCCTGCGCCGCGCTGTATGCCCACGCGATGCCGCAAGCAGTATCGATCCCGGCCGCCAGCGCCGTTGCCGCACCAGCGGCGCTGGCCGCGCCGGCCCCCGATGCCGCAGCCGCGCCCGACGCCGCGCCAGCCCCGGATGCCGCCGCAGCAGCGCAAGCGGCACCAGCGCCCGCCGAGGCGATGCACGTCACCGATGCCGACGACCAGCACGAGGTGGAACCCGCGCCGCCGGCCCCTCCGGCACCGCCCGCAATGGTCGCGCCGCCAGCCCCGCCAGCGCCGCCGGCTGCAATGGCCGCGATGGCGCCGCCCGCGCCACCGGCGCCGCTGGCCACCGTGCCGGCCCCACCCAAGCCACCGAAGCCGCCCAAGCTGCCCAAGGAACTGCGCGACATCGAAAGCCACAATTACTTCTCGATTGATGACGGTAGCCGCAGCGCCTATGCCTATGTGCGCGACAACAACCAGAAGCTGTCGGTGACCAACTTCTACGGCGCCCCAAGCGACCTGGCCGCGCTGCGCAAGCTGCACCAGGAAACCAAGGGTGAATTCATCTACGTGCGCAAAAATGGCAAGTCCTACGTGATCCAGGATCCGGCCTTGCTGGGCAAGGTGCGCGAGCTGTGGAAACCCGCCGAAGCCCACGGCAAGATCATGGAAGAACAGGGCAAGCTGATGGACGTGCAAGGCAAGCAGGTGGAAGCCATGAGCGACCAGATCGCCAAGGAGGTTGAAGCAGCCATGGGCAGCAAAGAGCAGCAGGCCCTCGAACGCGACCTGGAGCGCAAGATGGAACTGTCCGCGCGCCAGCAGGAACGCATCGGCCGCGCCATGGAAAAAGCCAGCCGCAAGATGGCCATGGCGGACGACAAGACCCGCGCCCAGCTCGAAATCGACCTGGAAGGCTTGCGCAAGCAAATGGAACCGCTGACAGCCGAAATGGCGCGCCAGGGCAGTGAAATCGCCGCCCGCCATGCCGCCCTCGCAGCCCGCCAGGCGCCAATGGCCGCCATGCACGCCCGCATCGCCGAAGCGTCCAGGCCGCTGCATGAAATGGGCCGCAAGATGGGCGAGCTGGGACGCGAACAGGGCCGCCTGTCACGCGAAGCCGACAAGGCCTCGCGCGCCCTGATCGACGAAGCGATCAACAACGGCAGCGCCAAGCCGCTGATGTAATAAAAGTCGGGGTCAGGTCTGGCAATCGGACATTTTGTCCGTTTGCCAGACCTGACCCCGACTTTCTGAAAAAAAGGGACGTACCCCTTTAAAGGGTACGTCCCCATTTCTTTCAGGCCGACCCCGACTAATATTTTCATGGTATTGTTGATTTTGCATTTCCTCATTGTCAACAAACCACCATGGAGAAAGCATGTCCCTCAAACAGTATTACACCCTCGGTAATTCCGGCTTGCGCGTGTCGCGCCTGGCGCTCGGCACCATGACCTTCGGCACCGATTGGGGCTGGGGTGCCGACAAGGCCAGCGCGCGCGAGCAGTTCATGACGTACACCGAGGCCGGCGGCAACCTGGTCGACACGGCCGACCTGTACACCAATGGCGAGTCGGAACGCTGGGTCGGTGAATTCGTGCGCGATGGCGGCCTGCGCGACAAGATCGTGCTGGCGACCAAGGCTTCCTACAGCAGCGATCCGTCCAATCCGAACGCGGGCGGCAATGGCCGCAAGCATCTGATGCGCGCGCTGGAAGGCTCGCTGCAGCGCCTTGGCACCGATTACGTCGACCTGTACCTGGTGCACGCTTGGGACATGGTGACGCAGCCTGAAGAAGTGCTGCGCACGCTGGACGATGCGGTCCGCTCCGGCAAGGTGCGCCATATCGGCCTGTCAAACGTGCCGGCCTGGTACGCCAGCCGCATGCAGACGATCGCCGAGCTGCGCGGCTACGAGGCGTTGTCCGCGCTGCAGATGGAGTACTCGCTGGCTGAACGTGCGATCGAAGACGAATACATCCCCTTGGGCACCCGCCATGGCATGGGGGTGATGGTCTGGAGCCCGTTGGCCAGCGGCCTCTTGTCCGGCAAGTACAAGCCCAGCACCGGCGGCCAGTTCGGCGAAGGGCGCCTGCAAACCATGAGCGGTTCCAGCAATCCTGCCTTCGCCAAGTTCAGCGAACGCAATTTCGCCATCGTGGCGGAATTGGAAAAGGTGGCGAATGAGGTGGGCCGCAGCATGGCGCAGGTGGCGGTGAACTGGGTGGCTAACCGTCCCGGGGTTGCGACCGTAATGGTGGGGGCGACCAGGCTGGCGCAGTTGCAGGACACCCTTGGTGCGCTGGACTTCGAGCTGCCGTTGGAATTGCGGGCCCGCCTGGATGAGGTAAGCGCCAGGGCGACAGGCTATCCCTACACCTTCTTCACGCCGGGCATGCAGACCATGCTGTCGGGAGCGGCGCCGCTGGGCGACAAGCCCGATGGCTACCCGGCGCCGGTGCGCATCAGCGGCCCGGCGGCCGGCGTGCAGTAAGGCTCAGGCGCGGGCCAGCTGTTCCGGCAGCAGCAGCGCCTCGAATTCGGCCACCGGCAGCGGTGCGCCGAACAGGTAGCCCTGGAATGCGCGGCAGCCCTGGCGGGCGAGGTAGTTCTTCTGCTCGGCCGATTCCACGCCTTCCGCAATGGCCGACAGTCCCATGCTGTCGGCCAGCGTCAGGATGGTCTTGGTGATGGCGGCATCGTCGGCGTTGTGCAGGATGTCGCGCACGAAGGAGCGGTCGATCTTCAGCTGGCAGAGCGGCAGGCGCTTCAGGTAAGCCAGCGAGGAATAGCCGGTGCCGAAATCGTCCAGCGAAATGCCGATGCCGGCGGCCTTCAGCAGCGCCATTTTGGCGATTGACGTTTCCACGTCGTCCAGCAGCAAGCCTTCGGTCAGCTCCAGCTTCAACAGGCGCGGCGAAGCGCCGCTGCGCACCAATGCTCCCATCACCTGTTCGACGAAATCTGCCTGGTGGAACTGGCGCGGGCTGACATTTACCGCCAGTTCCAGTGCGGCTGTCGCCGGGTCGCGCGCCCAGGCTACCAGCTGGGCGCAGGCTTGCTCCAGCACCCAGGCGCCAAGCGGCAAGATCAGTCCCGACGCTTCGGCAGCAGCGATGAATTGCAATGGCGGCACCAGGCCGCGCGTCGGGTGTTGCCAGCGCAGCAGCGCTTCGGCGCCGGTGATGCGGCCTTCGGCGTCGACTTGCGGCTGGTAGTGCAGCATGAACTGTTGCAGCGACAGGCCCTGGCGCAAATCCGCATCCAGTGCGGCGCGCGCGCTGACCACGGTCTGCATGGCGGGGTCGAAGAAACACATGGTGTTGCGGCCTGCTGCCTTGGCCTGGTACATCGCGAGGTCGGTCTGCTTGAGAAGGTCCTCCAGGCTTTCCTGCTCGCCGCGGAAGACCGTGATGCCAACGCTGGAGGTGCAGCTATGCTGGTGCGGGCCCATGGTGTAAGGCTCGTTCTGCCGTGCCAGCAGCTTGGCGCCGATGGCGCGGGCCTGCTCGGCCGCCAGCTCGGTATCGTCTGACAGGTTCTCCAGCATGATCACGAATTCGTCGCCGCCCAGGCGCGCCACGGTATCGCTTTCCCGCACGCAGCCGACGAAGCGCCGCGCAGCCTGCTGCAGCAGCATGTCGCCCACGTTGTGGCCCAGCGTGTCGTTCAGGTCCTTGAAGTTGTCCAGGTCGATGAACAGCAGGGCGCCGCACTGGCCGGTACGTGCGCTGGCCGCCAGCGCATGCTGCAGCCGGTCCATCAGGCAGCGCCGGTTCGGCAACTGGGTCAGGAAGTCGAACAGCGCCAGGTTGCGGATTTCCTGCTCCGAGGCCTTGCGTTCCGTAATGTCGGTCAGGGCGCACACGTGGTGGGTGATTTGGCCAGCCGCGTCGCGCACGGCTGTCACCACCAGCCAGCATGGGAAGCGCCCGCCGCCTTTGCGCAATTGCCAGACCTCGCCCTGCCAGGCGCCATGCGCCGCAACGCCTTCCCAGATGCGCTGCTGCAGCGCCGGTTCATCGCATACAAGCAGTTCGTGGTCCAGCGCATCGCGTTCGGAAAAGCCGGTAATGTCGGTGTAGGCACGGTTGACGCGCAGGATCATATGGTCGGCGTCGGTGATCGCCATGCCTTCCAGCGATTCGAATGCGGTGGCGGCGACGCGCAGGTCGGCGTCGGCTTTCTGCTTTTCCCTCAGGTATAGGGCGGTTGCGGTGGCCGCTGCCACCAGCATGCTGCCTGAAAATTCGATCAGCAGGAACATCCAGAAGCGGCGCATGCCCTGGTACTGCAAGGCCGGCAACGGCCGCGGCACCGTGACCGTCAGGCTGCCGTCGCTTAGCGGGCGAGTCGCCAGCACGCTCGGCACCGGCGCGCCGGAAATGCGCGCAACGGCAGGCATGGATTCGTCCCATGGCGCCAGCGTAATGCTGTCGAAATGCTCGCGCGCGTAGCGTTGCCGAAGTTGTGCCGGGTCCAGCCGGCCTACGCGTGACGATGGCAACGCCCGATGGAGCAGGGCCGGATCGGTAGCGTGGATAATCACGCCGTTGGCGTCGCTGACCCAGGCCTGGGACTGGCCGGCCATGGCCGCCAATGCGCCTGCGTTCAGCTTGACTACGGCGACGCCGAGGAACCTGGCGCCGTTACTTACCGCATGGGCGTAATACAATGCGCCCGCCCTTCCGTCGCGGCCCACGCCATACTGTTGCCCTTCTTCGCTGGTACGGGCCTGGGTGAAGTAGTCGCGGGTCGCGAAATTGCGGCCCACGTAAAACACCGCTTCGGACAGGTTGCTGGTGGCGATGCAGGTCCCGTCGGCATCCAGCACGAACATGCTGTCCACTTTCAATGCGCGCGCAGTTTGCGCCAGTCTTTCGTTGGAAGCCTGGTCCGCCGAACCCTGTTGCGCAATGCCGCGGATGCCTGAATCGCGCGCCAGCATCAGGGCAAAGCCGCGCAGGCG
Organism: uncultured Duganella sp.; assembly: GCA_946482635.1. The sequence goes on from CAMLSG010000168.1 coordinate 6,052, forward strand.
CGCCGTGCTCTCTTCAATGCTGCTGGCAACATTGTCGGCCTGGTCCTGCGCCACTTGCAGCTCATGATGGTACAGGTCGTCGGACATGCGCTGCTGGAAATAGCTGGCGCCGAGCCATGCGATCACGCTCCAGCCCAGGATCAGCAGCGCAATCAGGCGGTAGGAGCGCTCGAAGCTGAACAGGCGGCGTTTGCCGACATACGTGGCGACAATGGTGACCACGATCAGCAGGCTGGTAAACACCAGGACCGAAGCAGCCAGCATGCTGGGGCTGATGTGCGCGGATTCGGCAATGCTTGTCGCGGCACCGTCGCCACGGTTGTCACGCACGAAGTAGGCGGCAGCCATCGCGGTATAGTGCATGCACGCCACGGCCAGGCCCATCACAACGGAACTCCACAACGGGGATGCCCAGCGCCCCTTCAGCCGCGCCAGGCGGAACTTGAGCCACAAGGCAAGCGTTGCCATCGCCACGGCCACAGCGATCGACAGCAGGAACAGGCGCAGGTCGTACTGGATCATGCCGTCGAACTGCATGGCGGCCATGCCCGTGTAATGCATGGCGCCGATGCCCGCACCCAGCAGCGTGCCCGCGACCCACAAGCGCAGCGTATTGGGTGGGCCCTGGCTGATTACATGCAAGGCGAGGCCGCTGGCCAGCATGCCAGGGATGGTGGACAACAGTGTCAGTCCGGCATCGTAGCTATTGGTGCAGGGCAGGGTAAAGGCCAGCATGCCGACGAAGTGCATGGCCCAGATGCCCAGGCCCAGGCAACCGCCGCCCGCAGCCAGCCAGCCGGCGCGGCGGGCCCGATTCGCTGCGGCAGGCAGCAGCTGCGCAACCAGCAGCGCTGCATAGGAGGCAAAGATGGCAACGGCCACCGATAGCAAGACCAGCACGCGATCGTAGTGGCCAAGGTACAGCAGGCTACTGTCGGGCGCGTCGAGAACGAGGATCAGGTAGTCGAACATTGCAACCTTTATTGTTGAGTATTGCAGTGTGGACAGCGCTCTCCTCAATCTAGCAGAAAAAAATCCCCGCAGAAATTAACTACTTAAAGGCAAGATACTGCGTGGCCAAGGTGCCGACCAGGCGGCGGCCTTCATTGCTACCTGCAATCCACTCTTCCGGCGGGAACAGCTCGAACAGACCGACCTTGGCGACGGTCGGGATGGCCGCTGCCAGTTGCTGTTCGATGTCGCCGCGCTCGCCAGCGTTGTACAGCTCGATATTGCGCAGCATGGTGGCGACGGTGCCGGTCTGGACCTTGCTGCCGTCTTTCAACTGCACCAGCGGCAGGGATTCGCCGTCGGCGAGGATCTTCTGGTTGATCGTGGCGAGCTTGTTTTGCGTATCCATGAGAGTGCCTTTCGTTTGCGTGGAACGCATATTCGCACCTTCTGCCGCGCCTTCAATGCCGCCCGGCCCACCTTGTCGGTTTCGCGACAACATGTGGCAAAAACCCATCATTCAGTACAATGCTTGCACCATGCACACAAGACTCCTGACAACCAATGATGCCTCCGCCTATCAAGCTTTGCGGCTGGAAGGTCTGCGCGAAGCGCCTTCTGCGTTCACGGCAAGCTTTGAGGAAGAGTCCATCACGCCGCTCAGCGAAATCGCGCGGCGCCTGGCGCCCGGATCCGGCCGCGACTATCTTGGCGTGTTCGAAGGCGAAGCGTTGATCGCGATTGCGCGCGTGGATCGTGACAGCAGCCCTAAGCAGCGCCATCGCGCGCATATCCGTGCCGTCTATGTGGCCAGCGCCCATCGTGGCAAAGGCGCTGCCCGCAGGCTGATGGAATATGCGCTGGAATGCGCGGCATCGCTGCAAGGCGTCACACACGTCAGCCTGGCCGTCACTGCCGGCAACGAACCGGCACAGAAACTGTACGAATCATTGGGATTCGAGGCTTGGGGATACGAGCCTGCGGCACTGGTCATCGACGGCGTCGTGTACGACGAAATTCCGATGACAAAAGTGCTCGTGAACTCGAGTAGAGTAACCGGCCTTAAATGAAATGAGCAAACTCATTGAAGATATCCTGTCAGGCGACGCAAGCAGGGTCTGGTCGAGCGCATGTGCGATTGCCAAGCTTCGCGATGCGGTAGAGCTGGATGCACTCGCATCGATTGTCGACGAAATTACATCCAGTACAAGACGGCTCGAGCTTGGTGGTGCTCTGATCCCTAACGATAAGCACTTGCAGTTTGCCCTACGGAAGCTGCGCTATTACCGGGACAGGGCAGGGTGCCTTTGCCGCTTATATCCCGAATACCTGATGTTTGATCCGAAAGACGAACAGGCTGCAGGGAACGTGCGCATCGACGGAATAACGTACCTTGACGGTAACTGGATCGATTTCTACCAATGCTCCTGCAGCATTTGCGGATCAGCCTTCAAAGTCGAAGAGCGCGAATATCACTACACATGGTGGGGCTGGAAGCTGTTGCGCTGAGCCCCACGAGCAACGCCCTCGCGGGTCACAGCAGTTTGATGGCCGCCACGCCGGCGAGCAGCAGCACGACACCCGTCAGCCGCAAGGCCGAAACGTCGCGCTTCGGCAACCGGAACCAGCCATGCCGGTCGACGAAGACAGAAGCCACTTGCTGCCCGGCCACCGTCAGTCCAACTGCTGCTGATGCGCCGATGACAGGAATCGCGGTGAATACGGTAGTTACGTAGATCGCGCCGGCGAACCCGCCCAGCCAGCCCCACCACGGCATGGAAGGCAGGCCTTGCAGCGTTGGCGCCGGGGCGCGCAGTACGGTGGCGGAGAACAGCAGCGCCAAGGCCATTGCTAGTGTGGCGACGAGGAAGCTCACGGCACCGACCACGAATGGAGCGCCCAGATCGTGCCGCAGCAGGCCGTTCACCACGCCCTGTACTGGCAGCACTGCACCCGCAAGCAAAGCGAGGACGATCCAGCCAGCTTTGCCCGCAACTGGCTGCGATTGCTGGCCAGACTGTCCCTTCACGATGATCGCGGCCCCGGCCAGGATTGCCAGCATGCCGATGGCTAGCGGCGCATCGATTGTGCGCGGTGTGCCGCCGGCGAGCCCGCTGACGTCCAGCGCAAATGAAGCCAGCATCTGGCCCGCAATGAAGAGGCCTACCGAGACGATTGCGCCGAGCCTCGGAAACAGCAGGATCGTGGAAACGACATAGAAGGCGCTTGCCACGCCGCCGACTGCATGCCACCAGGGCACGTGGGGCAGGGCGGCGACTGCGGTGAACGTCCCGGTCAACAGGGCAAGTACCAGCAGGGCAAGCGTGCCGACCGACAGCTGCAGCGTGGTTGCCGCGAAGGGGCTGCCGGTTGCTTTCGACAGTTGCGCATTGGCGCCCGCCTGCACGGCGAGCAGGCCGCCGGCAAAGAGTGAAGCAGGAATGAGAAGAGATTCCATTTACAGCCTCCAGTGAGAATTTGGGTGACGATGGCGCCCACTGTAGGCTATGCTTCTCTGCATTGATATTCCCAATAATCGCGTTTGAGCTATGCAAAAACGCAGAACAAAATGGATGCAGACTATACTTATGATGCGTTGAAGAGGGAACTGGTCGAATCGGTGGGCTATGCAGGGAGGCTGGAAATTCCGGTCACGTTGGTGCGCAAAATCGCAGCTTTCATCGATGAGTACCCGGACGACTCGATGACGACTTACTACACCCAGTCATTGCTTGACCAGTTCTATCGAAAACGAACGAAAGAGCGTTCCATCAGGCTGTTTGAATTATTGAGTTCACTTTTGAAGAACAAGAGCTCACTGATCGACCTGTTCCTGCGGCCAGAAGGCTGGCAAAGGCACCCGGTCGCTCATGAGCACTTTGACGCCGCGACAATCTGGTCAGCGATACGCGATCTCGATGATGGCTACGGCAAGGCAAACTACATTGGCGATTATGCGCACCTGTTTACCGACGAGGTTGCGAGCCAGGCATATCACGCCATCCTTGAAATGTCCGAGCCGTTTAAGACCAGGGCACTAGGCGGCATTTACCCCAGGATGGATACGCCCCGCAAGGCGGAGATAGTGACTTACCTGCTGCAGCAATTTGCGTCCGGATTGTCGGAGGCTGCGTACCGCCTCAAGTTTATTTTCCCTTTCATGGATCGAGCCTCCCGAACCCGGGTTGTAGCCGCTCACCTTGACCTGCCTGACGTGCGAGAGGGCCTTATCGCCTATCTCGTCATTCGCAACGCAGCTTATTTCGAACGCGATGATGCGGTCCGGCTGGCAGCCAGGGCCAGGTTGTTCGAGTCGGGCTACTACAGGAACCGCTGCCTGCTCAAACTGGCTGCGTACTTGCCTGAAGGCGAGGTCGAAGAACTGTATGAGCGATTCATGGCGGAATTCAACACGCAGCCGGCGAGTATCCCATTGATTCACAGCCTTTACCATTTTGCTGCGGCCATCAGGACGCTGGACTCGAACCACATGATCAGCCTGGCGTTGGAGAAGATTGCGTCCCTTGAAGATTCCGGGAACGAAATCTACGATCAGGCGAAGTATGGCCAAATGCTGTTCGTCATGCCGATGCTGACCGATGTGCATAAAGAACAGGCATATAGCATCGCGGAGAGCGTCAAGGGAGGCTACAAGAAGGGGCTCAAGTCAAAGCTGAAGGCCCATTTCACGAACAATGTGGTCTTTTGCAGGATCTTGTATTCGCCGATTTTTTATTGAGCGACGGACGGGCGGAAGTGCGAACACTTCCGCCCCCTAACGATCAGAGTCGTTCCAGCTTGGCGACCGACAGGTCGAGCACCTTCATGCCGAAGGAACCGAAGTTGATTTGCGCGCGGCAGTTGGCGCCGCTGCCTTCCAGGTTGACGATCACGCCTTCGCCGAACTTGGCGTGCGCGACGGACTCACCGATGCGCCAGCCGCCGGAAGCGCCGGAGCGTTCGTTCATGCGCGCAGCCAGGCGATTGTCTGCGCTTGGCACGGATGGCATTTCATCCCACGCCGACTTGCGCGAGCCGGTGCTGAACCAGTTGCCCTGCTGGACGCGTGCGGTCAGCCACTTCAGCGATTCCTCAGGCAGTTCGTCGAAGAAGCGCGACTTCATGTTGTAGCGCGTCTGGCCGTGCAGCATGCGGGTCTGGCAGAACGACATGTACAGCCGCTTGCGCGCACGGGTAATCGCAACGTACATCAGGCGACGCTCTTCTTCCACTCCGCCTTCTTCCTTCGAGCTGCTCTCGTGCGGGAACAGGCCCTCTTCCAGGCCGGTGATGAAGACGTTGTCGAATTCCAGGCCTTTGGCCGAGTGCACCGTCATCAGCTGCAACGCATCCTGGCCTTCCTGCGCCTGGTTGTCACCGGCTTCCAGCGAGGCGTGTGACAGGAATGCAGACAACGGCGACATCACGGTCGCCAGCGGCGCATCGGCGTCGATGATCTCTACGCCATCGGCCACCACGACTTGCGCACCGGCCGCAGCCGAAGCCTGCGGGCCGAGGTGCGCAGGCGCACCCTGGCCGAAGCCTTCTTCCGATACAAACTGCGTTGCTGCGCTGACCATCTGCTCCAGGTTCTCGACGCGGTCGGCGCCTTCCTTCTCGTTCTGGTAATGTTGGAGCAGGCCGGAAGAATCCAGCGTGATTTTCACCAGTTCCGGCAGCGCCAGTTGCTGCGTCTCGAAACGCACGCCTTCAATCAGCTTGGTGAAAGCAGCCAGCGAACTGCCTGCCTTGCCGACCATGTAAGGCACGGCTGCGTACAGCGAGCAGTTGTAGGTGGCCGCTGCATTCTGCAGTTGCTCGATCGAGCGCGCACCGATGCCGCGCGCCGGGAAGTTCACCACGCGCAGGAAAGCGGAATCGTTGTGCGGGTTATCCATCAACTGCAGGTAGGCGATGGCGTGCTTGACCTCGGCGCGCTGGAAGTAGCGCAGGCCGCCGTACACGTGGTACGGCATGCCGGCCGAGAA
>CAMLSG010000169.1 GCA_946482635.1 uncultured Duganella sp.
TCCTTGGCGACGCCGCCGGAAGCTTCGATTTCGCGTGCGACCAGCTGGCCCAGGTCCTTCAGGTGGACGTGGCCCGGCACGAATTGGGTGAAGGAGTTGACCACGGCGATGATCGGCTTGTTGAAATCGCCATCTTTCATGCCGGTGGCACGCCACAGGGCGCGCGCGCCTGCCATATTGCGGCCTTGGGTGGTGGTGTAGGAACGGTATTGCGGCATGGTGGGGTCTCCTCAGTAAGAGCTTAAGGGTGCCTTGCCCCTGGCGAGTTGTCAAATATATGATAATCGCTGCTGTGATATGCTTTGCGAATGAATATTGAACTTCGCCAGCTGCGCTATTTCGCCACGGTCGCCGAGGAGCTGCATTTCGGCCGCGCCGCGCGCCGCCTGCACATGACACAGCCGCCGCTATCGCAGACCATCATGGCGCTGGAAGAAATGCTGGGCGCGCCCCTGTTCGAGCGCAACCGGCGCGGCGTAACCCTGACTGCGGCCGGCGAAGCCCTGCTGCCGGAAGCGCGCCGCCTGCTGGAACAGTCGGCCGGTCTTCCCGCGCTGGTGCAGCGCGCGGCCAGCGGCGCCAGCGGGCGGCTATCGCTGGCTTTCGTGTCCTCCGCCGATTACAGCGTGCTGCCGCCGACACTGCAAGCCTACCGCGCCGAGTTTCCGCAGGTGGAGATCACACTGAAGGAAGCCACCTCCGACCTGCAGCTGGACGACCTTCTGGAAGGCCGCGTCGACGCTGGCCTGCTGATCCCGCCCCTGCCCGACCGCGCGCGGCAGGAACTCGAATACCTGCCCGTTCTGAGCGAGCCGCTGGTGCTGGCCGCGCCAGCCGGACTGCCTGCGCTGGCGCGGGCGCGCAGCGCCGACCTGCGCAAGCTGGCCGGCCTGCCGCTGATCATTTTCCCGCGCCATATCTCGCCCGGACTGTACGACGCCATCCTGTCGGTGTTCCGCGAGGCCGGCATCACGGCTGAGGTCGGGCAGGAGGCGATCCAGATGCAGACCATCGTCAGTCTCGTATCGGCTGGCATGGGTATCGCACTTGTGCCACAATCCGTGTCGAATTTGCGCCGGCCGGGCGTGGCATACCTGCCCCTGGTCCAGAGCACGCCGCTGGTGGAAACCGGCCTGGCCTGGCGGCGCGACAATGCCTCGCCCGTGCTGCGCGGCTTTTTGGAATTAATGAGAAAGAGAATCTGAATGCCGTTAATGCATCCAATGCCCGATCCGGTCGCGATCCATCTGGGCCCTGTGGCGATCCACTGGTATGGCCTGATGTACGTGCTGGCCTTTGCCATGTTCATCGCGCTGGGCCGCGTACGCATCAAGCAACCGCACATCGCCGCGCAAGGCTGGACCAAGGAAGACCTGGACGACATGCTGTTCTACGGCATGCTGGGCGTGATCGTGGGCGGCCGTCTCGGCGAAGTATTCTTCTACCAGCCGGAAATGCTGCTGACCCCTCTGCGCATCTTCAAGGTGTGGGAAGGCGGCATGAGCTTCCACGGCGGCTTCCTGGGCGTACTGATCGGCATGGCGCTGTGGGCGCGCAAGCGCAAACGCAACCTGCTGGACGTATATGACTTCATCGCGCCGCTGGTCCCGCTGGGTTATGCGGCGGGCCGCATGGGCAATTTCATTAACGCCGAACTGCCGGGCCGCGTGGTCAGCGATCCGAACCTGCCATGGGCGATGATCTACCCGAACGTCGGCCCGATGCCGCGCCACCCATCGGCGATCTACCAGATGCTGGTCGACGGCATCCTGGTGTTCTGCATCCTGTGGCCGTTCGCTCGCAAGGCCCGTCCGCGCCTGGCGGTAGGTGCGCTGTATGTGCTGCTGTACGGCTGCGCGCGTTTCTTCACCGAGTGGTTCCGCACCCCGGACTGGGAAATCACCGTGGCCGGCCTGCCGATCACCTCCGGCCAGATGCTGTCGCTGCCGATGATCATCGGCGCCATCATCATGCTGGTATGGGCCTACCGCTCAAACCAGCCCGATAGCGCCAGCCAGCGCGCCTAAGGCAATCAGCCACAGGGGATTCAATTTGGTGGCGTAGGCCGCCGCAGCGGCGGCCAGCGCCAGCACGATGCCGCGCCATCCCGCGCCGGCCACGCTCAGGAAAGTCCAGGCGGCGCCGGCCAGCATGCCGGCCGCCAGCGGCGCCAGCGCATCGCGCAGCGCGCCAGCCCAGCGCCCTTCCCCGCCGCCATGGCGGTTGATTACAGTCCCCAGCGCCAGCACCAGGCATGACGAAGGCACGATTGCAGCCAGCGTCACCACGACAGCGCCCAGCCAGCCTTTGATCATCCAGCCGATCAGCGTCACGAACAGCAGGTTCGGTCCGGGCGCGGCTTGCGCCAGCGCATACATTGCCGCGAACTGCTCGTCGGTCAGCCAGTGGTTCTGCACGGAGACGTAATGGTGTACGTCCGGCGCCACCAGCACCACGCCTCCGCCAATTGCCGTCAGCGACAGCACCGCCAGGTGCCAGGCGAGCCCGCCCAGCTTGACGTCGTCGTTCATGGCTTCCTCCAGACAAAAGCGAACAGCAGGAAGCCGATCGGCACCAGCGTGGCGACCACCGTGATGAGCCCGACTTTCGCCACGCCAAGGCCGATGAAAGCCGCCACCAGCAGTGCGACCTGGACGACTCGCCGCCAGAACAGCGTGCGCGCCACATCGACCCCGCCGCCGTCCGTCCCGACGGGCGGCTTTTGCGCTGGGCCGCGCAGCATGCCGACCGCCAGCTTGAGCGCCGTTGCAAGGATCAGGCCCGACGCGGCGGCAGCCATGCCGCGCATGGCGTTGACAAACAGCGGGTGGTGGGCCAGCCCCTGATAAGCCGCGCCGAGCGCGATGACGATGAAGAAGGGGCCAAGCAGCAGCCCGGCCAGCGCCGAAAAGCCGCCGGCTGCGCCGGCATAGCGCTGGCCGACCATGACGGACAGGTTGCAGATCGTCGGCCCGGGCAATAGTTGCGCGATGCTGAGGAGCTGGCCGAATTCAGCGGCGGTCAGCCACTGCGTGCGTTCGACCAGGTGGCGGTAGGCAAAGGGCAGCACGCCACCGAAGCCCTGCATCGCCATGTGTGAGAAGACCTTGAACAGCGCCCAGCATCCGACCCGTGCATCCTGCATCGCTACCTCCAATCAGCCGGCACGTCCGGCTGCCGCCGGGGCGCCGCCACGCATCTGCTACGCGAACGCGTGGTAGAACATATAGCCCGCCAGTGCAAACAGCACCACGGCAAACACCCGCTTGAGCGCCGCCACGTCCATCCTGTGCGCCATGCGCGCGCCGAGCGGCGCCATGATCACGCTCGCGGCCACGATCACCGCCAGCGCCGGCAAATAAACGAAGCCCAGCGAATGCGGCGGCAAGCCCGGCTCCGACCAGCCATAGTAAATATTCGACAAGGTGCCTGACAGCGCAATCGGGAAACCTAATGCGGCGCTGGTCGCCACCGCCTGGTGAATGCGCACATTACACCACGCCATGAACGGCACCGAGATAAACCCGCCGCCCGCACCGACCAGCCCCGCCACGGTGCCGATCACGCCGCCCGCCGCAAACATGCCCGCAGTGCCGGGCAATTCACGCCCGGCAGAAGGTTTTTTATTGCGCAGCATTTGCGCCGCCGAAAACGCCACGAACACTGCAAACAGCAGCGACAGCGCCGCAGTATTCATCTGCTTGCCGATCCAGGGTCCGATCCAGGAACCGGCCAGGATGCCCGGCGCCAGCAGCGCCACGATGCGCCACTGCACCGCACCGTGCCGGTGGTGCGCCCGCACCGAGGACAGGGAAGTAAACATGATCGTCGCCAGCGACGTCGCAATCGCCATATGCACCACCAGCCCGGGCGCAAAGCCCCTGGCAGTGAAGATCATGGTAATGAAGGGCACCAGCACCATGCCGCCGCCAATGCCCAGCAAACCCGCCGCGTATCCGCCGCCCGCCCCCATCAGGAGCAGGATGCCGACCAGACTCCAATCCATCAATCGCCTTTCAGCAGCGCCATCACATGCTTCCACTGGGCCGGCGTCACCGGCGTGATCGACAGGCGGCTGCCTTTTTGCAGCACCACCATGTCTTCCAGCTGCGGCAGCGAGCGCATTTCGGCCAGCGACAGCAGGCGCGTCTTGCGCACGCCCTTCACGTCGACGGAAATCCAGCGCGGCTGCTCCTGCGTCGCCTTGGCATCGTAGTAATGGCTCTTCGGATCGAACTGGGTGGCGTCGGGATAAGGGCCGCTGACCACTTCCGCGATGCCGGCAATGCCCGGCTCGGGACAGGAGGAATGGTAGAACAGGACCCCGTCGCCAACCTTCATCGCATCGCGCATGAAATTGCGGGCCTGGTAATTACGCACGCCGAACCACGGCACCGTCTTGCCTTTAGCGGACATCACGTCGTCGATGCTCACTTCGTCGGGCTCAGACTTCATCAACCAATATTGCATGGCGCTCCTCTGGGCGTAAAAAAACGGTTGCGCACCCTCGGGTGCTGGCAACCGCTTTCGTATGGAATGAGGCCCCGCCTGTGCCGTTATGCCGGCATCCCGAACCTTACGGTTCAAGGTGGTTGCAGTTAGTTCAACTTCGGGTTCATCAGACTAGTGACGCTCACGCCCGTCGAACAAATTTCCGCAACCGATGCGTGTAAATGGTTCAAGGAATATATGGCAAATCTCGAACACCGCAGGGTGACACGAAGTTTACTCCTCAAACGTTTTGCGGGAAAGGCCTTTAAGACAATTTTTGGGAATTAGAAGAGATTCTCTTGCGGGGTCAGCGCGTTGTCGAGCACCTTGTGCATGGCGCCCAGCTTCTCCTGCACCTCCAGCATGGACGGGCCGCCGTTGGCCGTCTTCGATGCCAGGAATTCGGCTGCCATGCCCAGCGCCGCCATCACGGCGATGCGGTCATTGCCCTTGACCTTGCCGGCGTCGCGAATGGCACTCATCTTTTTGTCGAGCAGGTTGGCCGCTTCGCGCAGTGCGCGTTCTTCGTCAGCCTTGCAGGCCAGCTTGTAGGGCTGGCCCATGATGTTCACGTCGACATGGATCATTGGGCATCCTCAGGAGTGTCTGCTTCGGCGGCCGGGATTTTATCCAGCAGCGCCATCACGCGCGCGTGCGCTTCGCCAAGGCGGCGTTGGTATTCGAGATTGTCGGCCACCAGGGCTGCATTGGCCTGGCGCAACTGGGAGTTCTCCCGACGCAAGGCTTGCGCAAGCTCCGCAAGGCGGTCGATTTTGTCGGAAAGTTCTTGGAAGTCTGCGATCATCCCGAAACTATAGAGCCGCACGATTGTGCGGTCAACTTGGTGTTATACATGCTTACGATTGTAGCTCATTTGTAAGCGTGGCCTGCGATCTTCCTCACCGCCGCGGCGATGTCGACGCACACGTCCTTGAACGCGCCACCGATATCGGCCAGGTCGTTGCCCAGTTCCTTGATCCAGATGCCGAGGCTCATGGCTTGTCTCCCTTGATTTAACGTCGCCATTACATCAAACGAAAATGACAGGACGCCCACCCTTTGATTACAAATCTGTAATCGAGCGCTGCCTGCATTGACGGCGCTTGGGCATTTCCCGACAATGCTGGGGATGAAAGCCCTACTGGTAGAAGACGAACAGCGGATCGCGAGCTTTGTATGCAGCGGATTGCGCGAACAAGGCATCCTGGTGGACCATTGCGAAGATGGGAACCTGGGCTACGACTACGCGCTGTCACGCCAGTACGACATCATCCTGCTCGACATCATGGTGCCGGGCCGCGACGGCCTGGCGATCCTGAAAGCCCTGCGCCGCGACGGCCGCGACACGCCGGTGATCCTGCTCACCGCGCGCAATGAACTGGACGACCGCCTGGAAGGGCTGAACCTGGGCGCCGACGATTACCTCGCCAAGCCGTTCTACATGGAAGAACTGGTCGCCCGCATCCACGCCCTGCTGCGCCGCGTGAGCGGCGAACGCCAGAACGTGCTGACGGCGGGACCGCTCAAGCTGGACCGCCTGTCGCGCGTGGCGGAACTCGATGGCCGGGAAGTCGAATTGACCAGCCGCGAATTCAACCTGATGGAATACCTGATGCGCGCGCCGGGCCGGGTCTACACACGGACCCAGATCCTCGAGCATGTGTGGGGCTACGACTTCGACCCGCAAACCAATATGGTCGACGTCTGCATCCAGCGCCTGCGCAAGAAGCTGGCCTTGCCGGAGCACGTCGCCATCGAGGCGGTGCGCGGCGTCGGCTACCGCCTGCGCAAGCCGGACAGCGAAGCATGACGCCGTCGCGCCGCCCCTTCATCCGATCGTTCCGGCTGCGGGTGGCGCTGACCACCGGCGGCCTGGCCACGGCGGTGGTGGCGGTGCTGTTTGTCGCCTCCGCCCTGACGTTGCTGAACCGGCGCGCCGCCATCATCGACCGCATCATGGTGGCGCAACTGGCCGGACCGGGCTTCGGCGCCTCCCCCGTGCCGCTGTGGAATGCCATCGACGCCCACCTGAACGCCAGCTTCAGCGGCTTTGCGCCGGAGGGCGATGACGAAAAATTCGCCATCCTGCGCGCGGCCGACGACTCGCGCGGCGTGATTTACCAGAGCCCCAACTGGCCCGCCTCCCTGCTGGTGCCGGAGGCGAACGACAAGGAACTGCGCACCTATTACGGCGGCGGCAGCCAATGGCGCATTGGCCAGGTACGGCGCGGCAGCGTACTGGTGCAGATGGGCGTCAACACCACGCTGTCGGAAGCGCAGCTGATCGTGTCGATCAAGCGCTTCGGCGCCTTCGTCGTGGCCTTGTGCCTGATCGTCTGCGGCGTGGCCTGGTACCTGGCCGGCCGCGCCATGCGCCCGATCGAGCACCTGACCGGCGTCATGGAGCGCGTGCGCGCCAGCGATTTGCGGCAGCGCGTGGCCGCCGATGAAGAAGTGCTGGAATTCGAGCGCCTGGTCACCGTGTTCAACGACATGCTGGACCGGCTGGAGCGCAGCTTCCTGCAATCGGCGCGCTTCTCCGGCGACGCCGCGCATGAGCTGCGCACGCCGGTGTCGATCCTGCAGGGCGAACTGGAACGGGCTTTCGAGCGCGCCGGCGCCTACCCGGAACTGGAGCAGGCCCTGGCCGACATGCTCGACGAAGTGCGCCGCCTCGACAACGTGGTGCGCAAGCTGCTGATGCTGTCGCGCGCCGATGCCGGCCAATTGCAAGTCCCGATGCAAGCGCTCGACCTGGTGCCGATCCTGCGCGAACTGGCCGACGACCTCGACATGATGGCGCCCGAGCGCCCCTTGCGGCTCGACCTGCCGCCACGCCTGGATGCGCTAGGCGATGCCGACCTGCTGCGGCAAGTGCTGCAAAACCTGGTCAGCAACGCGGTGAAGTACGGCGTGCCGGAAGGCTGGATCGCCATCTCGGCCCGCCGCACGGACACCGGCTGGCAAGTCGATGTATCCAACGCCTCCGCCGGGATCGCCTATGAGCAGCGCGAGCGCCTGTTCGACCGCTTCTACCGCGCCGACCATGCATACAACCGCCGCATCCCTGGCGTCGGGCTCGGCCTGGCACTGGCGCGCGAAATCGCCCGTGCACACGGCGGCGAACTGAAACTATCTGACTGCACCTCATCCCAGGTCACCTTCAGCCTGACCCTGCCGTTAATAACTACTCAATAAGTAGTTGCAAGTCATTGATTTCATTGATTTTTATGTCGGAAAATTTTACAGCAATATAAAAGTTGCTCAAGTAGTAATTTACAAGCAAATATTAAGTGCTTGATTCATTTAGGACTAAGAGGTTTTGGCATGGCCCTTGCATAACAAGCCATGCAGACGATTGGTACCCGCCAATTCCTCAATGAAAAACCTGATTGGAGATACAAGCATGAAAAAATATTTGCGCTGGTTACTGGCAGGCGCACTGGGCCTGCTAGGTGCAGCCCAGGCCTACGCCTCGCCGGTATTTTCCGTGGACCCCACGGTCATCAACGGCGCCGGCAGCACCTTTAATGCCGATGCCATCAACGGCTTCTCCTCCACCCGCATCCGGCATGACGGCGCCGACCCGGCTACGTTCTACCGTGCCAGTGGCTATGCCGTCTTCACCGGTTTTGCGCTGAACAGCGCGCCAGTCCCAGGCGGACAATCGCAAGTCAACGTGGCCTACGGCCTGTATGCCACCTTCACCCAGGAGTTCACCTGCTCCGGCGTGCTGGCGCCAGGCGTGAGCTGTAACGTGAGCGCGTTCTCGTTCGAGCTATGGGCTGACCCGGACAACGACAACACCTACTCGCTGGCTACCGTAGCGCTCGATCCGACCGTGATCGCAGCCGGCGACCAATACAAACTGGCCAGCTCGAGCATGCTGACCGCTGGCGTGGGCGGCCTGGACCTGCTGGGTGGCGCTTTCCAGAACCTGAACTTCGGTTGGGAACTGTATGAGAATCCTGACCCACTGGTGCCGGACGGCTTCGACTACTTCACCCTGCCGCGTCCGTTCTACACCGCTGCCTTCTCCGCCTTCAACAACACCTCGCTGGGCATCACTTGCGACGTGGCGGGCTGCCTCGGTGCGAATATCGTGGCCATCAATTCGGAGACCGGTATTCTCGACTTCAACCAGGTTCCGGAACCTGGCAGCCTGGCCCTGCTTGGCCTGGGCTTGCTGATGGTGGGCACGCAGCGCATGCGCCGCCGCTAAAGCCGAACGCTGGATGGCATGACGAGCTGGTGCGCTTGCCCGCACCAGCTCGTCGTGGCATGATCGATTTTCAGCGCCGCGCGTTGGTCGGCCTTTTTAGCTTTCACCATGCTATTTGCGGGATGACTTGACGCTGGCGCTTGCTGGAGGAACTCGCCATGCATGACAGCCCAGACGCCACGTCCAAGCCCGAACTCGAAACCGCGGCACAGGACGCAGCCCCGCACCCTACGCTGAGCGAAGGCGATCCCCTGGTCGCGCAATTAGCCGACCAAGTTACGCAAGAACTGGATTTCGGCATCAGACTGGTCGACACGCCCACCGGGCGCAACCAGGCCAGCATGCTGATCCACCGCATGTACAGCTGGCGCGGCTTTACCGGCAACCATGCGTTGACGCCGGTCGCCAACCGCGTCACCCTGATGGCCAGCCAGCGCGGCGAGGCGGTCGGCACCTTGAGTGTCGGCCTCGATTGCCCGGAAGGCTTGCTGGCCGACGAACTGTTCAAGCCACAACTGGACGCCTGCCGCGCAAAAGGCGGCCGCATCTGCGAGATCATCAAGTTCGCCTTCGACATGGCGGGCAATAGCAAGCAGTACCAGGCCGCCCTGTTCCACCTGGCCGTCATCACCGCGCGCGACGTGCACCAGCGCACCCATATGTTCATCGAGGTGCAGCCGCGCCACCGCGCCTTCTTCGACAACGCCCTGGGTTTCAAGCAGATCGGCGAGCCGGTGCTGAATCCGCGCGTCAATGTGCAGGGCATCCTGATGTGCGTCGAACTGTCCTACATGACGGAGCAGATCCAGCTTTACGGCGGCAAAGGCCCGGTTCCCGGCGTGCGCTCGTTCTACCCGTTTTTCTTCTCGCCGCGTGAGGAAATTGGAATCGCCAACAGAATGCTCAATATGACACATGACTAGCCGCGACAAAGAGCCGTCCATGGGTGCCCACTTCCAGTACGAAGAAGCGTTCGCACGCAACCTCGGCTGGGTGACGCCGGAAGAACAGCAGCGCTTGCGCGGCAAGCGCATTGCGATTGCCGGCATGGGCGGCGTAGGCGCCGTGCACCTGCTGACCCTGGCCCGGCTCGGCGTCGGCGCCTTCCACATTGCCGATTTCGACTGCTACGACATCCCCAACCTGAACCGGCAAGCGGCTGCCTTCATGTCCACCATGGGCCAGCCCAAGGTGGCCGTGGCGGCGCGCATGGCGCAGGACATCAACCCGCAGGTCGAGATCCGCCAGTTCGGCGAAGGCGTGAACAGTGCCAATGTCAGCGCCTTTCTCGATGGCGTCGACCTGTACGTCGACGGCCTGGACTTTTATGCATTTGACGCGCGCACCCTGGTTTATGGCCACTGCGCAGCCCAGCGCATCCCCGCCACCATGGCCGCACCGCTGGGGATGGGCGCTTCCTGCCTGAATTTCCTGCCCGGCCAAATGACTTTCGAAGACTATTTCCAGTGGGGCGACTTGCCGGAAGTGGAAAAAGCCCTGCGTTTCCTGGTCGGCCTGGCGCCGGCCAGCCTGCACCGCGGCTACCTGGTATGGCCGCAGGGCGTTGACCTGGCGCAGCGCCGCGGCCCTTCCACCAGCATGGGCTGCCAGCTGTGCGCCGGCATCGCCGCCAGCCAGGCGCTGAAAATCCTGCTGGGGCGGGGCAAGGTGCTGGCCGCCCCCCACGGCTTCCAGTACGACGCCTACGAAGACAAATATGTGACCACCTGGCGCCCGGGCGGCAACCGCCACCCGCTGCAGCGCCTGGCAATGGCCCTGGCGCGCCGCAAATTCGTCGGTGGCAGCGCCGGCTGACTTTGGGTGCGCGGCCACCCGCCAATTCCCGCTACATTCCCGTGTTGGCCCCAATCCATGCCGAATTATCACTTTGGCATGATTGATATCAAATCAATGCTTGACCAGGCGCAAAGAAATTCCCTTGAAAAGGGAAAGT
The DNA here is from genome assembly GCA_946482635.1 of uncultured Duganella sp. The sequence goes on from CAMLSG010000169.1 coordinate 10,668, forward strand.
GTCGTCCCTATAATTGTTGGCACTCGTTAGCCGAGAGTGCTAACAACTGTCAATAAACCGAGTAAAAGGAGTTTTGTATGAACCTTCGCCCTTTGCATGACCGCGTCATCGTCAAACGCCTGGACCAGGAAACCAAGACCGCGTCCGGCCTGATCATCCCTGATGCAGCCGCTGAAAAGCCAGACCAGGGTGAAGTGCTGGCAGTTGGCAACGGCAAAGTTGCTGACAACGGCACCGTGCGTGCTCTGGAAGTGAAAGTGGGCGACCGCGTTCTGTTCGGCAAATACGCCGGCCAAGCCGTCAAGGTAGACGGCCAGGAACTGCTGGTAATGCGCGAAGAAGACATCATGGCCGTGGTACAGAAGTAATCACAGCCCCCTAGATACAGAATTCAGGAGAAACAAACATGGCAGCTAAAGAAGTCATTTTCGGCGATTCCGCACGTTCCAAGATGGTCGAAGGCGTGAACATCCTCGCCAACGCAGTTAAAGTCACCCTGGGCCCGAAAGGCCGCAACGTGGTGCTGGAGCGCTCCTTCGGCGCCCCAACCGTCACCAAGGACGGCGTGTCGGTCGCTAAAGAGATCGAACTGAAAGACAAGCTGATGAACATGGGCGCGCAGATGGTCAAGGAAGTCGCTTCCAAGACCTCCGACAACGCCGGTGACGGCACCACCACCGCCACCGTGCTGGCGCAGGCGCTGATCCGCGAGGGCATGAAGGCGGTCGCCGCCGGCATGAACCCGATGGACCTCAAGCGCGGCATCGACAAGGCCGTGACCGCGGCCGTGGCCGAGCTGAAGACCATCAGCAAGCCGTCGTCGACCAACAAGGAAATCGCCCAGGTCGGCACCATCTCCGCGAACAGCGACGCCAACATCGGCGACCTGATCGCGCAGGCGATGGACAAGGTCGGCAAGGAAGGCGTGATCACCGTCGAAGACGGCTCGGGCCTGGAGAACGAACTCGACGTCGTCGAGGGCATGCAGTTCGACCGCGGCTACCTGTCGCCCTACTTCATCAACAACCCCGAGAAGCAGGCCGCCCTGCTGGACAACCCGTTTGTCCTGCTGTTCGACAAGAAGATCAGCAACATCCGTGACCTGCTGCCCACGCTGGAAGCCGTGGCCAAGGCCGGCCGTCCGCTGCTGATCATTGCCGAAGACGTCGAAGGCGAAGCCCTGGCGACCCTGGTGGTCAACACCATCCGCGGCATCCTGAAGGTTGTGGCTGTGAAGGCTCCTGGCTTCGGCGACCGTCGCAAGGCCATGCTGGAAGACATCGCCATCCTGACCGG
>CAMLSG010000170.1 GCA_946482635.1 uncultured Duganella sp.
CGCGGCGAACGCATCCTCGGCGCCCTCTACCCGCGTTAACGCACGAGCCCGTGTCAACCTTGGGGTCAGACCCTTTGGTTGACACGGGCTCATCCGTTCATGGTTGAGCCTGTGTCACCGTTGGGGCCTGACCCCAAGGTTGACACGGGCTCGGCTATGCGAACGCTTAGACGGAGAAGGAGGAACCGCAGCCGCAGGTCGAAGTCGCGGATGGGTTCTTGATGACGAATTGTGCGCCTTCCAGGTCGTCCTTGTAGTCGATCTCGGCGCCTACCAGGTACTGGTAGCTCATCGAGTCGATCAACAGCTGGACGCCGTTCTTCACCATGGTGGTGTCGTCTTCATTGACGATTTCGTCAAAAGTGAAACCGTATTGGAAGCCGGAGCAACCGCCACCCTGCACGAATACGCGCAGCTTCAGGTCTGGATTGCCTTCTTCTTCAATCAGTTGCGCTACTTTCTCGGCCGCGGCGTCGGTGAAAACGATCGGTGCCGGGATCACGTCTTCGGCTACTGCAGTCATGTGTTACTCCTACTTAAAATCAGTTGTCCCATTATAGTCCATGCCGGACTTGGCCGCTTTAGAGGCTGCGCACTGTCGTTGTCTCATCGGCAACGACTTTGCCTTTTTCCGACAGGCTGACCTTGACCGCCACGACTTTGATGCCTTCCGGCAGTTCCAGCGTGCCGTCGATGCGCTGGTAGCGGTCCACTTTCAGGTCGTAGCGCTCGGCACCCTCCTTCGGGTATTCGAGCACAGCCTTCTTGCCATCCTGGATTACGGCAACCGCCAGCTTGAGCCGGCCGGTGAAGGCGGATGGGCCCTTCTTCTTCGCACCATATTGGAGCAAAACCGTGTAATGCAAGAGCTTGGGCGCTGCCATGCGGGCTTGCATGCCGCGGATAACGAGGCCGGAACCAGCCTTGGCCGGTGGCAGCGCCTCTTCCAGCAGGGCCAAGTCGGCATGCAATTTTGCCAATTCGGCATCGGAAGCTGGCGGCGCCGGCGCTGCGGCGGGAGCCGCTTTCAGCTTCTCGGCCAGGGCATCGCGCTCAGCCGACACGCGGGCCAGCTCCAGCTCAGTCGCTGCGAGTTGCCTGGCAACCGTGGGCCCGGATTCGCCCTTCGATACGCCAACCACCCGCTTGCCCAGGTCCACGCCCCATACCGCGAGCGCGCCGCCGGCGACCAGGACCGCAGCCAGGCCAAACACGCGCGCCAGCAGTGGCGCGCGCGCCTGCTCCATGCCGGCTTCCACTTAAGGCATCAAGGCGATGGTTTGCAGGCCCAGGCCTTCGTCCAGGCCGAACATCAGGTTCATGCACTGCACGGCCTGGCCGGATGCGCCTTTGACCAGGTTGTCCTGCACCACCAGCACGATCAGGGTGTCGCCGTTGTTCGGGCGATGCAGCGCCAGGCGCAGCATATTGGCGCCGCGGGTGCTGCGGGTTTCCGGGTGCGAGCCCCATGGCATCACGTCGACGAAAGGCTGGTCTGCGTACGCGTCTTCGAACAGCTTTTGCAGCTCTTCGTTCGACACGTCCTTGGTCAGGCGCGCGTACAGGGTCGAGTGCATGCCGCGGATCATCGGGGTCAGGTGCGGGGTGAAGATCAGGTTGACCTTGTCGCTAGTGAAACGCTGCAGCTGGGCCGCGGTTTCCGGGGTGTGGCGGTGGCCGCTCACGCCGTAGGCCTTGAAGTTGTCAGACGATTCGGAGAACAGGGTGCCGATTTCCGCCTTGCGGCCAGCGCCGGACACGCCGGACTTGCAGTCGGCGATCAGGTGGCCGGCATCGATCAGGCCCGCCTTCAGCAGCGGCACGAAGCCGAGCTGCATGGTGGTCGGGTAGCAGCCCGGATTGGCAATCAGGTTCGCCTTCTTGATGTCGTCGCGGTTCAGCTCAGGCAGGCCGTACACGGCTTGCTCCAGCAGTTCCGGCGCGGTGTGGTCGATCTTGTAGGTCTTTTCGAATACAGCGCGGTCCTTGATGCGGAAGTCCGCCGCCAGGTCGATCACCTTCACGCCTTTGGCCAGCAGTTCCGGCGCCTGCGCCATGGCCACGCCGTGCGGAGTGGCGAAGAACACGACGTCGCACTGGGTCAGGTCAACCTTGTCCGGCGAGGAGAAGGCGATATTCACGCGGCCGCGCAGGGAAGGATACATCTCAGCCACCGGCAAGCCGTCTTCCTTGCGCGACGTGATCGCGGTCAGTTCGACTTCTGGGTGTGCGGCTAACAGTCGCAGCAGTTCCACGCCCGTGTAACCAGTGCCGCCGACGATGCCTACTTTGATCATGATCTCTTCCTTGCGAAGTAAAAATTAAACGAGGGGGTCATTTTAAGGCAAAAATAAAAAAAGCCGCTGGAGACCAGCGGCTTTTTGTACGAGAGCGTAAAGATTAACGCTTCGAGAATTGCTTTGCGCGACGTGCTTTGCGCAGACCAACTTTTTTACGTTCAACTTCACGAGCATCGCGAGTGACGAAGCCGGCACGTGCCAGGTCGCCCTTCAGGCCTGCATCGTAGTCGATCAGTGCGCGGGTGATGCCGTGACGCACTGCACCTGCCTGGCCGGACTCGCCGCCGCCGTGCACGTTGACTTTGATGTCGAAACGTTCAACGTTGCCGGTCAGTTCCAGCGGCTGACGGATCACCATCAGGCCGGTTTCACGGGAGAAGTACTCAGCTGCTGGCTTGCCGTTCACGATGATCTGGCCGGTGCCAGCTTTGATGAACACGCGAGCTACTGCACTCTTGCGACGGCCGGTGCCGTAGTTGTAGTTACCGATCATGTCAGTTCCTTAGAATTCGAGTGCTTTAGGTTGCTGGGCAGCGTGCGGGTGGGAACCCTCAGCGTACACTTTCAGCTTCTTGATCATGGCGTAGCCCAGAGGACCCTTCGGCAGCATGCCTTTCACTGCCTTTTCCAGGGCGCGGCCTGGGAAGCGCTGTTGCATCTTCAGGAAGTTGGTCTCGTAGATGCCGCCTGGGTAACCGGAGTGACGGTAGTAGGTCTTCTCGGTTGCTTTGGTACCGGTCACGCGCAGTTTGCCTGCGTTCACGACAACGATGAAGTCGCCGGTGTCAACGTGAGGGGTGAATTCTGGCTTATGCTTGCCGCGCAGTCGGCGTGCCACTTCGCTGGCAACACGGCCGAGGACTTTGTCCGTCGCGTCAATCACGAACCAATCGCGCTGGACTTCATGGCCCTTAGCGGAAAAAGTTTTCATGTTTGAACTTTCTGTGAAAGATTAAAAACGCTCAATCGGTGGTTCCGCCCGGGTACTTCAGCGGACGCATCCTTCTTATATGCTTTTCCTGAGCGAACGGAAAGCTGGCGATTATAGCCCGGCCTGGCCCGCTGGGTCAACCCCGCCCTGTACCGGGTTGCCGTTGCTAAGCAGATATTGCCGGGCTACTATGGAACCCCAGAATTACAAGAGGAGATAGCCATGCGCCCGCTCATGCTGGCCTCGCTGTTAACCCTAACCCTATCGTTGGCGCCTGCCCTGGCCGTGGCCCAGCCCGGCAAGGATTGCCACCTGCCCGGCACCGAAGAATCCTTGCGCTGCCTGCGGCTGGCGGTCCCGCTCGACCACCAAGCCCCTGGCGCCACCCTCAGCCTGCATATCGCCGTCGCCCCCGCCCTGCGCGAATCAGCCCGGCGCGATCCGCTATTCCTGCTGGCCGGCGGCCCGGGCGAAGCCGGTTCCGACCTGGTGCCCCTGCTGAATACCACGTTCCGCAAGGTGCGCGCCACGCGCGACATTGTGCTGATCGACCAGCGCGGTACAGGATTATCCGGCAAGCTCGATTGCAAACCGGGCAAGAATGCCGAAACGGCCACGGAAGACGAGTTGCTGGCCGAAACCCGCGCCTGCATCAAGGGCCTGAACAAGCGCTTCAACCTGTATACCACCGAGCAGGCGGCGCGCGATATCGAAGCCGTGCGCAGCGCCCTTGGCTACGGCCGCATCAATGTCTGGGGCGGCTCCTATGGCAGCCGGCTGGCCCAGGCCTACGCCCGCTTGTACCCAGGCAGTGTACGCGCCCTGGTGCTGGATGGCGTGGCGGCGCCGGACCAGGTGGTGCCGGCCGGCGCGCGCGATGCGCAGGCGGCGCTCGACGCCCTGTTCAAGCAATGCGCCGACGATCGTGTCTGCGCTGCCGCCTTCCCCACCCTGCGCGCCGAATTCGACGCGCTGTCGGCACGCCTGGCCAAGTCGCCCGAGTCCCTGACTTTGCCTGATCCGCGCACGGCAGAAACCACCAAGGTCGAAATGACCAGCATGCGCTTCACCGGCACGGTGCACAACATCCTGTATTCGCAGGCGGACAGCCGGCGCCTGCCTTTCCTGATCCACAGCGCCTACCAGGACCGCTGGCAGCCCTTCATCGCGCGCAGCAATGTGTCGCGCGACTTTTCCTCCGAGGGCGGGCCGGCGATGCCGCTGCACCTGGCCGTGGTCTGCGCCGAAGACTTTCCGCGCCTGACGCCGCAATTGCTGGAGGAAGACACCAAGGGTTCCTTCCTCGGCGCCCCGCAGATCATGCGCATCGGGAAGATGTGCGAAACCATCGGGGTCCCGGCCGTGCCCTACAAGGAGCCGACTATGATCGAAGCGCCGGCGCTGCTGATGTCCGGCGCACTCGACCCGGTCACGCCGCCGCGCCGTGCCGAAGCCGCCCGCAAATACATGAAGAATGCCCAGCACCTGATCGTGAAGAACGGCGGCCATATCGTGTCGCCGCTCGGGTGCATGCCGCGCCTGCTGCGCGGCTTCCTCGACCAGCCGGGCGTACCGTTGAAGGCCGAGTGCCTCAACGAAATCCCGGCCCCGACTTTCCAGCTCAATAGCGCAGGGCCACAGCCATGATTGAAGTCCATAACCTCTGCAAGCGCTTCGGCAAAGTGCAGGCGCTGGCCGGCGCCAGCTTCACCGCGCGCGACGGCATTATCACCGCCCTGCTCGGCCCGAACGGCGCCGGCAAGACTACCCTCCTGCGTACCCTGGTCGGACTGCTGCAGCGCGACCACGGCACCATCTCCATCGACGGTGTCGATCCCGCCGTCAACCCGATGGCGGTGCGCCGCAACGTCGGCGTGCTGACCGACCAGTTTGGCCTGTACGAGCGCCTGACCACACGCGAATACCTGCGCTACTTCGGCGAGTTGAACGACATGGAAGAAAGCGTGATCGAACAGCGCACCAAGGAAGTCACAGAGCTGCTGTCGCTGGAGGACATCATCGACCGCCGCGCCAAAGGCTTCTCGCAAGGCCAGCGCATCAAGGTCGCCCTGGCGCGCACCCTGCTGCACCGGCCGCGCCACCTGCTGCTCGACGAGCCAAGCCGCGGCCTGGACGTAATGAGCACGCGCGCCCTGCGCCGCGCCCTGGCCGCCCTGAAGGCCGACGGCTGCTGCGTCATCATGGCAACCCACGTGATGCAGGAAGTGATCCACTCCTGCGACGACGTGATCGTGATCGCCAACGGCACCACGGTCACGCAAGGTACCCCGCAGCAGCTGTGCGAACAGGCTGGCCTGCCCAGCCTGGAAGACGCTTTCGTGCGCCTGGTCGGCACCGAAGAAGGGATCGAGCTATGAAGCTGAAATTCCCCATCGTGCTGCGCAAGGAATTGACGGAGACCCTGCGCGACCGCCGCGCCCTCAGCCTGCTGCTGCTGTTCGTGCTGATGTATCCGATCCTGGTCGGCTTCATGCTGCAGCGTCAGATCGACCGCGCCACCAAGCCGGAACGCGAAGGCGTGGAACTGGCGGTAATCGGCAGCGACCAGGCACCCACGCTGATGAACCAGCTACGCCAGCGCAACGTCAACATCACCGAACTGGAACCCATGGGCGAGGAAGACATCAACGCCCTGCTGCGCCGGCAGACCGTGACGGCCGTGCTGCGCCTGACGCCGGAGTTTGCGGAGAACTATCACGCGATGCGCCCGGCGCGGGTCGAACTGTGGTTCGATTCCGCGTCCGACAGCTCGCGCAAGATCGACGAAGTGGAGTTCGTGCTGCGCGAATACAGCCGCAATATCGCCAGTGCACGCCTGCTGGCGCATGGCGTCTCGCCGGTCAACCTGAACCCGGTGCTGGTGCAGCGCTACGACGCCGGCACCAGCGCTTCGCGTTCGGCCAACACCATCAGCACCATGCTGGGCATCTTCTTCATCCCGGCCTTCATGTTCTGCATGAGTACTGCCGTGGACAGCACTGCCGGCGAGCGCGAACGGCGCTCGCTGGAAGTGCTGATGGCGCAACCGGTACGCCCCGCGGACCTGATAATCGGCAAATGGCTGGCCGCTTCCCTGCTGTCGATTGTCGGCATCACGCTGGAACTGGCGATTGCACACGGCATCCTGAAATGGCTGCCGCTGGAGGAAATCGGGCTGTCGTGGCGCCTGGGCTGGCGCGACCTGGCCATGGTGTGCCTGGCCTCGGCCACCCTGTCGCTGTTCGCGGCGGCGCTGGAAATCGCCCTGGCCATCAACGCCCGCTCCTTCAAGGAAGCCCAGACCCTGGTCAGCTTCACCATGATCGTGCCGCTGGTGCCGGTCATCCTGGTGCCGATGATGAACCTGACCAATAGCTGGTGGATGTACATGGTGCCGGTGCTGTCCAACCAGACCTTGCTGCGCGAGCTGGCCAAGGGCGGCAGCATCGGCATGCTGCCCTTCCTGCAAACCTTCTTCAGCAGCCTGCTGCTGGCCATGCTGTGCGTCTGGTATACCGAGCGGCGCATGAAGAGCGAGAAATACATGATGACCGTATAATGCCCGGACGCATTTAACGGAGAGTTCAGATGGAAGTTAAAGTTAGCTGGAATGGCCCGTCGGGCATGAGTTTCCGCGCCCAGACCGGTTCTGGCCACATGGTCGCCATGGACGGCGCCCCGGAAGGCGGCGGCCATAACCTGGCGCCGCGCCCGATGGAGATGGTGCTGCTCGGCACCGGCGGCTGCACCGCCTATGACGTGGTGCTGATCCTGAAAAAGGGCCGTGCCGATGTGCGCGGTTGCGAAGTGGTCCTGCAGGCCGAACGCGCCGAGACCGAGCCTAAGGTCTTCACCAAGATTAACTTCCACTTCGTCGTCACCGGCAAGGACCTGAAGCCGGAAGTGGTTGACCGAGCCATTACCCTGTCCCACGACAAGTACTGCTCCGCCAGCATCATGCTGGCCAAGACGGCGCAGATCACCCACAGCTTCGAAATTATCGAAGCCTGACCAGAGTCTCCGCAAAGCCCTGCCCGAACATGCGGGCAGTCTTGATGTCCCCGGCGGGGAATTCATGCGCTGCAGTGCCATGCCCGGCCTGCGCCATCAGGCCGGACCATGATCCCAGGCGATTGGCAGCTTCATCGTAAGGCACGCCAGCGTGCTGCTCCGGCAGGATAGGATTGCCGGCCCAGATCATCCCGTGCTGCATGCAGAAGGTGAACATCGACACCAGCGTCGATTGCTTGTCACCCGCAGGCAGCGACGACACGGTGAAGCCCCCTGCCAGCTTGCCCTTCAGCTGCTGCGAGCGCCACATCTTGCCGGTGGCATCCATGAAGGTCTTGAACACGCCCGACACGCCGCCCAGGTAGGTCGGCGAACCAAGAAGCATGCCATCGTACTGCAGGAGCGCGTCCGGCGCCCCTGCCAGCTCCGATGCTTTCAGCACATGCACTACCATTCCTGGCACGCCGGCTGCGCCTTGTGCGATATGCGAGGCGATATGTTCCGTGTGGCCGTGGGCGCTGTGGTAAATGACTGCGAGTTTCTTCATTGTGCGATTCCTTTGATGAGTAAGGCGGAAAGATAAAGTCCGAGTCCGAAGACGGTGTGATTGGCGACGCTGCGCAGGCAGTTCTTCAGCGGCGTTGGCGTTTTGCGCGACGCCACGCCAAGGCCCATCGAAGGCTGCATGACGAACAGCGGCGCGCCGACGGTTGCGATGCCGACTGCCAGCGCGGGACCGATGCTCGGCGCGTGCAGCCAGCCCTGGCCCGCTACGGCTACCAGGGCGCCGGCAAAGGCCACGCCCGTTGCGTAATGCACCAGCCAGCCCAACGCCTGCTCGCCGCCGACCGCCGGCGCGGCCGCAATCGAGTCATGCGCAAAGCGGCCTTGCACCAGGTGTCCCGCCCAGCGGCCGATAAAGGCCATGTTCATGGTCTTGACGCCCATGCGCTTGAGCAGCACCAGCCACAAGTCGAACACGATGGTGGCGCCGACGCCGATAATGATGATTTCCATTGCAATCTCCCTGGTTGATGGGCACACTGTAGAAGTTGAAGTCAACTTCAAGTCAAGGGATTTTTGATGGATATCGCCGAAGTCGCGCAGCGCTCGGGCATGGCCGCCTCCACCCTGCGCTATTACGAGAAAAAGGGCCTGATCAAGCCAGCCGGCCGCAACGGCCTGCGGCGCACCTACGCGCCCGGCGTGCTCGACACGCTGGCCATCATTTCGCTCGGCCAGTCGGCCGGCTTGTCGCTGGACGAAATAGGCTCAATGTTCACGCCCGACGGCGGCACGTCCATCGACCGTGCCTTCCTGCTGGCCAAGGCCGAGGAGATCGACGCGCTGGCCAAGCGCCTCAAGGCGATGAGCGAAGGACTGCGCCACGCGGCCGCCTGCCCCGCTCCGAGCCATGCGGAATGCCCAAAGTTCCAGCGCCTGCTGAAGGCAGCCGCTTCCGGCGCCATCGAACGCAGCCTGCGGATGTGAGAAAGCGCGCATTTTTAATGGCTGCCGGCTGCTATCCTCTTGGGTTTATCCAAAATAACTCAACGGGGAAATAACAATGAAGATTCGTAACTGGGTGATTGCGCTTGCACTGGTGCCGGTATTTGCCATGGCCGACATGACTGCGGAACAGCGCAAGGCAGAATTCGACAAGCTGGACTGGCATACCGGTCCGCGCGCCGAAGCCATCGCCGGCAAGGCCACCCTGAAAACGCCAAGCGATAAAGTGCAATTCCTGGACGATAAGAATTCGCGCCGTTTCCTGGAATTGACCGGCAACCTGCCGGAAGACGGCAACTACACCATCCTGGATACCGAAGGCGGCTGGTGGGCGACCTTTACCTTCGACCAGAGTGGCTACGTGAAAGAAGGCGACAAGATCGACGCCGATGCGCTGCTGAAGACCCTGAAGGAAAGCGATGAGCCAGCCAACGAAGAGCGCAAGCGTCTCGGCCTGGGTGCGCTGCACACTGAAGGCTGGTACGTTCCACCGCACTACGACGAAAAAACCAAGCAATTGGAATGGGGCCTGAAACTGCGCTCGGAACACGGTGTTTCGCTGAACTACACCATCCGCCTGCTGGGCCGCAGCGGCGTGATGAGCGCAACCCTGGTGTCCTCGCCTGAAACGCTGGACGCCGACGTGGCGAGCTTCCGCAAAGTGCTGACCGGCTTCGATTACAACGACGGTGAGAAGTACTCCGAGTTCAAGCCGGGCGACCACGTTGCCGAATTCGGCCTGGCCGCGCTGGTGACCGGCGGCGCCGCTGTCATCGCGACCAAGAAAGGCTTCTGGGCTGCCGCGGCCCTGTTCCTGGCCAAGATGTGGAAGCTGGTCGCCATCGGTGGCGTTGCAGCCATCGCCGGCCTGAAGTCGCTGTTCAAGAAGAAGGAAAGCAGCAATTGATCGCATTCCACGCCGAAATCCTGCTGGTAGCGGCCATGGCTGGCCTGTACCTGTACGACTCGGCGCGGCTGCTGCATTCGAATGAAGGCGTGCTGGCGGCTACCCTGGGTGGGCGCTGGTCGCTGCATTTCGGCGCCGAGCACTACACCTTGCGCGGCAAGGAGCCGTTTGTGCCGAATCCCCTGCTGCCGCACCGCCCCCTGTTCCCGCTGCGCTGGAAACAGCAGGTGGTCGCTGCAGCCCCACCTTCGCAACGCTGGGCGCCGCCTTCGTTCCTTCCCTACAAAGTGCTGGCGCCGTTGATCTGGCTGATGGCACTGTCGCTGTTCGGCCTGATCCCTGCTGGCTTGTTCTCCCGCTACGGCAACGTGGCTGCCGCCGCCGGCATCCTGCTGTTCTATGCCTCGGCACTGCTCGCACTGGCCTACGTCTGGTTCAAGCGCGGCACCTTGAAGCTGACTGGCCGCCAGGTCGGTGCGCTGGCCTTTGAATCGCTAACCTGCCCGCCATTCGCTTTAAACCTCGTGCGCCATATCAGCTGGCAGGCCGCCCCACCTGAAGAACTGGACTCCGCCAGCCGCCGCCTGCTGCGCAACGACGACTGGACCGCCACCCTGCCGGCCGTGATCAAACGCATTGACAACGCGATTGCCTGGGAAAACGAAGGAACCCCACGCGCCCAGGCATTGGCCGCCTACCAGGCCTCCCTCAACAGCGAGCTCGCATCCAAAATCTAAGGCGGAACTTTTCGCCTGCTTTCTAAATGTAATAAGTGGTCGAGGTCATCACCTTCGACATGGCCTTCATTGCCATCTGGATGGGCAGCGGCGTTTTCTCGGCGCCCATGTCTTCCGCCGCCTTGCCATGCGCGATTTCATCGACGCGCATTTGTTCCACGATCGCACGTGACTTGGCGTCCTGCGGCGGCAAGCGGTCCAGGTGGCTGGCCAGGTGGGCTTCAACCTGGCGCTCGGTCTCCACCACAAAACCCAGGCTTTGCTTGTCGCCCGCCAGCGCGGCTGCCGTGCCCAGCGCGTATGCACCGGCATAGAACAATGGATTCAGGAAGCTCGGCTGCGAGCCCAGTTCCGACAAGCGTTGCGCGCACCACGCCAGGTGATCCTCCTCTTCGCGGCTGGCCTTGTCGAAGGCCGCACGCGCCTCATCGCTCTTGGCGAAACGGGCCTGCGAGTTGTACAGCGCCTGCGCCATCACCTCGCCCACATGGTTGACGCGCATCAGGCCCGCACTGTGGCGGTGCTCCTGCTCCGTCATCTCCGCATCCGCCGCATGCACCGCCGGGTTCGGGCGCGAGGCCGAATGCACGCCAGCCAGCACGCGCAGCGCCTTGTCGGCGCCAGTGATGAAACGGTCGAGGGGATTGTGGTAGCGGTTCATGATGGTTCGTCCAGCTTGTACGGAAAGCCACATTATAGGCCGTCCTCAAGCGCGGCACACGCGCACTTCGATGCCGGCTTGCTGCGCCAACTCGACCGCATGGCGGGTGCCGCGAGCACAGCCCAGCGTATCGAAGTCCGCATGGAATGCCAGCACCAGGTCGACACCCGTCGCCATCATGCGAACGTTCAGGCCCTTCCAGCCTTCGCCGGGAAAAGCCTTGTAGTCAGCCCTGCTCTTTTTCATTGGCAGGACTTCGAAGCCCAGCTCACGAGCCACAGAAATTGCCAGTGCATCGATGCCCGGCGTGTCGCCGGTGACCACCGTTCCAGGCTTGCCCAACGCGGTCAATTCGCGCCTGATCGCACGGTCGTCATGCCACGTCGTGGCGCCTGTGATCAGCACGCGCATCAGGTACTCTCGCCCTTTTCCTCACGCAGCAAGCGCTGCTTTTCCAGCCAGTCGGCCACCGGGCCGCGGGCGTCGATCTTGGAGATGTCCTTCGCCACGCCCAGGTTCAAGCCAAGCAGGAAGGGAATCGAATCGACCGGCACTTCCGGCAGGTAGTCCGCCATGGCCCGCATGAAACGCGGCGACTCCAGCACTTCCACCACCTTCCCGCCGCTCATGAACTGCAGGATGCTGGTCATGCTATGCCCGCCGCCGATCGAGCGGTAGACGAAGCGGT
>CAMLSG010000171.1 GCA_946482635.1 uncultured Duganella sp.
TGAAGGCCTTCTGGGGATAATGCATAACTTCGCATAATCTATATTATGTCAAATGGAATAGTCACAGTATGACCGGCACCACGGCGTATTTGGAGACCACCTGCTCGCGATCGTCCCACATCAGCCAGTTTGGAGCCATCGTGTTTCTTCGTCCGCAGGTGGTTTCGTTCTAGTGCCGATTCAGCTTGGACTCAACACGAAGTGCACGTCCTTATCGCTCTCCCAATTTCCGAGGTTGCGTCTGAAGGGAAATTCGCGCACTTCCAACCGATGATGCCATCCGGCCTGATTAGAACTGCGCCCTCGTTTCCCACGCCGAATCGACGGCTAAATTGCGCATCGGGTGGAAATTCAACATTCACATTCACCTGGATCGCATTGAACGGCACCGACAGCCGTGTTGCGACTTCGTTCCCGATCTCTATCCAACGAGAGTCCTCTGTAATCAGCACCAGGTCATGTGCAACCAGATCGAGCGTCGACACGCGCTGTCCTCCCTTCCGCACCCATAGATGAGGGACACGTGTCCCCGGCTCGCCTGCCCATTCTTCCGGAGTCGCTGCCTGCGGGAGGCTCCTTCCCGTGGCAACCACTGCAGATGACAGGTGCAACTGGCCGAGTTCCAACGCCTCATTTCCATACAGGGCTTCTCCGTCCAGCGCGTGGCCAACCCATGGGGCATAGTCGGGACGTGCAAAGGTTTGCTGGTGTCGTAGCCAGCCGATCGGTTGTCGTTCTTCGTTGTAGCTGTCCAGTAAGTGCTGAGACGAAACCCCTTTTAGTACCCATTCGAGTTTCCATGCAAGGTTCCACGCATCGTCGATGCCGGTGTTCGCGCCAAACCCGCCCCGGGTTGGCGGTAGCTGATGCGCCGAGTCGCCGGCCAGGAACACCCTCCCATCGCTATACCGCTCGGCAATGCGCCCTGCCATTTCCCATCGGCCGGTGGTAAGAATTTCAAAGTCCGAACTGTCGCCCAAAGCCTTCCTGACCAAATCCCTGGGAACGGTCTCGATGTACTCTTGGCGATCATCGAACATCAATACCCAGCGTCCGTCGCCATAGGATGTCAGGAATCCACGGAAGTCGGGCTGTTCGATATTGAATTGCTGTACGCCTTTTGCAAGAATCGCGTCCGCTGCCGGGCAATGGAAAAGGATGCTGCGCAGCGTACGCAAGTGCCCAACACCGTGCCGCTGGATACCGAGCGCCTCACGGATGCTGCTATCAGCGCCATCGGCTGCGATGACGTAATCAGCCAGGATGTGGTAGACCTTACCGCTGGTGCGTTCACGCACGTCGACGCAAACTCCATCGGCACGTTGTTCGAAGCTGAGTACTTCTACACCCAGGCGCAAGTCGGCTCCGCGTGCTGCTGCCTCCATGCGCAGGATTGGTTCGAGCTTGTCCTGGGCGATGGCCGCACCTGTGACTGGCGAAGCCATGACGGTGTGCTGAGCATCCTGTCCCGGAGTCCAGTCCGATTCGCCGTACCAGTCACCAGCCAGGCTTGTCGCGCGTACACGCCGCAAACGGCTCCCCGCCGAAACCTGGGGAATCTGGTCGGCGATGCCGACGGCGCGATAAAACTCGAGCGTGCGTTCGGTAAAGCCCATTGCCCGAGGATGTGGTGAACTGCCTGTATGCTTTTCGATCACAACAGGCTTGATGCCTCGCCAAGCGAGAAAAAGTGCTGCAGACAGCCCCACCAGACTGCCGCCAACAATTACAACGGGGGTACGCTCAAAACCAGGATTTTTTGACATGATTCGTCCTTGAAAGATGCCGGGGCACGGCGAAGGACGAAACGAAGCTTCTCGGAGCGCGGAAATATCTTGATGAGCCGCCTATACCCAACGAGAAGGCGACGTACGTCCGCCTCTCGTCGTGGTCCACGGCCCTTTTGGGCTGGATTCTAGCTCGGGTGAAGATTTGAGCTGACCGGGGCTTACCAAACCGGTCCACCATTTTCGACACCGGGAGGATAAACCAAAGACATCTACCACGCAAGGCGGATATATACGGCCCGCTTTGCGCGGGCCGTTCCGGGGCCATGCGAGGGCCGTCAGATGATCAATATGCGGCCCTCGAGCGCAAAACCGTCATCCCATCCCTGTTCTTCGCAGCCATGGAAACCGCCGGCACATAGCGCATGAAATCGTAGCGCGGCAATGCTGGTGTCGATACGGTTCCGGACAGGGCGAACACCGGGACGAACATGTCCTGCACTTCGCGCGGCGGCAATGCGTAGAAGCCGATCTGGCAGTCGTGGAACTGGACCGATGCCTCGCCGGCGCGCAGCTGTGCAAAGCTTTCATCGCGCATCAGGATGTCCATCAGGTGGTCGGGCGAAATGGTCGTCGCTTCGCCAGCGACGTCGACTTCGCGCCAGAAGCGCAGCATTTCGTCGACGCTACCGCCCTCGCCGACCGACACCTGGATCTTGGCGCCTGGTCCAAAGAATGGCAGCCCGGCTTCCTTGAAACGCATGTTCACCTGGCGGGCAATCGGAAACACGGTGTCTTCCTTGTCGCCGGCCTTGCGGAAGCAATATTCCAGGTCGGTGACCGAATGCACGGCCGCGGACGTGTGCATCAGGTCCATTTCCCGCAGTTTTCTCATGGCGAGATCAACGGCTTCTTTTTCGTCCGGCAGCCTGGGTTGATATTCCGCTTCGCTTTTCTGGCCTGGGCGTGCGCTGTAACGCACCGAGCCCGTGGCCACAAAATATTCCAGCGAAGACTGCTCGTCGCGTGCGATCATTCGCGCGCCCATATCCTGTGGGCGGGCTTTGACGCCGAACCGTTCGGCGCATTTGCTGGCGAGGTCCATCGCAGCGCCGTCGATACGGCGCGGCCGCATCAGGCAAACCGATTGTTGCGCTGGCATTTTAGGAAAAGTAAACAATTCGTAGTTCATGAGAATCTCCTAGCAAGCGCCACGCAGATAGTAATGGATGGTTGGAACAGCGGGATCGGGCGAAACGAAGCCCTTGCCATGCCAGTGGTCCTCGTAAGTATTGGTGCCAGCGGCATCGGCGCGCAGGTAGGCCCAGCGGCAGTCGGAGCCTTCAGTCTCCTGGGCGGCGGCGATCCAGGCGTCGCGTACGCGCCAGCCGTTGTTCAGGTGGTCGGCGAAATAGCGCCCGCGATTGGTTTCATCGTGGCACACGGTGTCGAATCCCAGCATGTAGTGCAGGCCGGTGAACGAAGGTCCCCAACGGTCAAACACGCCTTCGCGCTGCAAGACCTGGCAGGCATGGAACGCGATCCACTCAAGGTCGATATCGCCCAGGCGCACTTCACCCGGCGTCGCCTGGCCGCTGTCGACGGTGGTGCCGAAGATCGGTCCCTGCGGATTGCCGTGCCCGGCGAAAAATGCGATGTCGACGTTGTCGGCCCAAGCGCTATCGCCGCCGGACATCGGGCTGCCGGCGCCCTGCTGCTCAAAATCCCTGTCCCACGCCAGGTTGTCGCCCCAGGCGAACTGACGAACTGCGTGGAGCGTGTTGTAGAAGCCTTCGGCAGCGGCTCTCGTATTCGAGACGTCTGCCGCACGCCCGTTGTACTTCATGACCCATTCAATGCCCATTCCCATGATGTATCTCCGTAATTGATTCAAGACGCCCCACCTGTACTGTCCGGTGGGATGTCCTGAACTTTACGGATGTCGCTGGTTCCGGGGATCCGTGCTGGTACCTAACTTTGGGAACTGCCAGCACCTAAAATACGCTCGCGCTGCCCTTCCCTTTAAGGGACAAAGAAGGTGACGCTATATTGGAAGGACTTGACTTGGTCGCCAACTTTCACATTGCTGATCTGCACATTGAACTTGGTGTCAGCCGGGGAGCGCGACCACTCGGTGGCATCGGCGGTCAATTTCCAGCTCATGGTGTTGTCGCCATAACCGTTCGGCAATTGACCGACACTGCCAACGGAGAGCACTTTGCCCTGGTCATTGCTCATTGCCACGCTTGCGCCACTGAAGTCCGCGCCTGGCAAGGAGAAACTCCATGGATGGCTTGGGTCCGCCACTTTCGAAGTCCATGGGACATAGCCGCGTGACGGCCAGGCCACTCCTGTTTCCGCTACGCTCGCCGGCGCGGCTACGGTTCCGCCAAACACCCACAAAACATTGGCCCGCGTTGTGTCGCCGGTACCAACTTCGCCCAGGCGCGAATAGAGCACCCAGCGGCGGTGGCCCAGGCTGGTGGTGCCGGAATCGGCGATGTATGCGCGTACCGCATTCGGTCCGGCGTTGCCAAGGGCTAAGTTGGAACTGCCCGCTGCAGTTGCGCCATCAGCTGTGTAGCAAGTCCACGAACTTGGCGGCGAGTGGCTTAGTTGGGAATTTGCGTCCATCATCAGCGCAGCTTGCTGCGCCATGGCGGAGTGCGTGAGACTCAGGGAAATATTCCCTGGTAAGCCGGCCAGTACCCGGAAACTGTTCACGGTATTGACGACGGCTGCCTTGTATTCAGCGGAGGTGGTGCCGGCCACGCAGCCTTGGGTGGAGCCTGTCCACTGCATAGGAACCGAAAATGCGGGCACCATCGTGCCGTTGTAAAAGGCGGCCACTTCCGCCCTGCTGTTTGTGTTAATCGCCGCCATTCCGCCCGTTGATGGCGTGGTCGGCGTCGTGGGCGTTGTAGGTGTAGTCGGAGTAGTCGGCGTCGTGGGAGTTGTGGGAGTCGTGGGCGTAGTCGGTAGTGATTGTTCAGGCGTTTTCGATGCTTCGGAACCACCTCCACCGCACCCTGCCGCCAAAGCAGTTAATGCCGCCAATAGAATTCGCGCCACAGGAGTCGTCGTTGTCAGTTTAATCATAAATCTCTACTTATTGCCGAGTGAAACATTATTCGAGGCCGCATTATCACTTGGCCGCGCCAAATGCCGCGTCTGATTGACTTTTATGATGAATCTGACAGAGCAGGACTTTGCAATTACTTGGAACAACTGATCGGTAGTATAGTTTCACCCCTGAATGCCAACTTGCCCAAAAACACTATAGATGTCCGATACCCTGATCAAGATCAATCGCTGGCCCGTTGTCGGGCCGATTGTGCGCGCCATCGGCCTGCCGAACCCGACTGAGTTGCAGCGTTCTGCGGCCCCCTATGTCGCCCATCCCTTCGAGTCAAAGTCATTCATGCTTGCGACTACGGAGGGCTGTTACGCGTCCGTTCCGCTTTCGTCGGTACTTCAGGTCGCTGGCGCCAGGGAGGCGACGGACTCTATCGATATTTTTGTGATGGACGCCACCGGCTGCAGGAAAGTCGCCGACCTGCGTGCCGTATATTCGGCTTTCCATCAACATATAAGTCGCATCGCGCGCAATGGTCGCGTTCTTCTCATCGCGCCCCCGCTTGCTGCAACAGCAGATCCCGTGGCGGCTGCCGTAGCGCGCGGGCTGGAAGGATTCATCCGCTCGTTGGCCAAGGAACTTGGCCGCCGTGGTGTAACGGCGAACCTGGCTAGCGTGCCGCCGCAG
This sequence comes from uncultured Duganella sp., assembly GCA_946482635.1. The sequence goes on from CAMLSG010000171.1 coordinate 5,491, forward strand.
GCTTTGGCCCGTATTGACGGCGTCGTCCGCTTTTTCTGTGGCCCGCAATGTGCCTACGTTTCCGGCCAGGTTGTGCACGTGACAGATGCCGCCAGCGCTCCGGGCACCCTGCCCTCGACCGCCGCTTTGGCCGGTAAAGTCGCCCTGGTGACTGGTGCCGCACGTGGCATTGGCCTTGCAACAGCAGAACGCCTGGCGCAGGAAGGCGCCAAAGTGGTGGCTGTTGACATTCCTGCTTCCGCTGAAGAACTAAAATCCGTTGCGAGCCGCCTGGGGGCCATCCCGCTGGCGCTCGATATCGCAGCAACTGAAACTGCTGCGATCCTTGGCGGATTCATTCGGGAGAACTTCGGCGGTGTCGACATCGTCGTGCACAACGCCGGTATCACGCGTGATCGCACTTTGGCGAAAATGGAAGCACGCCAATGGGACCAGGTGCTGGACATCAACCTCTCCGCCATTACGGCAATCGACAAGTTATTGCTGGACGATTCCCTGCTGCGTGAACATGGGCGCGTAGTCTGTATGTCCTCGATCAGTGGCATCGCGGGCAATTTTGGCCAGACGAATTACGCCACTTCGAAAGCAGCCTTGATTGGCTACGTCGCGGCACAAGCACAAGCGCATGCGCGGCGCGGGATCACTTTCAATGCCGTTGCGCCGGGCTTCATCGAAACGCCAATGACACAAAAAGTCCCCTTCCTGACACGTGAGATAGGCAGGCGCCTCAATTCCTTGTCCCAAGGCGGAAAACCCCGCGATGTCGCGGAGCTGGTGACTTTCCTTTGCACTCCTGGCGCTTGCGGTATCAGTGGGCAAACGATCCGGGTATGCGGACAAGGACTGATGGGTGCTTGAACTATTCATTTGAAAGGTGACGCGCGCTACCAACATCGAAAACTATTTTTCGATGTTGCCGTGTGAAAACTAGTCAAAGCTGTGTAAGATCGTCATTGCCATACAGAAATTAGCATTCTCCTGGTGACGCCCCACCTCCGCGCACCGCTCGCCTCCACTGGCGACCCAATCCCACAGCCCTGAATCCTGCTGTCCGAGTCTGGCTCCGTTTAAGCAAACGCGATGGCCCGATCCGTCTCATTTCAACGTTTGAGGTAGCGTTATGAACAGGATTTTCCGAGTGGTGTGGAATGCCAGCATGGGCATGTGGCAGGTGCGTTCCGAACTGGGCGGCTCCCATGGCAAAGCACGGAGTGCGCGTGCCACGCGTCGCGCGCTGGCTGCAGCCAGCCTGTCGCTGGTTGGCGGCGCGGCATTGGCGGCGGACTTGCCGACCGGCGGCGCAGTGGTCGCAGGCCAGGGCCAGATCAGCCAGCAAGGGAGCTCGATGACGATCAGCCAGGGCAGCGCCAGGATGGCGATCGACTGGAAATCGTTCTCGATCGGCAAAGGGAATACTGTCAATTTTGTACAGCCCTCCTCCGCTTCCGTCGCCTTGAATCGTGTTACCGGCAGCGATGTATCGCAGATCCAGGGCGCACTGAAGGCGAACGGCCAGGTCTTCCTGCTGAATCCAAACGGTGTGCTGTTCTCGCCGACGGCGCAAGTGAATGTCGGCGGCCTGCTGGCCTCGACCCTGAACATGAGCAACCAGGACTTCATGTCCGGTAACTACACGCTGCAAGGCGCCAGCGCCAACGCGGTCATCAACCAGGGCAACATCAAGGCTTTCAACGGCGGTACGGTGGCGCTCGTTGCCGCCCGCGTCAGCAATGCCGGCGAAATCTCGGCAGAGCGCGGCAATGTCCTGCTGGGCGCCGGCAGCGACGTGCTGCTGGACCTGGGCGGCCCGATCAAGCTGCAAATCCGCAAAGGCGCGATTGACGCGCTGGTCGAGAACGGCGGCGCCATCCGTGCCGACGGCGGCAACGTGCTGATGACTGCTAAAGCGGCCGGCGACCTGATCAGCACCGTGATCAACAACGACGGCCTGGTCCAGGCACGCACGCTGGCTACCGGCGAGCAAGGCCAGATCCTGTTGCTGGGCGATATGGAAAACGGCCGCATCGATATCGCAGGCAAGCTCGACGCCAGCGCACCGGAAGGCGGCAACGGCGGCTTCATCGAGACTTCCGCAGCGCACGTGGCGACGGCGCGCGCCGTGCAGATCGACGCCAGTGCCGCGCGTGGCCAGGGCGGCCACTGGCTGATCGACCCGTACAACTACACCATCGACGCCAGCGCAGCCACCAATATCGTCAACGCGTTGAATGTCGGTACCAGCGTTACGGTCACTACCCAATCCAATCTCTCGAATTACGGCAGCACCGGTTCCGGCAGCGGCGACATCACCGTTGCCAGCGCAATCAGCAAGACCCTCGGCGGCGATGCCACACTGACCCTGCGCGCCGACCGCAATATCGTGGTGAACAGCGATATCAGTTCGACCTCAGGCAAGCTTGGCCTGACCCTGAGCGCCGCCAACGCTACCAATGCTACGCTGGGCGGTGTGGACATCAACGCCAATATTGCTACCAATGGCGGCAACATCATGGTCGGCAGCAGCACCGGTACCCAGGCAAATGGCTTTGGCTACGCCCTCAACTCCAGCTCCGGTAGCGCTGCTGTCGTGGTGGAGCGTGCCAAGACCATCCAGTCTGGCGGCGGCAATATCGTCATCAACGGCAAGTCGCTGGTTGGCTCCAACAACGGCAGCTATTCGGGCGTGACCGGCGGTGTCTACATCATGTCGAACGCCACCATCAACTCCGGCAGCGGCAACCTGTTCATTACAGGCGTCAGCACGGCTGGCAACAAGACCTTTGGTGTCGCCTTCGAAGGCAACTCCAACACTGTCACTACGATCGGCAATTCTGCCGGCGGCGGCATGCTGCTGAACGCCGTCAACACGACTCCGGGCAATACCCAGGCTGTGCTGGACCAGGGCGCGATCGGCATGGTCTCTTACGGTAATCGCGCACGCGTAGCTTTCCAGGGTGCTTCGGTCGCCAGCTGGCTGGTGTTCGTCAACGGCGCACCGCAGCTTTCCGCATACACCCAGTCGCCGCAGTTGTCGAGCTGCGCTACGCCTTATCCAAACTGTGGCACGCTGGTGATTCCCGGCTCCAACAACAGCTATCTCTACGCGACGTACCAGGCTGTCAGCATGTCCACCCAGCCGATCTACGTGATCCAGAATGCTGCGGGCAGCAAGACCTATGACGGCAATAATATCGCCACCGGCCTCTCGTTCACCACCATGGGCGGTCCAGGCGGATTCTCGGTTTCCGCACTCACGCCTTCCGTGGCCTACACGACCAGCAGCAAAAACGCCGGCTATTACGCCAGCCTGAACGCTGACGCGGCCAACCCGACCAGCTACACCAGCGGTGGAACTACTTATGCCGTGGGCTATTTCAACACCGGCAGCTATACCATTACGCCGAAGAACCTGACCCCGACCGCTTCCAGCAAGGTTTACGACGGGACGACGGCTGCAGCCGTTTCCGCCAGCGGCATCGTGGCTGGCGACGCTGTAAGCCTGAACGGGACCGGCGCATTTGGCAGCAAGAACGTTGGCAACTACACTGTCGACATCAGCAATATCACGCTCAGCGGCGCGGACGCCGGCAATTACACGCTTGCCAATACGTCGGCAAGTGCCTCCGCCAGCATCACTCCGCGCGCAGTCACTGTTACTGCAACCAAGACTTACGATGGCAACACCGACATGGGCGGTTATGTCTCGCTGGGCAATCTCGTGTCTGGCGAAAGCCTGAACTACACCGGCGCGACTGCCAACAGCGCCAACGTCACCGGCGCCAGCTTCCTGAGCGCGATCACGCTGACGAATGGCAGCAATGGCCTGGCATCAAACTATTCCGTGCCGGGTCTGGCATCGGCCAGTGCGTCAAATTCCGCATCCGTCGCGGCTAAAGCCCTGACCCTGGCTGGCCTTGCAGCGGCTGACAAGACCTACGACGGCAATACGTCGGCAACCCTTAACGGCGGCATACTGAATGGCCTGGTTGGCTCGGAAACCCTCAACTTCTCCGGTATGTCGGGCGTGTTCGCAGACAAGAACGCCGGTGCAGCGAAAGCGGTCACGGTCAGCGGGCTGGTCCTGTCGGACGGCACCGGCCTGGCTTCAAACTATAGCATTACCAATCCTTCCGGCATAACGGGGTCGATCACCCCGCGTGCGACAACGGTGTCTGGCATTACTTCGGCCGGCAAGACTTATGACGGCACGACCGCTGCGGCGCTCGATACCAGCAACGCAGTATTCTCCAACCTCGTTGCCGGAGAGTCGATCAACCTGGCGGCAACTGGTGCGTTCGCCGACGCGAATGCCGGCAACGGCAAGACGGTGGGCATCAATAGCAGCTACGGTGGCGACTTCGTCGCCAACTACCTTATCACCGGCCAGGCAAGCACCACAGCATCGATCGCACGAAAAGACGTGACGATTGTCGGATTGTCGGCCGCTGACAAGACGTACGACGGGACGGTTGGCGCAAGCCTGGCAGGCGGCTCGCTTAGCGGCCTGGTCGGCTCAGAGACCCTGGCTTTCTCCGGTCAGGCCGGCACCTTTGCGGATCGCAATGCGGGCAGCAATAAAGCGGTTTCGGTATCAGGCATTGTGCTGGCTGACGGCACGGGGCTCGCATCCAACTATCAATTGACCATGCCGACCGGCGTTACCGCATCGATCACGCCACGTGCAACTACGGTATCGGGCATCACCGCAGCAGGCAAGACTTATGACGGAACGACCGCTGCCCAGCTCGATACCGGCAACGCCGCCTTCTCCAACCTGGTTAGCGGCGAATCGATCAGCTTGACGGCGACTGGCGCCTTCGCCGACGCGAACGCTGGCAGCGGCAAGGCCGTGAACATCACCAGCAGCTACGGCGGCGAGTATGCCGGCAACTACACCATCACTGGCCAGGCCAGTACCACCGCCTCCATTGCCCGCAAGACGTTGACGATTGTCGGCATGACGTCAGCGGACAAGACTTATGACGGCACCACCAGCGCCACCCTGCTTGGCGGTTCCCTGAGCGGATTGGTCGGTTCTGAGACTTTGAATTTCTCCGGCCAGGCCGGCGCCTTTGCTGATCGCAACGCCGGCAGCAATAAAGCGGTTTCCGTCAACGGAATCGTGCTGGCCGACGGCACCGGGCTTGCGTCGAACTACCAGTTGACCATGCCGAGCGGTATCACGGCCTCGATTTTCCCGAAAACGCTGACTGTAGGCGACTTGCTTGCTGCGGACAAAGTTGAGGACGGCAGCACTGCTGCTTCACTCACCTCCGCCGGCTCGCTTGCCGGCGTGGTGAGCGGCGATGACGTACACGTCGACAGCAGCACCGCCACCGCGCAGTTCGCGCAATCCACACCGGGGACGGCGGTCGGCGTCAATGTGGGCGGCCTCACGCTTGCCGGCAGCGATGCGGGCAACTACAGCTTCTCTGGCAATGGCGCGACGACGGCCGCCATTACCGCCGCACCGGCGCCAGCGCCAGTTTCAACCCCGGCGCCAGTGCCAGTTCCGGAGCCGACCGTTGTGCCTGAACCGGAGCCAGTACCGGCGCCCCTCACGGTACCTGTAACGCCTGTTGAACCAGTGCAGGTGCCGGCGACGATCCCAGTACCGGAACCAGAACCATTGCCAGTTCCGGTTCCAGCGCCGACGCCGGCCCCTGTTCCAACCCCAGCGCCAGCGCCAATGCCTGAAGCTCCGGCCCCAGTGCCCGTCCCGGTCGCGGTACCAGTGCCGGTCACCGTTCCCGCAGCCGAACCGGCGCCAGTCGTGCCGGCAACGCCGGCTCCAACAGTGATCCCCGAACCTGCGCCGGTTGCGACACCCGTACCTGAACCTGTCGCCGCGATCGTGCCGCCGCCAGCACCTGCAGCAACCCCAGCGCCCATCGCAGCTCCAACACCAGAGCCGCTTCCGGTAGCAACCGCGCAGCCGCCAGCAACGCCTGATGCAAGGACCGCTATTGCCGCCCAGGCCGCAAGCCCTGTCATCGTGGGCGGTGCAACGCCTACCCTGCCTTCGCTGAGCGTCGGTGGCTTGAACTACACCGATGTAAGCGACTCAAGTGGCGTGCAATCGGGCTCCAGCAACCGCGACAACATGCCGGCAACGCAAAGCCTTACCGCGGGCCGTGACGTCAAGTTCCTGAGCGTGTTTGTGGTTTCCGGCGGCATCCAGATGCCATCGGCTGCAGCAACCAACCAAGGAAATACCACCAACGACCAAAAGTAACGATAGAATGGTG
>CAMLSG010000172.1 GCA_946482635.1 uncultured Duganella sp.
TCCGCATCCTTGCGGCCAACCGCGAAATCAACGACACCGAACACAACCTGTTCCACGACCTGCCGCTGGGCGCCATGCCCTGCTACGCTGCGATTTAAGCTGCGCTGCCACTCCAGTCGAACTGGCCGCCGCTGCCGATGAACAGCGGTGGCTGCGTGCCCAGCGGGGCGCGGACGCGCAGCTTCACTTCCTTCGGCGGCAGCAGGTAGGCCGGCCCGAGGTCGGGATTGAAGACCAGCCTGCGCACCACCATGTCGCCGGCCACCTGCCGCACGGTGCAGCGCGCGCCGCCGACTACCATCAGCTTCTGCCGGTAGACGTGCTCGCCCAGCTCCTGCTCCTTTTGCTGCGCGGCCTGGGCTTCCTTCATTGCGACCTGCAGCCGCGCCACCATCTTCAGCGACGGGCCGACTTTCAGCGCCATTTTCTGGAAAAGCACCAGCTGCTCCTGGTTCAGCGTGACTTCCTGCTTGCGCACCTTGCTTGCCAGTTGCAGGTAATTGCGCACTTCCTGGTCGGCGGTGATGGCGTCCATCTGCTCCTTGCAGCGCTGCGCCTGCTGCTCGTGCTTCTCCGCGCGGGCGGCGCATTCAGCCAGCTTGTCGTCGTACTTGCTGGTGTCCGGCACCATCACATGCAACTGCATTTCGGCCTGCTTGCGCGGGCCGGCGCTGTCGATTTCAATGCGGCGTGCGGCAATGGCGCAGCCGGCGGCCAGCTTGATCAGGACTTCGTCAGCCATGATCTCGCAGTTGTAAGCTTCGGTGATGATCACGCGCGAACCGGTAATCACGCAGTTCTGCGCCTTGCCCAGCACGACTTCGCCCTTTTTCGACTGCAGCAGCGCGCCGGAAGCAACGCCGGCCACGCGGATATTGCCGTCCGCATTGCTCGCGCTGCCGCCCATCAGGTTCTTTTGCAGCGCGATGGTGCCGCCGCGCGAGACGATGTTGCCGAAAACGTCGCCATGCACGGTGATGTTGCCGCCTTCGACCGTGCGCTGCTCCTGCACTTCGCCGAATTCTTCGTAATCGCCATCGAGCTTCAGGTTGCCCGTGGTCTTGGCGGAGACGCCTTCGCGGCTGACGATCTTGGGGCCAATGGAAATGCGCTTGCTCTTGCTGTCGACGTTGATGAAGCCTTCACGCGAGGACACCAGGTAATCGACGCCGTCGTGGTGCTCCACCACGGTGCCCTCCCCGGCCACCGTCGTCAGTTCCAGGTCGCGTGGAAGCGGCGGGTCGAGCACGATGCCCGACAGCTCGAAGCCGCGCGTGCCGGGCTGCGGCGGCTCGCGGCGCAGCAGCCGCACCTGGGCTTTCACTTGCGGGAAGCGGTTCTGGAAGCTGTGCAGGTCGAAGCGGCCATTGGCCAGCAGGCGCGGGGCGTTGGAGCGGTGGATGCTCTCCGATACTTCGACGATGGCGGCGTCGCGGCCCGGCACCGGCGGCAGCTTGCGCGCCACAATCACGCGCGCCACCTTGCCGCTGGCGATCGCCTCGCGCACCACCGGCGCATCGATGCCGAAACGAATGCCCTTGGTCCACATATCGGCCACGAATTCGCCGAAATCGAGATGGGCAGGCACAGGCGCCTCGCCGTCCACTTCGATAAACACCGGTTCGAAATAGTATTCCGCCTCGCCGCCGACGATGCGGACCGCCTTGTACAGGTCGCGCCGCCCGCTGGAGAACGGCACGATGTCGTCGGCAAAGCGCCATAGTGGCTGGCCGCCCATCCCATCCGGCAGTTCCGGGCCGACACCGTACAGGGCGCGGATGAAGACGCCGTAATCAAGGCCGCGGAAGCTGGCGCCGGAGAGGAATACCTGGTTGGCAGCCGCCTGCAGCATCGCCGCCGGGGCTTCCGCCTTGAAATACACGCCATCGGCGCGCTGGACCAGCGACGATGGCAGATCGCCAGCCGCCGCGGCGGCCGTGGCAGCGTCTGCAGGCACCATGTCTCCCCGGTTGTCTTGTTGCGCCATTGTACGGCTAACGGCCCATTACGCTACGCTCGCCTCGGCCAGGGAAGCGCCATGCCAGTTTACGCTGCCCGTGGAGCCGGCGAAGATGGCCAGGCTGTCCAGCCGCGGGCCGCGCAACATGGCTTTGTAATCCTTGGCGGCCGCCATGAAATTGCCGGCCACCGCCTCGCCCAGCGGGAGGGTACGCACCAGGACTTCGCCGTCGATCATCGTGACGCGCACCGAAGAACGGGCGGCGGCATCGCGCTTCAGCGCTTCCAGCTCGTCGCGGCGGCTGCGCGCGCCGGCAATGGCTTCTTCCGCGACCTTGATCGACTGCACCAGTTGCCCGATCTGCTTGATGTGCGGCGCGACAGCGCCTGCCACCTTCTTCAGGTGCGGCACCTGGGCCGGCGTCAAATGAATCTCGCCCTTGCGCAGCTTTTCGGCCAGCGTCAGGTAGCTGCGCACTTCGGCCATGGCGTTCAGCCGGTCATGCTCGACGCGCCATGCGGCAATTTCAACTTCGTGCACGGCGACCTGTTTCTGCAGCGTTTCGAGCTCGGCGTCGTGGCCGGCGACGTCCTTCACCACCACGTAGACGAACATTTCGCTGTTCTTGCGCGGGCCGGCGCTTTCCACCAGCACGCTGCGGCCGGCGACGGCGCAGCCGATGGCCAGTTCCATTTGCACTTCGTCGGCAAAGATCTCGCAATTGGAGGCTTCCGAAATCACCACTTTGGGCGCGCTGATCACGCAGCTTTCGGCGCGCCCCGTAATCGTGACCGTGCCGCTGGCGGTCTGGATGGTGGCGCCGGAGGCCACGCCTTCAATGCGGATATCGCCCTTGGCATTGATGGCGCGGCCGCCGACCAGGTTGCGTCCCAGGACAATGGTGCCGCCGCTGGAGTTGATATTGCCGAACACGTCGCCGTGCACGGTGATGTCGCTGCCGTTCACGTCGCGCAGTTCCTGCACGTCGCCGAACTCCTCGAAGGCGCCCATCAGCTCCAGGTTGCCCGTGGTGCGGCCGGAGACGCCTTCGCGGCTGATGATCTTGTCGCTCAGCGCCACCTGCCCGCTTTTCGGGTCGACGTTCAGGAAGCCTTCGCGCGCGGCCACCAGGAATTCGCCATCGGCCTCGCGCGCGATGACCGTGCCCTCGCCCGCAAAGCGGCTGAAATCCACGTCGTTCGGCGCCAGCGCGGCCAGCGGCTGGCCGGCGATATTGCGGCCCGGCTCCCCGGGCACGCCGGGCAGTTTTTGCAGCAGGCGCACGCCCTGCTTGATTTGGGGGAAACGGTTCTGGAAGCTGGTCAGGTCGACCGTACCATCGGCACGCTGGCGCGGCGCATCGCTGCGGTGCAGCTCGGAGGCCACCTCCACCACGCGCGCGTCCTGCGCCGGCGTCGGTTCCAGGTCGCGCGCTGCAGCCACCCGTTCGCCCTTCGGTGCCGCCAGGGCAGCCCTTACTGCCGCTACCTGGATGCCGAAGCGCACGTTCTTCAGCCACATGTCGGCCACGAATTCGTCGAAATAGAGCTGGGCCGGGCGTTCCGGCAGCAACGTGCCGTCCGACAACTCCTCGGCCGGCAGGTAGATCGGTTCAAAGAAGTATTCCGCTTCGCCGTCGCGGATCTTGACGTTGCGGTACAGCGGCCTGCGTTCGGCCGGGAATGGCTCCAGCCGGTCGCCAATGCGCACGAGCAGTTCGGGATTGGGCGCCAGTTCCGGCCCCACGCCATACAGGGCACGCGCCAGCACCGGGTAGTCCAGGCCGCGCAGCACAAAACCGCTGCGGAACAGGATGTCGATCGCCGCGGTCAGTTCAGGCGCGAGCAGGCGCACGTCCAGGTAGACCCCGTCGGGCCGCTGGACTACGCCGGCCGGCAAGCTGCCGGCGCTCTCCTGTTGTGCAATTTGGGACAAAGCTCCTCCTCCAGTGCCCTGATCTTGGGCGCGCCGGGGCGCGTTGTCTTGCGGGCAATCAATATTACACGCAAAACATTAAATTCCGGAGGTTTTTGGGGCTGAAAGTTTTCCTGCCGTTACGTAAACGTCACAAAATCAGCGCCTGCGTGGCAGGGAGTACACTTGCTGGCCCGCTTCATTGATCTGGCGGCGCAGGTCGCGGCGCTCGTCGGGGGTCATGCGGCCTCCCATGCGGCGCGAATCTGCGTTGTCCCGGTCGTCCATCATGCGCGGCGCATCGTCCAGGCGCCCTTCATACTGGCGTGGATTGCGCGCTTCGCGGGCATCGTTCATGCGATTGTCACGGAAGTCGCGGGGCGCTTCGCGGCGCTCCTGCTGGCGGTTGCGCTGGTCTGACTGCGCTTGCGCGCTGGCCATCACGGTGCAGCACAGGCCGGCGCACAGCGCCAAAGCCGCTTTGCCCAATCCTGTTTTCGCACCAAGTTTCATCGCCGTCCTCGTCGTACTTGCCGTATCCATGCCCGCAGTGTATGCGCTCGAACTTCCCATAGTAAGAGCGACCCGGTAAAGTTTGTAAGAATTTGTAATGAGTTTTCACCGGTATGGCACCGGCAATCAATATGACGTTACCATAGCGACATGCATCTGACAATTCAACAAGATCAACATCCTTATGAATACCACCACTAATCCCCCTGCCGCACCGGGCGGCGCGCAAGGCCACCAGGCCAAGATCATGGTGGTGGACGACGACGTCCGCCTGCGCGACCTGTTGCGCCGCTACCTGACCGAACAAGGTTTCAACGTCGTCACCGCCGAAAACGCCACCGCCATGAACAAGCTGTGGCTGCGCGAGCGCTACGACCTGCTGGTGCTGGACCTGATGCTGCCCGGCGAAGACGGCCTGTCGATCTGCCGCCGCCTGCGCGGCGCCGGCGACCAGACCCCGATCATCATGCTGACGGCCAAAGGCGAAGACGTGGACCGCATCGTGGGCCTGGAAATGGGCGCCGACGACTACCTGCCCAAGCCATTCAACCCGCGCGAACTGGTGGCCCGTATCGGCGCCGTGCTGCGCCGCAAGCAGCCGGACGAGATTCCGGGCGCTCCTTCCGAGCACCCGCAGACGTTCGAGTTCGGCCAGTTCGTGCTGGACCTGGGCACGCGCACGCTCAAGAAAAATGGCGAAACCGTGCCGCTGACCACCGGTGAATTCTCGGTGCTGAAGGTGTTTGCGCGCCACGCGCGCCAGCCGCTGTCGCGCGAAAAGCTGATGGAACTGGCGCGCGGCCGCGAGTACGAGGTGTTCGACCGCAGCCTGGACGTGCAGATTTCGCGCCTGCGCAAGCTGATCGAGCCGGACCCGTCCAGCCCGCTGTACATCCAGACGGTGTGGGGCCTGGGTTACGTCTTCATCCCTGAGGGCCAGCCACGCTGATTTTGGGCTGTCGATGAAATTCCGCCTGCCGCGCCCGGCGTCGCTGACCAGCGGCCTGTTCTGGCGCACCTTCCTCTTGCTGAGCGTGTTGACCACGCTCTCCATGTCAGCCTGGTTCGGCATGGTCAACTACGTCCAGCGCGAACCGCTGGCGCAGCAGACTGCCGCCCAGGTGGTGTCGGTAGTGACCATCACCCGCGCCGCCCTCACCCACTCCGCCACCGACTTGCGGCGCGAGCTGCTGTTCGAACTGGTGTCGAACGAAGGCATCCGCGTGTTCACCATGGAGGATGACGACGAGGTGGCGCCGCCGCCAAGCTCGGGCCTGATGGCCGACATCCAGACCCTGGTGCGTGCCAAGCTGGGCGCCGATACCCGTTTTTCCTCGGAAGTGAATGGCGTGCCCGGCTACTGGGTCAGCTTCAAGATTGCCGACGACCGCTATTGGCTGATGCTGGAGCGCGAACGCCTGCAGGGCCCCGTCGAATGGCTGGGCTGGGCCGGCGTGGTGGCGCTGGTCTCGCTGCTTGGGGCAGCCCTGATTTCCAGCCTGATCAACCTGCCGTTGAAGCGGCTGACTGCCGCCGCGCGCGAAATCGCCCAGGGCCGCCAGCCGGAGCCGTTGCCGGAAGTCGGGCCGCAGGAAGTACGCCAGGCCAACCGCAGCTTCAACCAGATGGTGGATGACTTGCAGCAGGTCGAATCCGACCGCGCCGTGATCCTGGCCGGCATTTCGCACGATTTGCGCACGCCGTTGGCGCGCATGCAGCTCGAGGTGGAAATGGCCAACCTGTCGCAGGAGGCGCGCGAAGGCATGCAGTCGGACATTGCGCAGATGGATGCGATCATTGCGCAGTTCCTCGATTACGCCAAGCCGACCGAGGCGTCCAGCTTTATCAATGTGGACATGGTGACGCTGCTGAGCGATTGCGCGCATGAGGCTGGACGTCATCCGGATGTGAAGGTTACGGCTGAGCTGCCAGAGCATGCGCATGTGCTGGGCAATGCAACTGACCTGAAGCGGGTGATTGCCAACCTGGTCGAGAATGCCCGGCGCTATGGCAAGACGCCGGATTCGGATGTGACCGAGATTGATATCAAGTGCTCCGTTCGCGGGATGCATACGGCCAAGCGCGTGATTGTTGAGGTGCAGGATCATGGCGTAGGTGTGCCGGAGGGACAGATTGCGCAGTTGCTCAAGCCGTTTACGCGACTGGATACGGCGCGCGGGCAGGCCAATGGGGCTGGGCTGGGGCTGGCGATTGTCGACCGGGTGCTGTCGCGGCATGAGGCGCAGCTGGAGGTGTCCAATCGCGAGGGGGGCGGGCTGAAGTTCACGATCTCATTGCGCGCCCTTTAAACCGGTCTGCTCATCTGCCGCTGGTTTCACTAAAACCCCACCTCTGGACCGGAGACCGTTGGGGGTCTGACCCTACGGGTCTGACCCCGATTTACCGGTTTTGGACTAAATTGAAGTCATGCTCCGCCAAGGCTTCGCCGACACCATCGGCCACACTCCCCTGATCCGTCTCGCCCGCCTCTCGGCCGAGACCGGCTGCGAAATTCTGGCCAAAGCCGAGTTCATGAACCCCGGCGGCTCCGTCAAAGACCGCGCCGCCCTCGCCATCATCCTCGATGCCGAGCGCTCCGGTCGCCTGAAACCCGGCGGCACCGTCGTCGAAGGCACCGCCGGCAACACCGGCATCGGCCTGGCCCACCTGTGCGCCGCACGCGGCTACAAATGCGTGATCGTCATCCCCGAAACCCAGTCCGAGGAAAAATTCGCCATCCTGCGCACCCTTGGCGCCGAAGTGCGCCCCGTCAAAGCCGTCCCCTACGCCGACGACAATAATTACCAGAAAGTCGCCGGCCGCCTGGCGCAAGAGTTGCCCAACGCCATCTGGGCCCAGCAGTTCGACAATCTCGCCAACCGCCAGGCACACTACGCAACAACCGGCCCCGAAATCTGGCACGACGCGCATGGCCGCATCGACGCTTTCACCTGCGCTACCGGCACCGGCGGCACCCTGGCCGGCGTCGCCCGCTACCTGAAGGAGCAGCAGCCGAACGTAAAAATCGTGCTGGCCGATCCCTACGGCAGCGCGCTCTACAACTGGATCAAGCACGGCGAACTGAAGAGCGAGGGCAATTCGATTTCGGAAGGCATCGGCAACAGCCGGGTCACCGCAAACCTGCAAGGCACACCGATCGACGACGCCATCCGCATCGACGACAAGGCGTGCGTCCAGATGGTCTACCGCCTGCTGCGCGAGGAAGGCCTGTACGTGGGCGGTTCGAGCGGCATCAACGTGGCCGCTGCGGTTGAGCTGGCAAAACAGATGGGGCCGGGGCACACGATAGTCACCCTGCTGTGCGACCGCGGCGCCACTTACGCAGCCCGCCTGTTCAACCCGGAATGGCTGGCTGAAAAAAATCTTTTGTAATCGTGTCGATCTGGCGCATCGCCGTTCGTCGTGGGAATATGGAGGCCGCAAACGGTGTCCAGTTCCCAAACAACGAATGGAGATTCACCATGACTGTCAAACCAATTCCAGAAGGCATGCGCACTGTTACCCCGCACCTGGTCTGCGAAGGCGCTGCCGATGCCATTGCTTTCTACAAAAAAGCCTTCAACGCGGTAGAAAATTCCCGCATGCCTGGCCCTGGCGGCAAGATCATGCACGCCCAGATCAGCATCGGCGATTCGAACATTATGCTGGTCGACGATTTCCCTGACGCCGGCTGCTTCGGCCCGAAACACTACAAGGGCACGCCGGTAACCCTGCATATTTACGTGGAAGACGTGGACGCCGCCTACAAGCGCGCAGTCGATGCCGGCGCCACCGCCAAGATGCCCCCTGCCGACATGTTCTGGGGCGACCGTTACGGCGTGCTGGTGGACCCGTTCGGCCACTCCTGGTCGATCGCCACCCACAAACGCGACCTGACTCCCGCGCAGATGGAAGAAGGGATGAAGGAAATGATGAAGAACTCGCCTGAGTGCAAAGGCTGATTTTTAAATTCAATTGAGAGGACACCATGCGATTCATGCTCATCGTCAAAGCAACCCCTGATTCCGAAGCCGGCAAAATGCCTAAAACCGAACTGCTCGCAGCCATGGGCAAGTTCAACGAAGAACTGGTGAACGCCGGCGTGCTGCTGGCCGGCGAAGGCCTGCACCCAAGTTCACGCGGCGCCCGCGTGCACTTCTCGGGCAGCAAGCGCACCGTCATCGACGGCCCGTTCCAGGAAACCAAGGAGCTGATTGCCGGCTTCTGGCTGATTCAGGTAAAGTCGCTCGCTGAAGCCATCGAATGGGTCAAGCGCTGCCCCAATCCGATGGAGACCGACTCAGATATCGAAATCCGCCAGGTCTTCGAGGCCGAGGATTTCGGCGCCGAATTCACGCCCGAACTGCGTGAACAGGAAGCGCGCATCGCCAGCAAGATAGCAGCGCCTGTTTAAAGGAGATTCAGATGCAGTACATGGTTATTCGGAAGGCCGACGCCACTTCGGAATCGGACAACTTCCCATCCGCTGAACTGGTGCAGGCCGTACCGGGTGCCAAATGGCTGCGCTCCAGTGCCGACGGCGGCTTGCGCATGCGCCGCCGCGACGGCCAGTGGCTGTACGAAGAAGGCCCGTTCCAGGACGTGAGCGTGGCGGGCTTCACCTTCATCGAGGCCGAAGACCGCCGCGCCGCCAGCGAACTGGCTGCGCGCTGGCCCTCGGCCGACGCGGAAGGCAGCGCCGTGGTTGAAGTGCGCGAAGCCGGCTGCCCCGGCGGCTGCGTAGGCTTTGACACCGGCGCGGCGCCCAAGCACGCCGCCTGGGCGATCCTGCTGCGCTCCGATCCCGTGGCGGAGCAGGACTTCGAACCGCCAGCGGAAATCATCGACATCATGAACCGCGCCAACAACGCCGGCATCGCGGCTGGCGTTGCGCTGTCTGGCGAGGGACTGAAGTCGACAGCGCGCGGTGCGCGCGTCAAGTTCACCGGCGGCAAGCCGTTCATCACGGACGGCCCGTTCGCCGAGGTGAAGGAACTGATCGCCGGCTATTGGGCGGTCGATGCCGCGTCGCGCGACGACGTTATTTCCTGGGTCAAGTCCTACCCCTACCCTAGCCCGGGGGATATGGAAGTAGAACTGCGCAAGATCGCGGTCTAAGGCCGCGTAGCGGTGGAGGCGCGCAGCACCAGCTGCGCGTTGACCACCGTTAGCGGCTCGACTTCCTGGCCTTCGATGGAGGCCAGGAGTTTCTGCATTGCCGCTGCTCCCATCTGCTCGCTATTCAGGTCCACGCTGGTGAGGGCCGGCGAGGCAAAGCTCCCGAACTGGATATTGTCGAAGCCGACCACGGAAATATCTTCCGGCACGCGGAAGCCGAGCGTCTGCGCGGCCTTCATGAATCCCAGCGCCAGCAGGTCGTTGAAGCAGACCAGCGCGTCAAGCGGCTGGCGGCCAAGCATGATCGAAGAGCACAGTTTTTCGCCCGCCCCCGACACCGGGGCTTCCGCTTCAAATACGCTCAATTCCAGGTCCTGGGCTGCCAGCGCCTCGCGCACGCCGGCCATGCGTTCCGGGTTGCGGCGCGAATTGGCATAACCCAGGTAACCGACTCGCTTGTGGCCCTGCGCCACCAGGTGGCGCGTGACCATGAATGCGCCGAGCTGGTCATCGCTGGCAACGGACGGCAAGCCGATGTGATCCGGGCGGCCGAAGAAAACCGATGGACGGTCCAGCGCCAGCAGCCAGTCCAGTTCCACCTCCGGCGTGCGCGAATAGACGATCATGCCGTCCACGCGCCGGCTCAGGGCCTCCAGGAGCTGCCGCTCACGCTCCGGTGTTTCTTCTGTGTCGACCAGCAGCACGGTGTAGCCATGGGCCTGGGCTACGCGGTTGGCGCCTTTGACCACGCTGGCATAGTGTGGGTTGGCGATGTCCAGCACCGACAGGCCGATAGCTTTGGTGCGGCCGGTGATCATCGATTGCGCCATCGGGTTGGAACGGTAGCCCAGCTCCTCGATGGTGCTGCTCAGGCGAGCTTCGACTGCGGACGAAAAGCGCTGCGTGCCGTTGACGAACTTGGAGACCGTGGCAGTGGAAACACCAGCGGCGGCGGCCACATCACGGATTGTCGCTACGGTCTTCTTCATCGCCCGGTTCATTATTGGAAAAGTTGCCGATTTTATCACGCAGTCACGGCCATGATGGTAAAGTAGCCGCATGAACGACAACAGCATCCACCGCGCCATCGACGCCGTCTGGCGCATTGAAGAAGCGAAGATCATCGCTGTCCTGACACGCATGCTGCGCGACGTCGCGCTGGCTGAGGAAATGGCACAGGACGCGCTGGTCAGCGCGCTCGAAACCTGGCCGGAAAACGGCACGCCCGACCGCCCCGCCGCCTGGCTGATGCAAGCTGCAAAGAACAAGGCCCTTGACTACCTGCGCCACCAGAAGCTGGTGCACGAAAAAGAGCCGGAGCTGACTTACGAAATCGAAGGCTTGCTGCAGGATGCCGCGCCGGACCTGGAGCGCGAGCTCGATGACAATATCGGCGACGACCTGCTGCGCCTGATCTTCATCTCCTGCCACCCGGTGCTGACCATGGAAGCGCGCGTGGCGCTGACCCTGCGCCTGCTGGGCGGCCTGACGACCGACGAAATTGCACGCGCCTTCCTGGCGTCCGAATCGACGGTGGCCCAACGCATCGTGCGCGCCAAACGCACGTTGGGCGACGCCAAGGTGCCGTTCGAAGTACCGCGCGGCGCGGAACTGGAAGAACGCCTGGGGGCAGTGCTGCAGGTGATCTACCTGGTCTACAACGAAGGCTACTCCGCCAGCGCCGGCGCCGACTGGATGCGCCCTGCCTTGTGCAACGAGGCGCTGCGTCTCGGGCGCATCCTGGCCGAGCTGGTGCCGGCCGAGCCGGAAGTGCATGGCCTGGTGGCATTGATGGAGATCCAGTCCTCCCGTTCCCGCGCACGCACGGATGCCCAGGGCAAGCCGGTACTGCTACTGGAGCAGGACCGGACGCGCTGGGACCAGATGCTGATTCGGCGCGGACTGGCAGCGCTGCAGCGTGCGCAGGCCTTGAACCGCGTGCCGGGGCCATATGTACTGCAGGCGGCGATCGCCTCCTGCCACGCCCGTGCACGCCGAGCCGAGGACACCGATTGGCAGCAGATAGCGGACCTGTACCTGGCGCTGGCGACACGCGCACCGTCGCCGGTGGTGGAATTGAACCGCGCGGTGGCGCTGGCCATGGCATATGGGCCGGCCGTCGGGCTGGAACTGGTGGATCAATTGCTGGATGAACCTGCGCTCAAGCAGTATCACCTGCTGCCAAGCGTGCGGGGCGACTTCCTCTTCAAGCTCAAACGCCTGCCCGAAGC
>CAMLSG010000173.1 GCA_946482635.1 uncultured Duganella sp.
GATCCATCCAGGTGGGTTAAATCAAAGTGATATCACTTTAGTCTCACTTTTTTGCGTTGTCAAATTATTCTGTTTGTTTAACCCCTTTTTTTCCGCCAGCCCGATTCCTGTTCAGAAGCGTTCATTTTGAAGGGAGTAATCATGTTGGCAAGGCTCATCCTGGTGTTGTGCATGCTGGCTGGCGGCGCGGCCATGGCCCAGACACCACCATTAATCAGGTCGAACACGACCGGCGGGGAAATGCCGGTCCGCGTGCAAAGTGCTGCCGTGCAGACTGTCATTTCCGGCGGCATGGCTGAAACGACCGTGAAGCTGGTCTTTTATAACCCAAACCATCGCCAGCTTGAGGGAGACCTGCAATTCCCGCTTGGCGAAGGCCAGCAGGTGACGGGCTTCTCGCTGGATGTTGGCGGGGAACTGCGCCCTGCAGTGCCGATTGAG
Organism: uncultured Duganella sp.; assembly: GCA_946482635.1. Next base: position 442 of record CAMLSG010000173.1, read on the forward strand.
AAGGAGCGGGGGCGGCAGATCCTGGAGGCGGAGGAGCGGCGCCGTATCGACCCGGGTTTGTTGGAGCAGACACAGGGAAACAACTTCAAGCTGCGCATCTATCCAATTCCTGGTCGCGGCACGCGGACGGTGGAACTGAGATATGCGGCCATGCTGGTACGCCAGCAAAAGAACTGGAGCTATCGGCTGCCATTGAAACATTTCAGCATTCCGGTCGCGCTGGATGTGCGCGTCATGGGAAGCGAGGATGCGCCGGTGGCCATCGGTCTGCAGGAGCGTTTCGCCCGTGCCGAGGGCGGGTGGCAGCTCGATGCGGCGAAGGCGAAAGGCGATGTCCTGGTGCGGGTGGCAGCGGCACAGGACAAGCCAAAGACTTATGTGGAGGAGTTCAATGGCCAGAGGTACTTCCTGGCGGAAGTGCCGGTGCCGGCCGAACGCAAGCCGCGTGCATTGCCGAAAGTGGTTGGCGTGCTGTGGGATAGCTCCAGCTCCGGCGCGCACCGCGCCATGAGAGCGGAATTGCGCGTGCTGGCGAGTTATCTCGAAGCTGCAGGCAGTGTTGAAGTGCGCCTGGTGCGCCTGCGCGACAAGGCCGAGCCGGTCAAAGTTTTCAAGCTGGCGAAAGGGCAGTCGGGAATCCTCATTGGGGAACTCGAGTCGACCGTCTACGATGGCGCCAGTGCGTTGGCTGATTGGCAAGCGCAGCCCGACGTCGACGAGTACCTGATGTTCAGTGATGGCCTGCGAAACTATGGCACAGGCGCGTTTCCGCAACTCGCCAAGGGCCGCCGTTTGTTCACTCTGAGTTCCAGTGCAGGCGCCGACACAGCGCGCCTGGCGGCATGGGCCAATGCAAATGGTGGCCGGCATATCGCCGTCGATCCGGTCGACGCACAGCACGCGTCGCAAGAACTGCTCACCGATGGTGTACGGGTAATCGGCGCAACCGGCATGCAGGCTGGCGATGTGCTGGTTGATGAAAGCCAGGTGCAGGCAGGCCTGTTGCGCGTCGCAGGTAAGGTTCTCGGTCGCGAACCGCTGCTTGTGACGCTGGATAACCAGGGCAGGAGGTATGAAGTTGCCCTCGATACGGCCGGTGAAAAAAGCACGCCGCATCCGCTGGCCGCCTGGTGGTGGGCCAACCGTCGCATTGCACAATTGGAGGGCAACTATGAATTCAACCGCGCTGCGATCCGGCGCATTGGGCTCGAGTTTGGCTTGCCGACGCGCGAGACGTCCTTGCTGGTGCTTGAGCAGTTGGAGGACTATGTGCGCCATGACGTGACGCCGCCGGAAAAATACCGTGCTGCCTTCGAAAAGTTGAAGGCGGAGAACCGCACGCAGGTCGCCAGCCAGCGCGTGAAGCACCTGGATAATGTGGTGCGGGAGTTCCAGGCCAAGGTGGCGTGGTGGGAGAAGCCCTTCCCCAAGAGCCGCCCGCCGGCACCGAAGAAGGAGGTCGTCGTCGAACAGCGGATTGTCGAGGCGCCGATGTTGGCGGCGGAACCGGCGCCGGCGCCGCCGGTGATGGCTGCGCGTCCGGTTCCTGCGGCCGCTCCGATGCTGGTGGACGAGCTGGATAGCCCCGCCGACAAGCGCATCAATGGCGGCGCCAGTGTGCGCTTGAAGGCGTGGCAGCCGGATGCGCCTTACACGGCACGCATGCGCAAGGCGGCAGCAGCCGATATGTACCTCATCTACCTGGACGAGCGGCCATCGCATGCCGGCAGCAGCGCCTTCCTGCTGGATGTAGCTGGATTAATGCTGGAGCGCGGCCAGCGCGATTTGGGGCTGCGCGTGCTGTCCAACCTGGCCGAGATGGAGCTTGAGAACCGCCATGTGCTGCGCGTGCTGGCTTACCGCTTGTTGGAGGCTGGTGCGCCAAGACTGGCGATTCCCTTGCTGCAGCGCGTGCAGGAGATGGCGGAGGAAGAGCCGCAGTCGTTCCGCGACCTCGGGCTGGCGCTTGCCGCCAGTGGCCAGGAACAGCAGGCTATCGAACAACTGTACCAGGTGGTGCTGCGGCCATGGGATTGGCGCTTTGCCGATGTGGAGCAGATTGCCCTGTCCGAGCTGAATTCCATCGTGGCGCGCACGAAGGCAGCCGGCCGCACGCTCAATACTCGCGCCATGGACTCACGCTTGCTGCGCAACCTGCCGGTTGATTTGCGGGTGGTGCTGACCTGGGATGCGGATAACAGCGATATGGACCTGCATGTGATCGATCCCGACGGCGAGCGCGCCTACTATGGCCACCAGCTCACTTACCAGGGAGGACGCATGTCACGTGACTTCACTGGCGGCTATGGACCGGAGGAATTCATGCTGCGCAACGCCAAGCCGGGCATTTACCGCGTCGAAGTCAATTACTTCGGCAGCGGGCAGCAGATCGTCACCGGCGCTACCACGCTGCAGCTTCACTTTACGACCGGCTTTGGCACGCAAAAAGCGGATGACACGATGGTCACCTTGCGCCTGAAGGAGCAGGGCAGCTCGATCCTGGTCGGGGAGTTTGAGGTGAAGCCGAAGTAGCGCTATTCCAGCGCCTTGAGGCGGCCTGCCAGGGTATCCGGCACCGGATAGTCCGGGTGGGCCTTGCGGAAGCGCTTCCACTGCGCGGCCGCGGCTTCAGTGTCGCCGGCTTCCAGCATGCGCTCGATGGTTTGTAACCAGGCTTTCGGGCTTTCAGCATCCGACGCGCGCGCGGGAGCCTTGGGTGCAGGCTCCAGTTCATCGATTTCCGGTGCCGGCAGCGGAGGCGGAGGAGCTGCGGTAATCGGCGGCTCCTCCATTTTTTGAGGCACTGGCATCTCCAGCATAGGCGGTGCCGGCTTCGCGGCCACAATGGCGGCTTCGCGCTTTTTTTCCGCGGGAACAGCGGCTTTGTCTTGATTGATCATCGGTGGCGGCAGGGCCGCAGGCGTTTCTTCCGGCACGATTTGCACTTGCACCGGCTGCAATTCATGGGGCTGGTTCTGCTGCTGGTAACTGCGCCAGACCGGGAACAGGATGGCGATGCCTGCCAGGCTGGCGGCAAATGCCAGCGGTGCGCGGTAGCGATGTTTTGGTTTAGGGCGTGGGGCTTCGACAGCCGGATCGTTGGCTGCGGCTGGGCCGGGCGCCAGATCCTTCTCGATTTGCGCGAAGATGGACGCGTCAAGCTCCGCCGATGGCTCCGGCTGCGGCAGGGCGGCCAGGCGGCGCGCCAGGTCCGCGTCTTCGAAATCGTCCTTGTCCACTGGCGTCATGCCGTCTCCTCCTGCTTGAATTGCTCGCGCAGCTTACGCATGGCGTAGCGCAGGCGGCTCTTTACCGTCTCCGCCGGCGCCGCAACCACCAGCGCAATTTCATCGATGCTCAAGCCGCTGAAGTGCTGCAGCACCAGTGCCTCCTTCTGTTCGGACGGAAGTTGGCGGATAGCGGCATGCAGCGCCTGGTTCTGCTGGCGGTCCAGCGCAGTGGCTTCGGCTGAATCCTGGACCAGGATCACTTCGCTGCAGTCATCGATATCGGGCTGGCGCTGCAAGTCGGCCAGGCGATTGCGCCCGATCTGGAACAGGTAGCTGCGAAAGCTGCCTTGTGCAGCATAGCGCGTGCGGGCATGATGCACCGCCAGCCAGGTTTCCTGCGCCACCTCATCCGCCCATTCGGTGCGCCCGCTGCGCCACGCCAGGAAGCGGTACAAGCCGCGGCTATGGCGGCGATACAGTTCCTGGAAGGCCGACAGCTCGCCATCGCGGTAACGCAACATCAATTCGTCGTCGGATTGCTCGGTGGACATGCGTGGCGGTTGGCTTTAGAAAGCGAAATCAGGCGACCACTGTAGTCAATTCATTGATTCTGTGCAAGCAAGCCAAATTCGGGGTCAGATCTGTCATTTGGACACGGATGCACAACCTTTGATTTATCTCAATACGGCAAAATAGGCGTTTTAACGTATTGAGATAAATCAAAGAACAGGTCTGGATGTCCAAATGACAGACCTGACCCCGAATTTGGACCCCGAATTTGCAAATAGAAAAGCCGCCCGGAGGCGGCTTTTGCTTTGGGGCGCGGTCGATTATTCGTAATCGCTCGAGTTCAGGCCCATCACGTGGGAGAAGCCGCCGTCGACATACATGATGTCGCCGGTGATGCCGGACGACAGGTCCGACAGCAGGAACGCAGCGGCGTTGCCCACTTCTTCGATGGTCACATTGCGGCGCAGCGGGGCGTGGCCGGCGGCGAAGCCGAGCAGCTTGCCGAAGTCCTTGATGCCGGAAGCGGCCAGGGTCTTGATTGGGCCGGCGGAAATGCCGTTGGAACGGATGCCGTGCTGACCCAGGTTCTCTGCCAGGTAGCGCACGGAAGCTTCCAGCGATGCCTTGGCCAGGCCCATGGTGTTGTAGTAAGGGATCGCACGAACCGCGCCCAGGTAGGACAGGGTCAGCACGGAGGAACCTGGCTTCAGCAGCGGCAGGGCGGCTTTCACCATGGCCGGGAAGCTGTAAGCCGAAATGTCGTGGGCCACGCGGAAGTTTTCGCGGGTCAGGCCGTCCAGGAATTCGCCGGCGATCGCTTCGCGTGGGGCGAAGCCGATGGCGTGCACGAAACCGTCCAGGCTGTCCCAGCTCTTGGCCAGGTCGGTGAACAGGTTGGCGATTTGTTCGTCGCTGGTCACGTCGCAGTCGAAGACCAGGTTGCTGCCGAATTCGGCGGCGAATTCAGTGATGCGGTCTTTGAAGCGCTCGCCAACGTAGGTGAAAGCCAGTTCGGCGCCTTCGCGGTGGGCTGCCTTAGCAATGCCGTAAGCGATGGAACGGTTGGACAGGACGCCAGTAATCAGGATTTTTTTGCCTTGCAAGAAAGCCATATCTACTCCAATGGGGTTATACCGCAAGAACGGGATTGTAAACGTGCCGACGCTACCCCTGCAAGTTTGGCAAGGGGTAGCGTGTTGGCAACACGGTTAATTGCTGCGGCGGGACTTCGATTTGCCGGCCTCGTCACGCTTCACGCGTGCCTTGACCATGCTGACCGCTGGCTTGGAATCGCCGCGAGATGAGGAAGCTTGACGGTAGTTGCTGCGTTTTGGGCCCGCGCGCTCGTTTTCGACGGCCATCACGGCATTTTCGATCACGTCGGTCGAGATGTCGGTGCCGGCTGCCGAGGCGGAAATATTCGGCACCAGGATGGTCGAGCCAGCCTTCAGCACCGATTTCTGCGGGATGTTGTTGGCCTGGCGGATCGCATCCGGCGTGGTGCCGAAGCGGCGGGCCAGGGAGGCGATGCTTTCACGGGCGCTGGAAATCTTGTGCGTGGTCCAGCTCGACAGGGCGTGGGTCCACGAGGCCAGGTTGGCAGCGAACTTGGCGGCATTCTCGGTCGGCAGCAGGATCTTGGTCTGCTCGTTGCCGGTAATGACGGGCTTTTTGAACTGCGGGTTCAGCGCCTTGAACTCGTCGACCGAGATTTCAGCCAGCTTGGCTGCCAGCGCCAGGTCGATATCGCGGGTCTTGTCGATGGCAGTGAAATACGGCTCGTTGTCGATCACCGGCAGGTGCACGGCATATTGCGACGGGTTGGCGACGATATTCTTCACCGCCTGCAGCTTCGGCACGTAGTTGCGGGTCTCGGCCGGCATCAGTTCGGCCAGGCTTTCAAAATTGGTCGGCTTGCCGGCGGCGCGATTGCGCTGGACGGCTTTCTGCACATTGCCTTCGCCCCAGTTGTAGGCGGCCAGGGCCAGGTGCCAGTCGCCGAACATGGTGTACAGGCGCTGCAGGTAGCTCAGGGCAGCGTCGGTGGAGGCCAGCACGGAACGGCGGTCATCCTTGAAGGCGTTCTGCTTCAGGTCGTAATCTCGGCCGGTGCCCGGCACGAACTGCCACAGGCCGGCCGCGTTGGCGGTCGACAGGGCTTGCGGGTTGAAGGCGGATTCGATGAAGGGCAGCAGGGCCAGTTCGGTCGGCATGCCGCGCTTTTCCAGCTCTTCCACCACGTGGTAGAGATAGAGCGAGGCGCGGGCGGTGGTGCGGTCGAGGTAATCCTGGCGGTCGGCGTACCACTTCACATGCTTGGCGACCAGCTCGTTGTTCACGTCGGGAATGGCGTAGCCGGAGCGGATGCGGCCCCAGACGTCGGTTTCCTTGTATTCTTCCACGGCAGGCACCTGCATCACCACGGATTTCGCGGTGTCGGTGGAGGCCAGGGAGGAGGCTGCCGGGAGCGCGGCGCTCAGCGCCAGGGCGATCAGGACAGCACTTTTGATTCGTTCTTGCATAGCGTTTCGCAGTTGTCTTGTGGAAACAAAGGGCGGACTATCTAATGGCGGAGTGTAGGGTTGAAACCCTGTCGAGTCAAGGAAAAATTCGCTATGTGCCTGATTTTCTTGGATAATTATGTCGATCAGGCTATATAATTGGTGTCTTGGATAACGATTTTTGGATGTATAAATGAGCAACACCCGAGTGGATTACGAAGCCGTCATCGCGGCAACCGAGCAGTGGCTGGAGAAGGCTGTCATCGGCCTGAACCTGTGCCCCTTCGCCAAGGCCGTGCACGTGAAGAAGCAGGTGCGCTATGTGGTGTCGGAGGCTTCCTCGCCTGAGGAATTGCTGGAAGACCTGATCAAGGAACTGGAATTCCTGGCTGAGGAAGACCCGGAAGTGGTCGATACGACCCTGCTGATCCATCCGCTGGTGTTGCAGGATTTTGAGGATTACAACGAATTCCTGGACGTGGCGGATGCTGCGCTGGAAGAGCTGAAGCTGGAGGGTGAGCTGCAAGTGGCCAGTTTCCACCCTGAGTACCAGTTTGCGGATACCGACAAGAACGATATCTCGAACTACACCAACCGTTCACCTTACCCGACCTTGCACCTGCTGCGCGAGTCGTCGATCGACAAGGCAGTGGAGGCTTTCCCCGAGGCGGCCGATATCTTCGAGAAGAATATCGAGACCATGGAAAAACTCGGCCACGAGGGCTGGGACAAGCTGGGCTTGCAGGTGAAGTGATGGCGGATGAGAAATTGCCTGAGCGGCCGGATACGCCTTGCGTGGCGGTTTGCTCGACTACTTTTGATGAGATTTGCCGGGGGTGTGGGCGGACTTATATCGAAGTCGCGCACTGGGTGGCCATGAGCGCGGAGGACAAGGAAAAAGTTTGGGAGCGGATTCTGGCGCAGGGGTATCCTCGGCGGAATTCTTGAAAACCGATAGTTCGGGGTCTCGCAGCTAACGGCGATGGTACGTCAAAAGGCCCAGAACCAACCCCGCAACGGTTGATCTGACGGGGTCTGACCCTGCGGGTCAGACCCCGATTTACCGGTTTTACTCAGCCTTCCACGACCCAATAAAGTCTTTCTTCCCAATCTCCAGCCCATTATGGCGCAGGATGTTGTAAGCCGTCGTCGCATGGAAGGTAAAATGCGGCAGCGCATAGTGCATCAAATACTCCTGCCCCACCCACTGCTTGGCCTTTTCACCGCTACCGGTAGTTACCGAGCGTTGCGCCGAATCCTCAATCGCCTGTCGTGGCAGCGAGTCCAGGAAAGTCAGCGTGCGCTGGATACGCAGTTTTAGTTCACCAATGGTCTTTTCAGTGTCTTCGTAAGCCGGCACATCCGCCCCAGCCAGGCGCGCACCGGCGCCCTTGGCGAAGTCGGCAGCAATCTGGATTTGACGCGTAAACGGCAGCATGTCCGGGAACAAACGGAACTGCAGCAGGGCATTCGGATCAATCTTCTTTTCCTCGATATGAGCCTCGGTTTTGTCGAGAATGGACAACAGGCTGCCAAGGATCTGGCGGAACACCGGAATCGAAGCGGAATACATAGAAAACGACATAGGGAAACTCCTCTGAGATAGAGTGGCGATGATAGCAAGTTACGTGCATAATTGCTGCTGGATAATCTTTTCCACCAGACCCGCTGAATGGCTCGGAATTTTTATAACAAATTAAGGTCCCGCCTGAGCGCTCTGTATGGGCTGTCGATTTATGGCGCCTTGTTACTGGTGGTATTCGGCGGCCTGGTGATTCCAGCCATTATCGGCTCCTACCTGCTGATCGGGGTGCACGAACAGAAATCCGCCCAGACCGCCCTCAACGAATCGCTGCAGCGCAACGCTGACATCCTGGCCCTCGGCATGCAGGAATCCCTGTGGAACATGAACGCGGAATCGGCCCATTCGCTGGTCGAATCCGTAATGCGCGATCGCTCCGTGCTGCAAGTGCAGGTGACCGGCCAGGCCGACACCCAGTTCATGCATGTTGAAGCGCCCAAGCGTGCCATCGGCAACGTGGTGCGCGCCGAGCGCGAAATCATGGTGCGCGGCGAAAAGATCGGCAAGATCATGGTCGAGATGGACGACGCGCGCAGCCAGCAGGAATTGCGCGAGAAGCAGCTTTCCTATGTCTTCGTGCTGGCGGCCCAGCTTACCGTGTCGCTGCTGTTGATCGTGCTGTTCCTGAACCAGCGCCTGCTGAAGCCCCTGCGCAAGCTGATGCGCTTCTCCGACCGCCTGTCGCATGGCGATTTCGAAACCCGCATGGAATTGAGCGGCAGCGATGAGCTGGGCCGCCTGGCCGGCCAGTTGGACCAGATGCGGGTGGCGATCAAGCACCTGTTCGAAGATATCGCCCAGCGCGAGGAGCGCTTCCGCACCATCGTCACCCAGGTGCCGGGCGCCGTGTTCCGCTTCCGGCCCGATGGACCGATCGATTTCGTGTCGGATGCCATTGAAGATATATCCGGCTATTCGGCTGCGCAGTTCATGCGCAGCACGACACACGCCTGGGCCAACCTGATCTGCCCGGAAGACCGCAAACGCCAGCGCCGCGTGGTGGTGCAGGCGATCCAGGACGGCAAGCCGTACGAAATCGAGTACCGCATCATGGATTCCACCGGCACCGAACGCTGGGTGGCAGAGAATGGCCAGCCGCAGGCAGCGGAGGCGGGCGGGTCGCCGTGGGTGGACGGCATCATCTCCGACATCAGCCAGCGCAAGCACAATGAAATGCGCATTGAAGGCCTGCTGGCCGAACAGAGCGCGATCCTGGATAACGTGATGTTCGGCGTGATGTTCGTGCGCCACCGGACCATTGTTTCGGTCAACAGGCGTTGCGAAGAATTGTTCGGTTATGGGCCGGGCCAGATGATCGGCGCTTCCACCGCCATTGTGTTCCCGACCACCTTCGACTTCGAGTCGGCCGGGGCGCGCCAGTATTCCACCCTGGGCAACGGCGAGTACTTCAGCGAAGAACGCAATTACCGCCGCCAGGACGGCTCGCTGTTCTGGTGCATGGTGTCCGGTTGCGCCATCGACCAGAACCGCCCGAACGAAGGCTCGATCTGGGTCTATGCCGATATCAGTGCACGCAAGGAGGCGGAAGAAAAACTTCGCCTGTCGGCTACAGTGCTGGAACATATTGCCGATGGCGTGATGGTGATCGACGATAAGGGCACCATCGTTGCCATCAACCCGGCCTTTACCCAGATCACAGGCTATACCGAATCGGAAGCGCTGGGCCGCGACGTTGGCCTGACACGTTCCGGCCGCCATGACGAAGGCTTCCACGCCGAATTGTGGAAGGAACTGGTGGAACACGGCTACTGGCGCGGCGAAATCTGGAGCATGCGCAAGAGCGGCGAATTGTTCCTGGAGTGGCTGACACTGACCGCCGTGCGCGATACGCGCGGTGCGACGACCCACTATGTGGGCGTGTTCAGCGACATTACCCTGGTCAAGGAATCGCAGGAAAAGCTGGACCACTTGGCCCACCACGACGCCCTGACCCAGTTGCCGAACCGCTTGCTGTTCCATGACCGCCTGCAGCATGCCATCCAGCGCGCCACCCGCGGCAACGAGCAGCTGGCACTGCTGTTCATCGACCTGGACCGCTTCAAGAACGTCAACGACACGCTGGGGCACCACATTGGCGACGAGCTGCTGAAGCAGGTGGCGCATGCGCTGCTGGAAAAGCTGCGCGAAGGCGACACCCTGGCGCGCCTGGGCGGCGATGAATTCATCGTGCTGCTGGAAGACGTGGAAGGACAGTACGGCGCCGGCCAGGTGGCCGAAAAGCTGGTGACCATGTTCGAGCATCCATTCATCGTGGCGGGGCACGAGCTGTTCGTGACCTGTTCGATCGGCGTTTCGGTCTTCCCGACCGATGCCAGCGACCTGAACATGTTGATCCGCAACGCCGACGTGGCCATGTACCAGGCCAAGGCGCGCGGGCGCAACGGCTATCGTTTCTACCAGCCTTCCATGTCGGGCGAGGGCGTCGAGCGCCTGCGCCTGGAAACCTATCTGCGCCGCGCCATCGAGAAAGAGGAAGTGTTCCTGAACTTCCAGCCGCAAGTGGAAATCGATACAGGCAAGCTGCTGGGCGTGGAGGCGCTGGTGCGCTGGAATCATCCGGAACTGGGGCTGGTGCCGCCGAATCGCTTCATTCCGCTGGCCGAGGATACGGGCTTCATCAGCCAGTTGGGGCAGTGGGTGCTGGTCGAAGCCTGCCGCCAGATGGTGCGCTGGCAGGAAGCGGGCTTGCACGTGCCGAAGATGGCGGTCAACCTGTCCGCCAAGCAGTTCGAGCGCGGCAGCATGGTCACCATGGTCGCCGACATCCTGCGCGAAACCGGGCTGGAACCGCACCGCCTGCAGTTGGAAGTGACCGAGTCCGTGATCATGAATACCGGCGACGCACTGGGCTTCATCAACGACCTGCACGCGGTTGGCGTGTCGCTGGCGATCGACGATTTCGGCACCGGCTATTCGTCACTGGCCTACCTGAAGCAGATGCCGGTGCAGACGCTCAAGATCGACCGCTCCTTCATCAAGGACATCTCGACCGACGTCAACGATGAAGCGATCGCCATTGCCATTATCCAGTTGGGCCGCAGCATGAACCTGTCCGTCATCGCCGAAGGCGTGGAGACGGAACAGCAAGCGGCCTTCCTGCTGCGCCACGGTTGCAACCAGGCGCAAGGTTTCTATTACAGCCGTCCGGTGATGCCGGAGGATTTGCTGCAGCGTTGGCTGCCATAACGAGGGTGCCATGCTCAAACCGAAGAAATTTTCCCGCCGCCATTTCCTGCTGAGCGGCGTTGCCGTGGCAGGAGCCATGGTCGTCGGCTGGGGCGTGATGCCGCCGCGCCAGCGCGTGCGCGGCCAGGCCCCGCTGCCGCTGGAAAACGGCGCGGTTGCCCTGAACGGCTGGATCGCCATCGCCCCTGACGGTAGCGTGCAGCTGGCCATGCCGCGCGCGGAGATGGGGCAGGGCGTGCATACCGCCTT
>CAMLSG010000174.1 GCA_946482635.1 uncultured Duganella sp.
AAAATACTCCGGCACGGGATGCGGCGAAGTCGGGGAAGGGGTGCTGCCCGGGCCAAACGGGGCACCATCTGCTTCCCAAGGAGATGTTTAAGCGCAAGATCGACGTTCCGGTTGTACCTGAAAAGTTGGTTAAGGGCCCCGGTAGTCGAGGTTGATGGTGGCCGACACTTTATGGTTGTGTTGGGTGTTCTCGGCCTTCTGGCTGTCCAGGCCAATGCCTGTGTAGGGCGTCAGCCCATCGTTGACATAGCTGAGCGTTGTTGCCTGGGGTAGCCGTCGGCGCGCAGTGTCGCCAGCGTCATGTCGCGCCCATGTCGCAGGATATCGAGCACGCGCGCACGGGCCTCTGAGTCAAGATGTTGCATGATACCTCCTGTTTCGGGTGCTGCTAGCTCGCCCACTGCCACGCCCAGCGCGCCCACCAGAATCCGCCCACAGCCAGCAGCATCAAGACGCCGATGCTGCGGAAACGATGCCGGATGCTCATGCCTGGCGGTCCCGCCTTCTTACCGTGGCACATCGACGCGATCAGGTTCTCGCGGTGCAACCAGCTGCTGGCGAAGACGGCGGCGATGTGGACAACGACGATGGCAAGCATCAGGTTCGCCAACGCCTCATGGATATCCTCCCAGCGGTCGGTGCTCGTCTCCTGCAGCGCAACCCAGCCGCTCACTGCGACCGCGGCGCCAGTTGCGAGAAGGGCGACAATGGCCAGTCCGCCAGCTGGGTTATGCCCGGTGAAGTGTTGCGGCGTGCCCGAGATGAGGGAACGGAGATACGCGAGGGCCGCCGCCGGACCACGGACGAAATTCGCGAACCGGGCGTAGCGTGTACCAACGACGCCCCAGAAGACGCGAAATACGATAAGGCCCGCTGTCGTGTAGCCTCAGGCGACATGTACCGGGCGCCAGATCCTCTCTTCGGAAGTCAGGTAAGCGCCGACAAAGCAAACAACGATGAGCCAGTGAAAAACGCGGACGGGAACGTCCCAGACGAGGATTTTGCCGCCGTCCACAGCGTGTTGCGAGTCTGTCCTGAGCATATTGCCTCCCCGCCGACAGCGCATTCTGCGCGCGCATGCGACAGCATTGATCGACCAGGCCATGTTATGGCTGGCCACCGGCAATATCCATGATCTATGTCAATCCGGCAGGCGACAGACGTTGATGCGCTCGTCGAGGGGTCGTTGAGGCGCTATTTCTCCGCTCCGAGCGCTTCGGCAAGCTTTCGGTCCAGGCCGTAGGCATCTGGCAGGAAGATGGCGCGGCCTTGCCGATCGGTGATCGCGGTCGCATACAGGAGAAGCACGGTAATTGGCGTCTTGAGCGCGACGATCCTGGTTGGTCCTGGCTCCATGGCCGCAAGGACGCTAAGCCGGTTCCAGCGCTGGTCATCGCGCAGCGCGAATATTGCGAGTTCGTCGGGATGTTCAAGCCGGATACAGCCGTGACTGAGGTCGCGCCTGGCCTGGTTGAAGAGCTGTCTGGCTGATGTGCCGTGAAGATAGATGCTCATAGGATTCGGCATCGCAAACTTCACTGCGCCTAGCACATTACGGGGACCCGGACGCTGCCGCAGGCGCACGGTGCCCTCACGCAGCGCGTCCAGCGCTGAGCTGGACCCGGAGTTGGCGGCGCCAATGCGCGGCACCAACTCCATATCTTCTTTTCGCAGCAGTTCCGGATCGCGCGCCAGCTTCGGGATCAACTCCTGCACTTCGATGCTGCGCGGGACGTTCCAGGCGGGATTGAATTCCAGGTGGCTCAATTGTGCTACCAGGAGCGGAGTCGGAGTACGCGCTGCGTTGCCGACAATGACACGCATCTCAACTTCGACACTGGCCGGCGTAACCCGCGTGTCGAGCGCCCACAGGCGAAACGCTGGCACGTTCACGACGATCAAGGGGCCAGGGGGCAGCGTCGGCAGCCAGCGCAGCCTTTCCAATGTGAGCTCGAGCTGGCGGATGCGCTGCGACAGCGGGACCGATAGGGCAGACAGGGTCGCCTTGCCGGCAATGCCATCTGCTACCAACCCATGCCGTGCCTGGAAGTTGCGAACTCCTGCCTCGAGTGCTGCGCTGTCAGTGCCATCTTCCGCCATATCACCCAGCAGTACCAGTCTCTGCCGGATGTCAGCAAGATTGGCATGCAACGCGCCGTCGCCGCGCGTAACCGACGGCGCGGCCAGCGGTGGCAAGCGGGTAAACGCTGGCTCAAGGCTTCGATATTCCGATAGCGTCTGCTTCACGCGGGAATACAATGCCGATTTCGGTTCCGCAGCGGATATCGCGGAATCAAGCTTCGCTTCATCGATGGCCGCTGCAAGCGCTATCACCGGATCGAAGCTATCTGGCGCGCGGGCGCCCGCGTACCATTTGTACTCTGGCGTGGTTCGGCCGGAATGAAGGTCTGAAAGGAATCGCAATACGGCGCAAGTGAGTTCAAGATCAAACTGGGCCAGCTCGTTTGCCGGTGCGCCTGCCTCGGGAAATGGAATCCTGACGGCGTAGTCTTCGGCAACCAGGCCATGCTGCGCGGCTTGCCTGAGTTGCTGCAGAACGTGCGCCGCCATGGCACGCCGCTCGCCGCCCCAGACCGGACGGCCGCCACGGTTGGCATAGAACCTGAGTGCCATTTCGTGGGCGCGGACTGCGCGACGGCCCTTCGGCGTATCGGCCGCCCGTGATGCAAGCAACTTGGCCATTGCCTCGCCGGACTGGACGTCTTGTTGTGCAACTGCGAGAGGCAACAGGGTCGCCAGGATCGCGCTAAGCAGGACTCTTTTCATGGATATTGCGGCTTCACCTGAGTTCACAGCCATGAACATTAGGCTTCGGCCGTGACGCGGTACATGACTTGAATCAAACTCTGGGGCCGCCGGGTTCGATCGATGGCGGTTGATTATGGTGCGCCAGCGGGAGACGGATCCGCACCACCGTTCCCTGTCCGTCAGCCTTGCGTCGTATTTCGACCTTGCCGTGATGGAGGTCGAGGATTTCCTGCACGATGGCCAGCCCCAGCCCGTGTCCGCCAGGTACGGCGCCTGGGAGACGGTAATAGGGTGTGAACAGCTTGTCGATCTCCTGTTCGGGAATAGGGACGCCATCGTTGGCAATGTCCAGCACTGCGCAGTCGTTCCAGCGCGACAATTTCAGCTGGATCTCTCCCTGTGCAGCGCCGTGCTGTGAAGCGTTGTCGATCACGTTCTGCAGCAGGCGCCGCAACTGCGTGGGGTCGCCCCACACTTGGCAGTCTTCTGTCACCTCCAGGCCGATACTTTGGCCGCGCCGGTCCAGCAGAGGCTCGATTGTGCAGATGACATCGCAGCAAAGCCCTTGCAGCGACAGGCTTTGCATTTGCGTCTGGTCGCCGCCAGCGGCAATCCGGCTCAGCGTCAGCAACTGCTCCGCCAGTTTGCTGGTGCGGCGCGCGCCGGCCATGGCATTATCCAGCGACGCCTTGCGTTGCTCGGGCGTGGTCGCGCGCAGGGCGTTCTCCAGATGCAGTTGCAGGGCTGCGATTGGGGTGCGGATTTCGTGGGCGGCGGCATTGAGGAAGCGCTGTTCACGTTCGAAAGCCGCCCGGATGCGGTCGAGCAGATGGTTCAGCTCAGTAATGATGGGCGCCATTTCCAGCGGTGTTTCCTGGAGCAGCAGCGGCTCCAATGATTCCGGCTCGCGCGCTGCGATGCGTGCCGCCAGCTCGGATAACGGGCGCATATTGTGGAGGATCAGGAAGTTCACCGCCGCGAGCATTAGCACGCCACCGATCGCCAGCGGGATCAAAATGGTCTTGCCGATATCGTCCGACATTTCCTGCCGAACTTCATCCTTTTCGGCGGTCAGCACCCAGACCTTACCGGACGGCAGGGCAAACACCTGCCATTTGGCCTCGCCAATCTGGCTGACCGAGTAGCCGGGGCGTAGCGGCCCGAGGGGCGTTGTCGGCGCCGAGGCCGACTTGGCCAGCAGTGCGCCCTCCTTGTCCCATACCTGGAACGCAATCTTGGTCTCGTAACGGTGGCCAAATACTTCCGGTTCGTCGCTGGTGCTTGTTTCAAGTTCGTGCGGCAGCGCGATGACAATCGGCTGGGTAACCGTCGCATTCTCCAGCTGGCGCGCGACCAACGCCTCCAGCACCCGCGCCGACGTCGCCAGGCGGGCGCTGAACAACTCGTCGGATTCATGCCGCGCCACGGCGCGCGCGCCGACCCCGATCCCAAGGAAGATCAGGAGCATGCAGAGCAGGGTGGCGGCAACCAGTCGCTGGCGGGCGGAATACGAATGTGTTTTCATGCGGCCAGGTCGCCCATGCGGTAACCGACGCCGCGGATAGTCTTGACGACCGAAGGCGCTATCTTGCGCCGCAAGTGATGGACATGCACGTCGATGGTGTTGCTTTCCGCCCCTTCACCCCAGCCGTACAGGGATTCTTCGAGCTGGGCGCGGTTGAAAACGCGCTGCGGGTTCTCCGCCAGTTGCAACAGCAGCATGAATT
The DNA here is from genome assembly GCA_946482635.1 of uncultured Duganella sp. The sequence continues at coordinate 4,497 of CAMLSG010000174.1, forward strand.
CCAGCCGCTGCAGTTCGACTGGACGTCCTTGCCATGTGGCGCTCAGGCTTTCCGGATTGAGTGAGAGTTCGCCGAGTGTCAGTTGGTTGACCTGGCGCCCGCTGCGGCGGCGCAGCAGCACCCGCAGGCGGGCCAGCAATTCATCGAGCTCGAACGGCTTGACCAGGTAGTCGTCTGCACCAAGGTCGAGACCCTGCACCCGGTCGCGAGTCGAATCGCGTGCCGACAGCACCAGCACCGGGATCGGATTTTCGCTGTTGCGCAGCGCCTTCAGGACCTCGGTACCGTCCAGGGTGGGCAGGCCCAGGTCCAGGACCACGACATCGAACTGCGTGTGGGCGAGGGCCTCGATGGCTGCGGGGCCGTCGTCGACATGTTCGACGGTATAGCTGGCGCGCCGCAGCGCCACCAGCAAGCCGCTGCTCAGCAGGGGATCATCTTCGACTATCAGGACTTTCAACGAGGCAGCCTCCTTGTTGTCATTTGCGCTTGGCCGCAATCTTTGCCAACAGCACTTGAATCTCACCGCGGCGGCCTTCATCCGCTACCTTGCGGCCGGCGCGCGGCGGAGCCTGGAGCGCTTTATTCAGCGCCGCTTCCGCTTCCGCGTAATTACCTTGCCGGAACAGGTAGTCGCCATAAAAGTAGTTGGGGTCAATGCCGTCCGGGTTGATGGCCAAGCCCTTCTTCAGCAGTTCCAGTGCCTTCTTGTCGTCGCCAAAGCCAATCGGCCACCCCGGAACTTGATAATACAGCGAACCGAGGCTGGTATAGGCAGAGCCGGACAAGGCATCGGGGTTGAGCGCAATCGCCTGTTCCAGCAGCTTCTTGGCGTTCTTCACATGGGACAGCGCTCCCAAGCCGCCTTTTGCGCCGGCATAGGTCGATTCAATAATAGCGTACCAGATCAGCAAGTCGGCACTGCCGGGATTGGCTGCAGCGGTTTTTTCCGCCTCGTTCACCAGCTGCTCGTACTGTGCTTCCTGTGCCGAGGCCGGAGTCTTGTAGCGCACTTGCTCCCATTTTTGCTGCAGGTTGCTGACTTCTTCGGGTACCCCAGCGAAGGCAAAGGAAACCGGCAGCAGCAGGGCGGCGGCGAATTGGACTATGGTTTTCATCTTGGTTGGCTCCTGTGGTGTCATTTGGGCAGATATTGGCGGATCACGGACAGCTGCTTGCGGATGGCATCGTCCGGCAGGGAAGGAAGCAGGCGATTCACCAGTACAAAGAAGGACTCCTTGCGCCCCATCGTGCTTTGCCAGGCCGTGCCAGCCAGGAATTCGGCAAAGGCGGCGGCCACGGTTTCCGGGCTGTCTTCAGCGGTGCCGAGCGCGCTGTTCATGGCATTGACCGCGGAACTGTTGATGGCGGTCCGGGTGGCGCGCGGCGCGAAGTGACGCACCTCGATCGAAGTGTCCGACAATTCGCGCCGCAAGGCTTGCGAAAAGCCTTTTAGTCCGGCCTTGCTGGCCCCGTATGCGGCAAATCCGGGGTAGCCCAGCATGCCGAATACTGAACCGATATTGATAACCTGGGCCGACGGCGCCTGGTGCAGCAGCGGCAGCAGTTGGCGCGTGAGCAGCATCGGCGCCAGCAGGTTGGTGTCGAGCATGGCGCGGATCGCGTCCGGCGACTGCGTTGCGAAGCTATGGAACTGGCTGATCCCCGCGTTGTTAATCAGCAGGTTGATCCCGCCTGCTGCCTGCGCCGCCTGTTCGATCGCGGTGAGTGTGGAAGGGGAAGTCAGGTCGCCGCAGACCACCTGCACGTGCGCTCCCAGCTCTGCCCGCAAGGCGGCAAGGGGTGCCGGCTGGCGCCCGACCAGGATCAGGGAATCGGCCTGCGGTGCCAGCCGGCGCGCGATGGCGGAGCCGATCCCGCCGCCGGCGCCGGTCAGGACAGCGCGATAGCGTTGATGAATGCGCTGGCCCACGTCATGCCGCCTGTTCGAACACGGCGCTGCCGTGGGGCAGGCTGCGGAACACGTCGCCGTACAGCTTGTACATCATGCGTGCCATATGCAGCACGGCCTGCTGGTCGGCCTCGCGTTCCAGGCGGTTGACCAGGCCTTCGAAGAAGGCGACGTGGCTGATATCGAGGCTACCGTGCGAGTTCAGGTAGCTGAAGGCTTCCGGTGGCAGGCCCAGGGCGCCGCGCAGGGTATCGGCGGCGTGCGTTGCCAGCGCCGTACTGGTGCCTTCCAACACGTGCACCATGCCGAAGAACGCAATCGGATTGCCGCGGTCGATCTGGTGGTAGGCATAGGCGACCATCAGTTCCGTGCTGGCATGCGGCTGGCTGCCGCGTACCGCTTCCGGATCGCCGCCGCAGGCGGCAATATCGGACAAGATCCATTCCTGGTGGCCGACTTCTTCCTCGATGTACTCGGCAATGGCTGCGCGGAGCCATTCATACTCCGGGCCGAGGCGGCTGCCACATGCCATGAGCAGCGGCACGGTATGGCGCACGTGGTGATAGGCCTGGGTCAGGAAGGCAATGTACTGCGCGGTAGTGGCGTGGCCGCGCAGTGCGTCCTGGATGATGGGGATGGCGAACATTTGCTGGCGCTCGGCTTCGCTGCCAGCTTTCAGTGTGTCGAAAAAGCTCATGCGGGTTGCTCCTGGTGGTTGTACATTGAAGTGATCAGCGCCGCATGCTGCTGCGCGATCACAGAGCGCCTGGGGCGGCCATTGGCGGTCGCCTGGCCGTTGGCAGGGGTGAAGGGCGGCACCACGGTCCAGCGCCGCACCTGCGCATAATCGGGTAATTCCTGGTTGGCCAGGTCGACTGCTTGCTGCAGCTGCGCCAGCGTGATGTTCGGCGTCCCCGGTACCAGCAGTGCCGACAGCCAGGGCTGGCTGTCGCCCACCACCACAGCCTGCGCCAGGATGCCGCTGCCCAGCAGTGCCGCTTCCGGCCATTCGGGCGAGACGTTGCGCCCGAAACCGGTGATCAGGATGTCCTTCTTGCGGCCGTCGATATAGAGGTAGCCATCCTGGTCGAAGTGGCCCAGGTCGCCGGTCGGCAGCCAGTTCCCGCTGGCAGCCGGCTGGCCAAGGTAATGCGCCAGCGCACCGCCGACTTCGATTTCCCCGTCGGCGGCAATGCGTACCGGGCGGTGCGCCAGGGGCTTGCCGACGCTTCCGCTGCGTTCGCTGCCTGGCAAGTTGAGCGCCACGACCGAGCAGCATTCCGATAGCCCGTAACCTTCGTACACTGGCAAGCCGCGTTCGCGGGCTGCCGCCAGCAGCCGTGCCGGAACCTTGGCGCCTCCCACGGCGATAAAGCGCAGGCTTTCGGTGCGGGTTTCGCCGGGCGCCATGGCCGCCAGCAGGGCTTGCAGCATTTGCGGCAGCACGATGATGCTTTGGGCCTGGTAGCGGGCGATCGCATCAAGGCATCGCTGTGGGTCGAACTGGCTGGCGCCGGCCAGGCCGATTTCCGCCAGCGGCGGGCAGATGGTTGTCGCCCCACTCAGCATGGCGGTATAGGGACCCGCAATGTTTTCGAGGAGGACGGCGAACGGAAGAAGACACAGGTGGCGTTCCAGCTTTAGCGGCGCTACACCTTGCTGAAGTGTCCGAGCCAGCTCCCACTGCTGTCCGGTGGACAGGCAGACCCCTTTCGGGGCGGCCGTGGTACCGGAGGTGAAGGTGATCTTCTGTGTATCCGGTTGACCGGGCTGGTCTGAAACGGACGCTGCCTGGTATAGCTGGAGCGGGCCGCCGCAATCGATGGGGTTGCCAAAGCCCAGAGCGGCCAAAGGCGATCCGGGCGGTGCCAGCACGGCGCTGGCGCCGCTTTCCTTCAGCACGTGCGCCCATTGGGCGGCGGTGAAGAAGAGCGGCAGGGGCACGAGAACCAGACCCAGTTCCTGTGTGGCGAGGTCGGCAGCCAGCCACTCCGGGCTGTTATCGGCAAGGATGGCGAGCGGCGCAAGCGGTGCCTGGCGCGTCTGCAAAGCGGTACGCAGGCTGGCAACGCGCGCCGCGACGGCGGCGGCATCAAATTCATTGGAGCCGTCGCTGAAGACAGGGCGCCCGGTGGGGAAAGCTTCAAGATAATTGTGTGTAACCATAATGGATATCGCCAAACATGACTTTGGGTTGGGTGTCGTAATAGCTGCCCCAGAGCTCGCCGCCGTCAGGCAGGCGCGCCGGGTCGGCGGGCGCCAATACATGCGGTTGCAGTCGCAGGCGGCTAAACGAATTGAGCAGGCTGACGGTCGCGGTAAACACCACCCAGCGCAGGCCGAAGCTGTTCAGGAGATGGGTGGTGCTGATAATCAGGGAGCGTGCTGCGCCGGGATGGTGGGCGGCCAGGTTTCCCACTTCGACAATTGTTGCGCGATCGACGGGGCTATGCGCATGCGCGCTGATTGCAGCTTCAACCGGCGCATCGAGATAATGTTCAAGGAACAACGGGCCCAACGCAGCTGGTGTATAGCCGAGGGCGGCCATCCAGCGGCCGTCCTTGTCGCGCACGCCAAGCAGCACTTCGCTGAAATGGCTGACCTCGGCGCCGTAACTGGAGCGAAAAGAATCCGCGATGAAGGTTTCGAGTTCTGGGCGATTGGCAGCTCCGCGCGGGAACTGTTCAATTCTGCTGACTGCCTTCGGATGGTGAGCGGGGCTGATAGGCAATTCTGCATTTGCGCTCAACATGATATCCCTCAAAAAGCCTTTGATGGGATGACTGTATGCAAGCGAGATTATCCCAGCATTAACTGAGGGGAATCGTTCCTGCCGGGAAGCCCATGCATATTGCAAATTGAACATGTATGGCGCTTCCCTGGTTCCGCATGGAACGCCGCGGTTTCCGCGGCTGCTGGTTTGCCAAAGGGGCAGAGTTCTTAGCCGCTCCGGGAAGTCACGCAATGCCGGCACGTGCTGAGTGTCCATGTGACGGTCGATTGCTCGATGACTGCGTGGACGGGCGATGCCGCAAGCTCGGTCATCAGCCTTCGCGCGGCCCGCTCACCATCTTTCAAGGATCGCCAAAGCAGCATGTCTGACACTCGTCCGTCTTCAGTCCGGCAGACGCGGCGCAGGATGAATCCTGGCTGCCGCAAGAGCCAGGCATCGACTTGGGAGTTGGCGGCGACGAAATCCTCGGTCGTCCGTCCTGCTTTCAGGTAAAAGGAAGTGATTTCCATCGCCTCGTTCGTCATACGTGCCTCGCCTTGTCCAGGTATTGGAATTATCAGAATCATCTAAACAGTCTAGATGAGGTATCCCCCTGCGACTTCAATATTCTGTGCGTTTATCCAGTCGCCATCGGCAGTCAAAAGCATGGCAATCACCCGCGCGACATCACTCGGCTCGCCTATGCGGCCGAGTGCAGTTTGCACCGCGAGGCGGGCTTCAAACTCGGCGCTTAAACCACCCGCGAGATCGGTGCGGATTGGTCCCGGCGAAACCGAATTCACTCGGATCCTGCGCTCGGCGAATTCTTTTGCCATGTATCGCGTCAGCACTTCCAGCCCTCCCTTAAGCGAAGCGTAGGGGGCTACCCCAACGGTGGCAACGCGCGTGGTGGCACTGGTCAGGTTGATAATGCTGGCGCCCGGCTTCATGAGCGGCAGGAGCGTCTTGGTCAGGAAAAATGGCCCCTTGAGATGAACGTTCATCAGGCCGTCAAATTCGTCTTCTGTGACGCTTTCAATTGGATTGAACTGACCGTAGCCAGCGTTGTTGACCAGTCCACAGAGTTCATTGGTTCCCCAGTTCCTTGCCAAGGTGATTGAAACAGCGCTGCGGAAGTCATTAAAACTGCCGGGATCGTCCAGATTGAGATGCAGCGCTGCGGCTTTGCCGCCAGAAGCAGTGATCTGCCGTACTACCTCCTCCGCCTTCGCTGCTTCGTTCTTATAGGTGATAATGACGCCAAACCCGCGCTGGCCGCATTCGATGGCAGTGCTGGCACCAATACCGCGGCTGCCGCCGGTGATGATGGTAACGTTCATCTTGTAGCTCCTTGGACAAATAATTGAGCCAGAATGGTAGTGGTGTGCAGCGTGACGCACTTGCCTTTTCATCTCTTAAACTTGCCTAATTCTGTTCTCATATTGCAGGTGGTGCTGCCGATGCGTTCTAATGCCCGGTATGGAAAACCAATTGTTTGAACTGCGGTGCCTGGCCTCCCATGCGGAAAACAGCCGCACAGAAACCGGAATACCCCGGGTGGCGATGGTTCAGGGGCAAATCCCTGAACATCAGCTGACGGCCATTTATGAACCGATGATCAACCTGATTCTTCGAGGCGGTAAATCGATGACTGTCGGAGGGAATACGCTCGAGTATGATGCGGCGACGTATTTTGTGATGTCGATTGGCCTCCCAGCGGTAGGGCAGGTGCGGCCTTCGAGTGCCGGCGAGCCGTACCTTGCCGTTGCGTTGACGCTGGACGCAGCCATCCTGGCAAGTCTGCTGCGCGACCTTCCCATCGCTCCTGGCGGGCGAGGTGATGAGGTAACCGCATTCGACGTCGCCTCCGTGACACCGGAACTGCTCGATGCCTGGGTGAGAATGCTGCGGCTGATGCAGAGTCCGGCAGACATTCCGGCGCTCGCGCCAGTATATGAACGCGAGATCCTTTATCGTGTCTTGCAGGGACCATTGGGCTGGATGCTGCGCGACATGGCGGTGCCCGATTCGGCGTTGGCGCGCGTGAATCGCGCCATCGAGCACATCCGCAGAGACTTCGCGCGTCCCCTGAGGGTCGAAGCACTGGCGGACGCCGCGGCGATGAGCGTATCGGCGTTTCATCGCCACTTCAAAGCCGCCACGGCATTCAGCCCGCTTCAGTACCAGAAACAGATTCGGCTGCTGCAAGCACGCACCTTGCTGTTGGGATCGGGGTGCAGTGTCGCTTCGGCGGCATATGACGTCGGTTACCAGAGCACGTCGCAGTTCAGCAGGGAATACTTGCGCGCCTTTGGCCACGCTCCCCGCAGTGACATTGGACGGATTGTGTCCGCTATCCGGCGTTAGTTTCGCGAAGTGATGACTTGAAGTCAGCCTTTCGGTTTCCCCTGGCTGTCGCTGATGCGGAATTTCTTGCGGCGATCGCCCATCAGGTAGCGGAGGTCACTGATTGATAGCCCGGAGACTTCGTGCATGCGAATGAGCAGCGCGGCGCCGACCGGAAGGCGGCGATGGCGGATCTTGCTCAAGACTGGCGGCGCCACTT
>CAMLSG010000175.1 GCA_946482635.1 uncultured Duganella sp.
TCGCTGGCCTTCGTCAAGCGATACAGCGAACTGAGCGCAACGAGCGAAGGCAAGGCCCAGGACGCCTTCCTGCGCGGCCGCGGCTATCGCTACGATGATGCCGGGCTGGTCGCCACCATGGGCATCTCCTCAGGCTACCTGGCGATCCTGGTGCTGGCCATGTACATCCACGACAGCAGGACCGCGCAGATGTACAGCCACCCCGAACTGATCTGGCTGGCCTGTCCGCTCCTGATGTTCTGGGTCTCGCGCGTCTGGCTGGTAGCGCGGCGCGGCCGGATGCACGACGACCCCATCGTGTTCGCCCTGAAAGACCGTGTCAGCCGCATCCTCGCCATCTTCCTGGTGCTCATCGTGCTGTCTGCACGCCTACTGCCTGCCAACCTATGAAGAGCGACGGCCACTGGCTCACTGCGCAGCGCATGCGCATCTATCCGGCCATCCTGCTTTGCCTGCAGTTCATCGTGCGGCCCGCCGGCATGCGGAAATATGCCGAATCGGCCTCGGCCAGGTTCGGCTCCCCCTGGCCCGATGACTTCCGTGTCTTCTGGGGCGCGGCGCGCCTAGCTCTGGAGGGGCGCTTTACGGCGCCTTACGACATGGCGCAACTGTTCCCCGTCATGCAGCTGGCAGACAGCAGCTTGCGCGCGCCGGCGCCATGGGCAAGCTGGTTCTACCCGCCTACCTTCCTGCTGTTGGTCGCGCCGCTTGGCCTGCTCGACTTCTGGCTGGCCTACCCGCTGTTCGTGGCGCTGACACTGGCGCCCTTCATTGTGCTGCTGTTCCGCATTTGCGCTCCTTACCGCCCTTGGCTGCTGATCATCGCGTTCCCCGCCACGGTTTCCACGGCCTTTCATGGCCAGAACGCCTTCCTCACTTCCAGCCTGGCAGCAGCGGCACTGGTCTTGCTGCCGGCCAGGCCGGTGCTGGCCGGCGTCTTCCTCGGCTGCCTTGCGATCAAGCCGCACCTTGCGGTCCTGTTCCCGTTCGCACTGATCGCAATCGGCGCCTGGCGCACCATCGCCAGCGCCGCGGTGACCGCGCTGGCCCTGGTGCTATCCAGCTACGGCTTGATGGGCGGGGAAACATTCCATGCTTTCCGCGACAACGTGGCCTATGCCCAGCAACTCGTCAGCACCGGCATGCTACCGGCATTCAAGATGCCGACCGCCTTCGTCGGCTTGCGCATGCACGCGGTCGATTTGACGCTGGCCTACGCGGCCCAGTTGCTGGTCGCCACCATGGCAGCCGGCATGGTGGTGCTTGTCTGGCGCAACAGCCGGCACCATGCCGTACGCTGCGCCACGCTCATGACCGCCAGCATGCTGGTCAGCCCTTATGTCTACGCTTACGACATGACCTGGCTGGCATTTCCCATTGCCTGGATGGGCGTGCACGGCATGCGGCATGGCTGGCGGCCCGGCGAGCGTTTCTGGCTGGTGGTTGCCTGGACTTTGCCGGCGTCCTCGCAAATCTTTGCCAGGTTCGCCAACGTGCAGCTGGCGCCATTTGCCCTGCTCGCCCTGCTGGGCCTGATGGTGCGGCGCTCGCTGGGTCCTGACGAGGAAACGGTATGCAGTCCAGCAAGCCGCATTGGCTGACCAGGCAGCGGCTGCTGCTGTATTCCTTTGCGGCCCTGGTCTCGCTGGCGTCGATCTATATCTCCTGGATCGCCCATGCCAACGACTACCTCGACAAGCAGGGCCGGCCGGTCGGCGCCGACTTCATCACATTCTGGGGCGCCTCCAGGCTCGCGCTCGATGGTGCGCCGGCCGCAGCCTATCATCTGCCGGCACTGTACGTGGCCGAACAGGCAGCCGTGCCCGGCCTGAAAGTGCAGTTTGCCTGGTTCTATCCGCCCACTTTCTACCTGCTCGTGCTACCGCTGGCGCTGGCGCCTTACATCGTGGCGTATGCTTTGTTCATGGCAGCTACCTTGGCCATGTATTGCGCTGTGTTCTGGCGCGTGGTGCGCCGGCCGGAAGCCATGTGGGCGCTGGCTGGCTTCTCCGGGCTGTGGCTGAACCTGACGCAGGGGCAAAACGCTTTCCTGACGGCGGCGCTGGGGGCCGCCGCGCTGCACTGCCTCGGGCGCCGTCCGGCCGTGGCCGGAGTGTTTCTCGGCCTGCTGGCGGTCAAGCCGCACCTGGCCCTGCTCTTTCCGCTCGCCCTGGTTGCCGCGCGGGCGTGGCGCACGCTGTCCGTGGCGACCGTCACGGCGCTGCTCTTGACCATCGCCAGCGTGGCGACACTCGGGCCGGCGACATTGACGGCCTTTTTCGACAAACTGGACTTTGCCCGCGCCTTGCTCGAACAGGGCCTGCTCCCCCTCGTCAAGATGCCGTCGATGTTCGCTGCCATGCGCGCCATGCAGCTTCCTTTATGGCTGGCGTATGCCGCGCAGGCTGCCGGCGCCACCGCCGCTGCCACCCTGGTCTGGCGCGCCTGGCGCAGTGCTGCGCCGGCCGGCCTGCGCTACGCCTTGCTGATGACGGCCAGCATGCTGGTCAGTCCTTACATCTATGACTACGACCTTGCCTGGCTGGCGTTTCCCATGGCCTGGCTTGGCCTGCATGCTGCCCGGGAAGGATGGCATGCGGGCGAAAGGGAATTGATGCTTGCCTTGTGGCTGCTGCCGATCGTCCAGGCCCCGCTCGGCAAGGCAGTGCCGATCCTGGCCGGGCCGCCGCTGCTGTTCGCCTTCATGTGGATGCTGTGGCGGCGCATTCGCGCTGCCGGCGCAGCGCAGCCAGCCTGAAAATCACCAGCAACAGGGCGACAAGCAACAAGGGCATGGGTTGCAGATGAAGCAGCTGCGACGAGATCTCGCTCAGCAAGGGGAAAATCCAGGCGGCCGCCAGCGTCGTGCGCATGCCGTGCGGCCAGCCGTGCCGCCGGCAGTGGCTGGCCAGCCATGCCAGCGCCATGCCGAACCACGTCAGGTCGTACTCGAACAGGTGCGGACTCAACATCAACGTCGCCAGCATGAACACGGCGGCCTTCAGGGCAATGTCCGGACACTTGCGCCAGACCGTGCAGGCGACAGCAACTGCCAGCAGGGCAACGGCAGCGTGGCTCGCCAGCGCCGCCACCGAGCCGGCTCCGGCCAGCCGCAACATGGCGAAGACGGTCGGCATGCGTACCGCCGGCAGGTCGCCGCTTTCCGCCAGCTGGCGCGCCGCGGCGAGGCTGTGCAGGAATTCAGGCACCAGGCCCGGCCCGAGGATGGCGATGGCCAGCAGGTTCGCGGCCGCGGCGACGCCGGCCGTCATCAACAACAGGCGCCAGGTGCCGCTGCAGGCCAGCAGCACGGGCAGCAGGATAAACAGGTGCGGCTTGGCCGACAGCGCCGCAAAGCAGCAGGCGGCAAGCCATGGCCTGCGCTCCATCAGCAGCATGCCGCCGCCAGCGCATGCCGCTGTCAGCAAGGCGTTCTGGCCCACCACCACCGTATGGAACAAGGGGAAAAACGCCAGCGCCGGCAAGATGAACCCGCCTTGCGGCAGGATGCGGCGCAGGACCGCGAAGACTGCCGCAAGGCCTGCCATGGTCCATGCTGCGTATGCCGCTATCAGAGGCAGGACGGCCAGCGGCATCAGCAGCAACAAGAATCCGGGAGGATAAAACCAGCGGTAGGCCGGGTTGGGCTTCAGTACGCCCGACGTGGATTGCTGCATGGCGGCGAACAAGGCTTGCGGATCGTAGGCAGCGGCGGCCTGTCCCTGGAACGCCAGGCCGGCGCCGGCGCGGAAAATACGGAAATCGGTGGCGACAATGTCGGCCTTCTGCATCCCGATGGCCAGCACCGCCAATTGCAGCAGCAGGATGGCGCCTGTGTAGACGGCAATGCGCTTGTGGTTCCACCAATGGTTCGGCATCGGGCAGTTCCTTGTGGGCTCTGGTCAAACAATGATACCGTAGAAGCCCAAGGAGGACGTCGATGAAGCAGCACTGGCTTGGCCGTGAGCGCATCCTGCTCTATTCCCGCACCGTCGTGGTCGGCGTCGTGCTTGCCTTCGCAGCCCAGCTGTGGCTTTCCCCTGCCCTGGTGGATGCCAAGGGCCGTCCGATCGGGACCGACTTCATCACCTTCTGGGGCGCCTCCCGCCTGGCCCTCGACGGGCACCCGGCGGCGGCATATCAACCGGAAGCGATCTTTGGCGCCGAACAGGCGGGCGTGCCGGCCTTGCGCGTGGTGTTCGCCTGGTTTTACCCGCCGACCTTCTTCCTGCTGGTGCTGCCGCTGGCGTTGATGCCATACCTCCTGGCTTTCGGCGTGTTCATTTCCGCCACGCTTGCCGCCTACGTTGCCGTCTTCCGCCGCATCGCGACCGGGAATGCGGCGATGTGGTGCCTGGCCGGTTTCAGCGGCACCTGGCTGAACATCATGCAGGGCCAGAACGCCTTCCTTACCGCCGCACTTGCCGCCTGCTGCCTTCTCAACCTGAAGCAGCGCCCGGTGCTGGCAGGGATCTGCCTTGGCGCCCTGGCCATCAAGCCTCACCTCGCGCTGCTTTTCCCGATCGCGCTGCTCGCCGCCGGCGCATGGCGTGCGCTGGCAGTCGCCGCCGTCACGGTCCTCGCTTTGACTGGCCTCAGCGTGTCGGTACTGGGCATGCCAACGCTGGCCGCCTTCCTGGATAGCCTGGGCCTTGCGCGCCAGATGCTGGAAGACGGCAAGCTGCCCTTGCACAAGATGCCCTCCGTGTTCGCCGCCATGCGTTTGCTTGGGCTGCCCGTGTTGCCGGCCTACTGCGCGCAAGCGGTTTGCAGCTGCGCCGCAGCGTGCTTCGTCTGGCGCGCATGGCGCGGCAATGCGTCGCCCGCCTTGCGCAACGCGTTGCTGATGACGGCCAGCCTGCTGGTCAGCCCGTATGTCTACGATTACGACCTGGCATGGCTGGCCTTCCCTGCCGCCTGGCTGGCACTGGACGGCATCGCACACGGCTGGCGGCGAGGCGAACGCGAGCTGCTGGCCATGCTGTGGATCCTGCCGGCCGCCCTGGCGCCACTGGCCAAACTGTACCTGCTTGCCGCGCCGCCCGTGCTGGCTGCCATGACCTGGCTGCTGTGGCGGCGCATCCGTTCATCCGACGATGGAGAGTCCCTGCATGCGCAACCCGCCACACTGGCTTAGCCGCAAACGCATGTTCGCCGGGGCAGCGCTATCGCTGGCCTGCTTCCTGTTCTTCGCCATCGGCATCATGGCGACATCGAAGCCCCCGGCTGCGGGGCCGAGCTACACCCTGGGCAGCGACTTCGTCACCTTCTGGGGCGCTTCCCGCCTTGCGCAGGAAGGACGCGCGCAGGACGCCTATGACCGCAGCAAGCTGACGGAGGCGGAGCGGATCGCGGTGCCGGGCGTGCCCTCGCGTGCCTGGTATTACCCGCCCACGTTCCTGCTGGCCGTGTACCCGCTCGCCAGCCTGCCTTATGCCGCCGCCTTCATCGGCTTCATGGCCGTCACGCTGGGAGCCTACCTGTGGCTGGGCTGGCGCGTCATCGGCAATAGCGACGGCATGCTATGCCTGCTCGCTTCCGGCGCTGTCTGGATCAACCTGATGCACGGCCAGAACGGTTTCCTGACCGCCGTCCTGGCCGGAACCGCCATGCTGCAGCTGGAGCGCCGGCCGCTGCTGGCCGGCGCCTGCATCGGCTTGCTGGCGGTCAAACCGCACCTTGCCGTGTTCTTCCCCCTGGCCCTGGCCGCGGCAGGCGCCTGGCGCGCCTTCGCGGCCGCCGCCGTGACTGCGGCCATCTTTGTGGCGGCCAGCGCGCTGGTGCTGGGCGTGGAGACCTTCAGTGCCTTCCATGCCGGCCTGGGCCTGGCCAGCCAAAGGGTGGAAACCGGCGACCTGCCCCTGTTCAAGATGCCCAGCGTATTCGCCGCTGTGCGTTCGCTGGGCATGCCGCCGGCGCTGGCATATGGCGCGCACCTGCTGGCGGCCCTGGTGGTGGGATGGCTGGTGTGGCGCAGCTGGCGCGACAAAGGGCCACTGCCCCTGCGCGCCTCGCTGCTCATGTGCGCCAGCTTCTTCGTCAGCCCCTACGGCTTCGACTATGACCTGACCTGGCTGGCTTTTCCCATCGCGTGGATCGCCAGGGACGGCATGCAGCGCGGCTGGCTGCCGGGAGAGAGGGAATTATTGGTGCTGGCGTGGCTGCTGCCGGTGCTATCGCTGGCCCTCACGCTGCTGGCGCCGGTACAGCTTGCGCCGCTGGTACTGGCCGGAATGATCTACTGCTGCAGGAAACGGCTCCGGGACGGGCCTGTGCCCAACCCGGAGCGGCAGGCGCTTACTTAGACAGCAGCATCTCGTTCATGCGCTTGACGAACGATGCCGGGTCGGCCAGGGTACCGCCTTCGGCCAGCAAGGCCTGGTCGAACAGGATGTGGGCCCAGTCGCCGAACTTCGCGCCGGCGGCATCCTCATACTTCAGGCGCGTCACCAGCGGGTGCTGCGGGTTGATTTCCAGGATAGGCTTGGATTCCGGCGCATCCTGGCCGGCCGCTTTCAGCATGCGCAGCAGGTTGCCCGACAGCTCGTGCTCGTCGGCCACCAGGCAAGCCGGCGAGTCGGTCAGGCGGAAGGTGACGCGCACGTCCTTGGCCTTGCCGGCCAGCGCTTCCTTCATCTTGCCGACCAGTTCCTGGTACTGGGTTTCGGTCTCGGCGTGTTCCTTCTTCTCCGCCTCGTCTTCCATCGCGCCCAGGTCCAGGCCGCCCTTGGCCACGGAATGCAGCTCCTTGCCTTCGAAGTCGTTCAGGAAAGACAGCATCCATTCATCGACGCGGTCGGTCAGCAGCAGCACTTCGACGCCCTTCTTGCGGAAGATTTCCAGGTGCGGCGAGTTCTTTGCGGCGGCAAAGCTGTCGGCGGTGACGTAGTAGATCTTGTCCTGGCCTTCCTTCATGCGGCCGACATAGGCTTCCAGCGACACGTCCTGCACGTCGCTATCGTTATGGGTCGAGGCAAAGCGCAGCAGCTTGGCCAGGCGTTCCTTGTTGGCGAAGTCTTCGCCGATGCCCTCTTTCAGCACCTGGCCGAATTCGGTCCAGAAGGCGGCGTACTTGTCCTGCTTTTCTTTTTCATCAGAATTGGCCAGTTCTTCCAGCATGCCCAGCACGCGCTTGGTGGAGCCTTCGCGGATCGCTTTCACGTCGCGCGATTCCTGCAGGATTTCACGCGATACATTCAGCGGCAGGTCGGCCGAGTCGATCACGCCCTTGACGAAGCGCAGGTAGGTCGGCATCAGTTGCTCGGCATCGTCCATGATGAATACGCGCTTGACGTACAGCTTGATGCCGCCGCGCTTGTTGCGGTCCCACAGATCGAACGGCGCCTTGGCCGGGATATACAGCAGCTGGGTGTATTCGCTGCGGCCCTCCACGCGATTGTGGGTGTAGGCCAGCGGCGCGCCGAAGTCGTGCGACACGTGCTTGTAGAACTCTTCGTACTGTTCCGGCGTGATCTCGCTCTTGGCGCGGGCCCACAGGGCGCTGGCCTGGTTGATGGTTTCCAGCTCGTCCTTCAGGACGGTTTCCTTCTTCTCTTCGTCCCACTCTTCCTTCTGCATCTGGATCGGCAGCGAGATATGGTCGGAGTACTTGCGGATGATGGACTTCAGTTTCCAGCTCGACAACAGCTCATCCTCGCCTTCGCGCAGGTGCAAGATGATGTCGGTGCCGCGGCCAGGCTTGCTGATCTGCTCGATCGAGTAATCGCCTTCGCCCGCCGATTCCCAGCGCACGCCTTCTTCCGCCGCCAGCCCGGCGCGGCGCGATTCGACGGTGATCTTGTCGGCCACGATGAAGCCGGAATAGAAGCCGACACCGAACTGGCCGATCAGGGCCGCGTCTTTCTGCTGGTCGCCGGACAGCTTGCCGAAGAATTCCTTGGTGCCCGACTTGGCGATGGTGCCGAGGTGGGAAATCGCCTCGTCGCGGCTCATGCCGATGCCGTTGTCGGAAATGGTGATGGTGCGCGCTTCCTTGTCGAAGCTGACGCGGATCTTCAGTTCGTGGTCGTTGCCGTACAGGGCATCGTTGTTGATCGCCTCAAAACGCAGCTTGTCGGCCGCATCGGAGGCATTCGAGACCAGCTCGCGCAGGAAGATTTCCTTGTTCGAGTAGAGCGAGTGGATCATCAACTGCAGAAGTTGTTTGACTTCTGCCTGGAACCCCATGGTTTGCTTGTTTTCTGCCATTTTTACCTCAATAGTCTTATACGGGACGTCGGAATGGCCCACATGGGGCCGGCCAGGCCAAATTCAAGGCCCTGCAACGTTTCAAAAATACAACCTTGTTGTGGACAAGGACTAATGGTTCTCTTAGCATGGTAACAACAACGCGCCGGAGAGAATGTGATCAACGAAGGCCTGCTGCACGCGACCCTGCCGAAGGATACTTCGGACGCTTCCATGGTGCGCTGGATGCGCATGGTGCTGGCCGTGGCCTGCCTGTTCACCCTGGTGGTCGAACCGGCCGGCCGCGCCGACCTGCTGTCCCTGGGCGTCTTCCTGGCCTACCTGCTGCAAAGCGTCACCCTGCTGATGCTGGCCAGCCGCGCCATCATGGTGCGCAGCAAGCTGGTGTACTGGCTCGACGTCGGCTGGTTTACGCTGATGGTCTACGTCACCGGCGGCGATTCCAGCTTTTACTTCCTGCTGTTCTTCTTCGCCATCCTGACGTCCTCCTTCAGCCATGGTTTTGACGAGGGCGCCCGCATCACCATGGTGGCCTCGCTGGCCTTCGCCCTGACCTCTCTGTACACGCATAGCCAGGCCGAAATGGTGCTGCTGATGTTGCGCGCCACCTTCCTGCTGGCCCTGGGCTATATGATCGCCCACTGGGGCGGCATGGCGGTGATCCAGCGCCAGCGCATGGCCTTGCTGCACGCGGTGAGCCAGATGTCCAACCCGCGCTTCGGCGTGGACCGCACCATCAGTTCGGTGCTCGAGCAGACGCGCCAGTTCTACCGGGCGCATAGCTGCGTCCTGCTGATGCACGACAACAGCGCCGCCAGCTGGACCCTGCGCGCGGCCAGCGCCGCCAACGCCGGGCGCCCGATCCATGCCAGCAACCTGGCGCCGGACGCGGCGGCGCCACTGCTGATTTGCGGCGAGGAAGCCATCCTGCTGCTGCGCCAGCCGCGCAACGCCTGGCTGCGCCGCGTGCTGCAGCTGAAGTCCTACGACAGCGTGCAGCACCGCTGGCTGCCGGAAGACGCCGATGCCGGCGCCACCCTGGCCGAACTGCTTGATGCCCAGTCCCTGATTGCAGTGCCGCTGCCGCTGCGGCGCGGCTCGGGGCGCCTGATCGTGGTTTCGCAGAACCATCACTTCAGCAAATCCGACGCCCTGTTCCTGCTGCAGATCGCGGCCCAGGCCTTCCCCGTGATCGAAAATATCGAACTGCTGGACCGCATGGCATCGGAAGCGGTGTTGCGTGAGCGGGAGCGCATCGCACGCGACTTGCATGACACCACAATCCAGCCTTACATCGGCCTGCGCCACGGCGTGTCCGGCATCCGCCTCAAAGCCGACCCCGGCAACCCGCTGGTGCCCGACCTCGACAACCTGCTCGATGTCACCTCGCAAGTGGTGCGCGACTTGCGCAACTACGCCAAGAGCTTGCGCGGCGGGCTGGAAATGAAGGAACCGGAACTGCTGATCGCCTTGCGGCGCCAGGCGGCGCAATTGCGCCAGTTCTACGACGTGCACATCAATGTGGAAACCAAGGGCGAGCTGCACATGAGCGACCGCCTGGCAGCCGAGGTGTTCCAGATCGTGAACGAAGGCATGAGCAATATCTGCAAGCATACGACGGCGCGCAACGGCTACATCGAGATGGCCTGCACTGCCGGACAGCTCACTGTGCGGATTGAAAATGAATGCGCGGGCCAGCCGGTGCTAGACTTTACACCGAGTTCGATCGCTGAACGCGCCGCCGCGCTGGGCGGCGAAGCGCGCGTGCAGCGTGGCCGCCAGAACAACACAGCAGTGCAGATCGTGATTCCGGTGTGAGGTGCTTATGGGGCAGCTAGACAAACGTATCCGTATCATGCTGGTCGACGACCACAAGACTCTTTTATGGGGGCTTGGCAAGCTGATTGAAAGCGAAGCGACCCATATGATCGTGGTCGGCACTGCGCGCGACTGCGACAGTGCGCTGGCCATGGCAGCCGAGGTGCTGCCCGATGTGATCCTGCTGGACATCGACCTGGGCGGCACCTGTTCGCTGGACATCATGCCGCGCCTGCTGGCCGGCTGCAACGGCGCGCGCGTGCTGGTGCTGTCCGGCACGCGCGACCGCGAATTGCTGGACCGCGCCGTCATGCTGGGCGCGCGCGGCGTGGTCAGCAAGGACGAACCGGCCGAGATCGTCCTGAAAGCCATCGAAAAAGTGCATGAGGGCGAACTGTGGCTCGATGGCGTCATGCTGAGCCGCGTGTTTGAAGCCATGCGCAACCCGCAGGCAACGCGGCGGCAGGACCCGGAACTGGACAAGATTGCCCAGCTCACCGCCAAGGAACGCCGCATCTGCAGCTTGATTGCAACAGGTGGCGGGGCGGTAAACAAGGCTTTGGCGCAACAGTTGTTTATTTCCGAACACACTTTGCGCAACCACCTGACTGCCATCTACCACAAGCTGGGTGTGTCGAACCGCCTGGACCTGTACGTCTTCGCCACCAAGCACAGGCTCGACCAGGCCGACCTGTAGCGTCTCCCCCGCCCCTTGCCACTACCGGCAGGGGTGCCGAAAATGTTTCTTCCTATATATCTTCGTTGAATCGGGACAAATGTCCTGATTCCGCCTGGAAAAAAAGGACATCTGTCACAGCGAGAAAAGGACAGATGTTTGATGGAAGTCAAAACGCAAAAGCCTAAAGTGGACTCATCAGCACGGCAGACATGTCGGCTGAGACTAGAACCAGGCAAGGGCCAACACAACCATGTCCGGAGTACAAAATGCGTAACGACGAGCAAACCAGTATCGAAACCTCCACCTTCCTGAAAGAAGAGGAGCGCTCGTTTTACGAATATGTACTTGTAGCCTCACTGACAGTTGTCGTCGGCATCATTGTGCTTCTGGCGCTTGGAAAGGGCATGTGAGCGGGTCAAACCAAACACTGCAAACACTTTGGTGCAAAACGTCTGCAACAACAACCTGAAGGAGTTCCATCATGAAAACCATCCAAAAATTCATCCGTGACGAAGAAGGCGTAACCGCTATCGAGTACGGCCTGATCGCTGCCCTGATTGCCGTGGTCATCATCGGCGCCGTCACCCTGGTCGGCACCAACCTGGAGAACGTCTTCAGCTACGTCGGCGGCAAGCTGACCACCACGTAATCCCAGGAATACCACCCCCTCCTCCTGGTCCGGGGCCATGCCCCGGACGATTTTCCTTCCAACGGCCGGAGCCATCATGAAACAGCTTATCCTGCACTTCATCGAGAGCGACAGCGCCGTCACTGCCATCGAATATGCGCTGGTCTCCAGCCTGATCGTCGTGGCCATCATCGTTTCCGTCGGCTTCGCCGGATCCCAGGTAAGCGCCTTGTACACCCTCATCAAAGACCAGGTCGTCCTGGCCATCAGCAAATGAATACCGACCTGCGCCCACTGGCTCCCTTCCTCGCCCTGCTGCTGTTCCTGGCA
>CAMLSG010000176.1 GCA_946482635.1 uncultured Duganella sp.
TCACCGCTTCCGCCAAATATTAGGCCCCACCATGACCGCATCCCGCCGCTACAACAAACGCCAACTCAAGAAAAAACACCTCGGTGAGTTCCAGGAACTCGGCTTCCTCGTGGAAGCACAGATTGTGGGCAAACTGACCTTGGCTGAACACAATGCGTTGATCCATCAGTTCCTCGACGAAGCAATCGAGCCAAACGGCCTTGCCTTTGGCGGCGGCTACAACGATGATTTCGGCGGCATTGTCGTTTCGAACAAAGCCTACGGCAAAGTTGAAGAACACCATCGCACCCTGGTCCAGGAATGGCTCGCGAAACAGAGCAAGCTGACCGACGTCAAAGTTGGCGAACTGCGCGACGCGTGGTACGGCTGGGGCTGAACGACAAGCTCCGCATCGCTGAAAAGGCAGCCAGACCGGCTGCCTTTTTTATTTCGGACAGATCATTGCGGAATTGCCAAAAATGCTATGCTTGCTTGCCAGCTTCGCTGGATCTTGATTCTTTGGAAAGGCCATCATGCATACCTGCTTGAAGATTTCGACACTCTCCCTCCTTCTGATGTTGGCCAGCGCAGCAAACGTGCAGGCCGCCGCCACGCCAGACCGGCAATTCATCAAGATTCAACTGGATGCCGCCGCCAGTCCAGCAACCCAGGGCCGGCTGCTAGTGTTTACAAGAGAGGCCAAGTCCGCCGAAGTGGATGCGCTGGAAAAGTCAAAGCAAAAGTCCAGCGCGGTGACGGCTGTGGATGCCGATCCTTTTGCGGCAACCGAAACTGCCGTGACCGCGCGCGAAGTTAGCCGCCTCCAGCCAGGAGAAAGCGTAGGCATTGACGGCGACGATATAGCTTTCCCGCATCCGTACTCGCAACTGCCTCCTGGCGACTATTACGTTCAGGCGGTGCTGGATGTGGACCACAGCTACAACTACACCGGGCGTGGCGCGGGAGATTTGGTCAGCGATGTCGTCAAGCTGCACCTGCCCGCCAAGGAGACGCCTACGCTCCGCCTGACCCGGACCCTGCCTGCAACCGACCCGTGGACGCGGGAATCAGCTTCCGCCGAGGTGCGTGCGGCGCTCGATGCTGCCCGTCCGCACGCCCAGCCTATCGGGTTCACCAGCCCTGCCCTCAGCGCTTTCTGGG
Source organism: uncultured Duganella sp. (assembly GCA_946482635.1). Next base: position 1,141 of record CAMLSG010000176.1, read on the forward strand.
GCCGCCCTGTCAAGATGGATGGCTGGGTCCTGACCCCGCCCGGCTATGACGCGAAAGCGAAGGAGACCTATCCTACGGTTTATTTCACCCACGGCTTTGGCGGCAATGCCGCCTACCTGGTGCCGATCATGGCGGACATTTATAAAGCCATGGCAAGCGGGAAAACGCCGCCCATGATCTGGGTGTTGCTGGATGAATCGAGCCCCACCGGCACCCACGAATTCGCAGACTCCGTGAATAACGGTCCCTGGGGCCTGGCGCTGACGTCCGAGCTGATTCCGCAGCTTGAGTCAAACTACCGCATGGATGCCAACGCCAATGGGCGCCTCCTGAGCGGCCACTCGTCTGGTGGCTGGGCCACGCTCTGGCTGCAGACGCGCTATCCAAAACTGTTTGGGGGAACCTGGTCCACGTCGCCCGATCCGTCGGACTTTCACGATTTCACCGGTGTAGACCTGTACGCACCGCAGGCCAATGTCTTCCGCAAGACCGATGGCAGCGCCTATCCACTGGTGCGAGACCACGATAAGGTGCTGGGTACGTTCGAGCAGTTCGCCAAGCTGGAACGCGTGCTGGGCAGCTATGGCGGGCAGCTCGCTTCGATGGAATGGGTGTTCTCGCCGCGCGGCCATGCCGGAGCGCCGCAGCCCATGTTCGACCGCGACACGGGCAACGTCGATCCCGCCGTTGTCGCTTACTGGCGCGAGAATTTCGACATTGCCCACCGCATGAAGCGCGACTGGCCTCGGCTGAAAGCGGACCTTGATGGAAAAATCCACCTGATCGTGGGCACGGCCGACACATTCTACTTGGATGGTTCCGCCCGTCGCCTGCAAGCGGTGATGGAGGGACTGAACGCCAAATCGGATTTCCGCTTCATTCCCGGCCGCACCCATTTTGACCTCTATAAGGAGGGAGACAACAAAATGGCCTTGCTGGATAAAATCAGTTGGGAGATGTATTCAATTGCGCGGCCAAAATCCCCATTGAAGCCCGTGGGCCAATGAGGCAAGTCCGCGCACCCATCATCGCTTAACTGAGATTTCTTTTCCTTCGTAAGCGATCTCCTTGTCGGCGTCGTCCATGGTGGCGGCGCTCGACATGCCCGGCTTGATGAAGTGGATCCTGAACTTCCGCTGAGCCACCATCCCCGGAAACTGCCCTTCCCGCTTGCCGATCGTTACGACGCCAGTCCTCTCGTCGTAGCGCAGCGGGATGCGGCTGTATTCGCCGCGCGTGTAGCCATTGCTTACGCCATCGTCTTCATACAGCGAGAACTCCCCGTTGGCTCCCGTGTAGACTTTCAGCGTGACCGGCGCATCCGGTTGCTGGTCCACATACTGCTGCACCGGCACCGTTGGAATAATGGCGCCAGCTTTCACGAACAGCGGCATGCGCGCGGCCGGCGCGGCGGCTGTGATGGTGGAGCCGCCTTTATGCAATGCGCCGGTGTCGAAGTCGTACCAGGAAGCCCCCTTGGGCAGGTAGACGCTGCGTTCGCGGGCGCCGTAGCTCGTTACCGGAGCCACCAGGAAGTCGTGGCCAAACAGGTATTGGTCCTTGATGTCCTTTACGCGCTCGTCATGCGAAAAGTCCATCACCATGCCGCGCATGATGGTGCCGGATTTGTGATGCGTGTCCGAGGCAGTGGCGTAGATGTACGGCATCAGGCGATAACGCAGCTTCAGGTACGACACCATCGAGTCGCGCATCTCCGAACCTTCCGGCGCGATGTTGTAGATCTCGCGCTTGACTACTTCGCCGTGTGAACGGAACAGCGGCGAGAAGGCGCCGAACTGGAACCAGCGCAGGTTGAGCTCTTGCCATTCTTTCAGGTCGGCCGGGTCGATCTGACCGCCGCCTGTGCCGCGATTCTCCTGTGCCGAACCCACGTCGCCATATTGATAGCGGTTTTCCTGCGCATAGCCGCCGATGTCGTGCGTCCAGTTCGGGATGCCGGACATCGACATGTTCACGCCCGAGGCGATCTGGTCGTACAGGTTGTTCCAGCGGCTGGCCACGTCGCCGCTCCACACTGCGGTGGCGTTACGCTGGATGCCTGCGAAGCCGGAGCGAGACAGGATGAACTGGCGTTTGTCGGGCTGGTCGCGCTTCAGGCCTTCGTACATGCCCTGGGTGTGCATCAGGCTATACGGGTTGAAGGTGATTTCGCCCGCACCGTAAATGGTCGGGCCGATCAGTTTCTTGAAGTCTTCCGGACGGGTGTTGGACAGCACGTCAGGCTCGGTATTATCCATCCACCATGCGTCAAAGCCCAGGTCTACCAGCTTGTGCTTCATTTGACGATAGTAGATGTCGCGCGCCTCTTGCGCATACGGGCTGTAGTGGCTGTTCTTGTAGCCCGGGCCGACCCAGTCCAGCGCTCCGTCTTCCACGTTCTTGGTCCACATATGGCCCTTGGACGCGAACTCTTTGTAGTTGTCCGTGGTGTCGTAGAACTTGCCCCAGATGGAAATCATGATGCGCGCATGCTGGCGGTGCACCTCGTCCACCATGCCTTTCGGGTCGGGGAAGCGGGCCTTGTCGAAGTCGTGCGATCCCCAGCCATTTTCAGGCCAATAGAACCAGTCCTGCACGATGTTATCCAGCGGCCATTGGCGCTTGCGGTACTCGTGCAGGGTGTCGAGCAGTTGCTGCTGCGTCTCGTAGCGCTGGCGCGATTGCCAGAAGCCGTAGGCCCACTTCGGCATCATCGGCGCCTGGCCGGTCAACTGGCGATAGCCGCCGATCACGGAGTCCATATTCGTGCCGCGGATCACGTAGTAGTCGATACCTTGCGCAATCTCTGAGGACAGCGTCAGCGAATGGCGCTCGCGGTCAGGCATGGGGTCGCTGTGCGTCATCGCCACCATGCCGCCGGACGGTTTCCATTCCAGCTTCAGCTTGACCGGCTTGTCCTTGGCGAATTTGAGCTCGAAGTTGTGGTACCACGGGTTCCAGCCTTGGCGCCACACGTCCATCACCTGCTTGCCATCGATGGTCAACGTGGCGTAGTCGGATGCGTACAACTGCATCTTGTGCACGCCCGGCTTGTCGCTGGACAGCGTGCCCTCCCACACTACCTTGACATCTTTCAGGTTTTTTACCGGGCCGAGTTCTTTCGGCCAGTTTTCCGCGACGTCCTTCAGGTACTGGTAAGCGATATCAGGTTCCTGGCGGGTCAGCGCCAGCTTGCCATCCACGTAGTAGCGCGCGGTCAGCCCACCGGCCTTGCCTTCCGCATCAACCAGCTTCAGGTCGCGCTTCAACGGACCGTAAGGACGCGGATTGCCGAAGCGCGAGATGGCGTTGTTGTCCCACAGGACGCCGTAGTTCTTGTCCGAGACCACGAAGGGTACGGACGCGATCATATTATGCTGGGCCAGCAGCACGTCTTCGCCGTTCAGGTTCATCTGGGCGTTCTGGTGCTGGCCCAGGCCGTAGAACGCGTCTTTCGTCCCGTAGTTGAAACCCTGCTTGATTGCTACGAAAGGCTTGCCGCCGACTTCAATCGCTTCGATCGATTCCGATGCCTGGCTCAGGAACGGCTTGCCGCCGGCGTCCGAGAATTGCAGGCTGCCGGTCGCCAGCGACACGGCAGCCGCGATCTTGTTGGCCTTGAGGGTAACCGTATCGCCTGTGCGCTGGACGGTGAAGCTGCAGCTGCATGGCTTGGCAACCGTCATCAGCGAAGGCGTCAGCACCTTGCCGCCCTGGTCCAGTTTCAGCACATGGATGATGTTGTCGTCCATGAGCTCCAGCCTGATTTCCTTCGCGGCGCCGCGGTCCGGCTTGATCACCAGGCCGTGGGCCGTTTGTTCGAAGGTGCCGGCGCCTGCACTGCCGGCCGCCGCCAGGGCGCACAACAGCGCGGCCCGCATCGGTTTAAAACGCATTCTTTCTCCTGTTATCAGAACGAGTAGCGCAGCTTGACGGCATAGCGTGGTCCCGAAACGAACCATGCGCGCCCCATCATGCCGGTATGTTGCTGCATTAACTGGCGGTACTTGGCATCGGTCAGGTTGGTGCCTTCAATGCCAATGGTTGCCTTGTCGTTGATCTGGTAGAACACCGACGCATCCAACTGGCCGAAGGAATCGGCCCAGGTCGGGAGCGCCCAGTGCAGGACGTGCTGACCGAAAGTCGGGCTGGCCGGATTGGTGTCGGTAGCGTCACCGCCATTGGTGCCGTTCACGTCGATCGCCTGCAGGTTCTTGGAACGCCAGCTGTAAGCCAAGCGTGCCGACCATGGGCCCTTGTCGTACAGCAGCGCGATGTTGTAGGCATTCTTGGACAACAGCGGCAGCGGCAAGTCGCTGAAGGTCTGGCCGTTGGTGTCGCAGCCATTCATGCTGGTATTCAGGCCAGCGGCCTGGCTGCTACCGCTGCAGTACGGCGAGAACACCGGGGTGTACAGCTTCTGCTTGCTGTCCACGTAGGTGTAGTTGGCCTGCATGCCAATGCCGGACATCCAGCCTGGCAGCTTGTCGAAGTACTGCTGGTAAGCCAGTTCGATGCCGCGCGCGTGGCCTTTGGCGCCGTTCACCGGGCCGGTTACGACGAAGTTCTGCATATTGCCCGACACGTCGGGGATCTGGTAGACGAAGGACTGCTTGAGGATCACGTCCTTGAGCTGCTTGTTGAACACTGCCACGGTGAACGAGCCCACCGGCGAGAAATACCATTCGGCCGTCAGGTCGGTCTGCCTGGAAGTGATCGGCTTCAGTTGCGGATTCCCCTTGGCTTCGCCCGACTGGTTGACGCTATTGATGGTGCTGACAGTGCCGTTGTTGGTGATGTCGATCTTCTGCGACAGCGAAGTGTAGGCCTGCAGCTGGTCAAAATCAGGACGGGACATCGCACCGGCAAAGCCGAAGCGGAACTGCAGCTTGTCGCTGGCCTTCATACGCAGGTTCAGGCTTGGCAGCACGTTGTGGTAACTGTTATCGAAGTCCTGGGCCGCCTGGTAGGCCGGGATCAGGGCGAACGGCAGGCCTGTCACAACGTTACCGGCCGGGATCGTGTAATCGGGCTTGAAGGTGACGTAGCCGTGGGCGGTCATGTCGGTCTTCACATAGCGCAGGCCAAGGTTGCCGTCGATCGGATACTTCAATTCATCGAAGCCGAAGCGCACCTGGGTGTAGAACGCTTTGGTCTTTTCCGATTGCTCGTTAGTGCCGGCCGGATCGGTGCCGAAAGTGGCCGCCTTCCACGGGGTGCAGCTGGATGAGTCGCCGTTATGCGCTTCGGTGCACAGGATGTCGTGATATTTGTGCAGCGCCGCGTAGCTGTCCGGATAGCCGTTGGCGAGGGAAACCGCAGGGAACACCAGTGACGGCACCTGCATATTCTTGTTGAAGAAGTTATTGAAAGTATGCAGCTCGGTATTGCCGCTGAAACGAGGATCACCCAGCGAAGCAAGTTTGTTGATGTCCCAGCCAAGCTGCCAGGGCTGCGAGATCGGCGACCAGTTGTAGCTTGGGTTGGAATTCATCGTCACCGAGTCCTTGTTGGACAGGCGGACGCCGAAGCGGATGTCTTTCAGGAAGGGATGGTCTTCGAAGTCGTAGATCGCGTCGCCCTTCCATGACTTGCCGGTGGCCTTGGCGCGGTCCATGTGCTCCATGGTGAAGGCCCAGTAGTAGTTCTTGGGGTCAGCCAGGTAAGCCAGGTCGGACTGGTCGAAGATCAGGCGCGGCACATCGCCGGTCAGGTCGATCTGCTCCTTTGCCATCTGGATGCCGGTTGCCACGGTGGAGTCGAGGCTGCGGGTCTTGGCCTTGATGTACTGCAGGTCGGACTTGAGGGTCCATCGGTTCGCGGGACGCCAGGTGATATTCCAGCCGATGTCCGTGGTATCGGACTTGCGGTTGGCGGTGCGGGTGTCGCCGCCAAAATTGATACCGCTATCAGCAGGATCAGTCAAAGTACCGGTCAGCAGGTTGCCGTTCGGGCCGTAGGTGGCATCGGGGCTGACGCGGATATTGTAGGGGCTGGCCTGCGAGAAGATCGCGCGCTCATCCCACTGCATCTGGTACTTGGACTTGAAGTAAGTCAGGTGCGACTTCAGCGTGGAATCCTTCTGCCATTGCAGGGCGCCGTAATAGCCTTCGCGCTTGCGGTCGAATTCCAGGGTGCGCCATTGCGCGCCCTTCGGCACCCAGACCGTCTTGCCGTTCACGACGTCCGTGCGCGGATAGTACGGCTCGACCTGGAAGGCGTCGGTGCGGGTGGCGCTCTCCGAATAGGCCAGGTCGACCAGGGCGCCGAATTCACCAACCGGCGTTTTCCAGCGGTTCGATGCCAGGATGGAGGCGCCAGGTTTCTTTTTTCCGCCAAGGTCGTTGTAGGTGTAATCGGCGCTCAGGGAGACTTTGGAACCCTTGTAGTCGAAGGGCAAAGCAGTGCGCAGGTTGACCAGGCCGCCGATCGATCCTTCGATCTGTTCTGCGGACGGGTTCTTGTACACGTCCACACCGGCCATCAGCTCGGGCGGAACGTCTTCAAAATTCAGCGAACGACCGCCGTTGGCGGAGAAGGAGTCGCGGCCATTCAGCTCGGAACGCACATAGGTCAGGCCGCGCACGGTCACCCCGGAGCCTTCCACCGAATAGTGTTCCGGGTCGCCTTTGGCCATAGTGCGGTCGATCGCCACGCCGACCACACGCTGCAGCACTTCGGTGATGGAGCGGTCCGGCAGCTTGCCGATGTCTTCGGCGACGATGGAATCGACGATTTCGTCCGAATTGCGTTTGATGTTCTGTGCCGATTGCAGTGCCGCGCGCTGGCCGGTCACCACCACGACGGACGAGGGCTGGGCTGCGTCACCCGCCGCCTGGGCCGCGGCGTTGCCGGCAGAAAACAGTGCAAACTGGGCTGCAGCGATAGCAATAGCGGTCTTCCTGAGGTGAGTCTGATTCACGCTTTAGTCTCCTTTTTTGGTATCTATCTCGTGGTTTTCCACTGAGTGATTTGAGTTTGCTTTGCTATTTTTCCCTTCGCAATTATGAAATTCACCAAAACTGAAAACGTTTTCAAACAATCTGCAGGATTCCCTCCCCAAGGGGCAGGCTTGCATGTGTCTACTTGCTACAACACTGGATCATCCTTGCCGCCGGATGGCAGGCCGTAAATGATTCCGCGACCGGCTGTGCTCATGTAGACGACGCCGAAACGGTTCATGTCGCCGACAATGAATTGGCCGTCGCCGGGGCCCCCGAACTGGTGCGCATCGTCGTTGATGCGCGCCCAGGTCGCGCCGCCATCAAGCGAACGGTGGATTCCGCGCACTCCGCCGACACTGCCCCAGATGTAGACCGCCGGATAGCTGGCGCCCGGCGCTGCCTTGCCAAAGCCGACAGCCGCGCAATAGGTGACGCCGGCCAGCGGCGCGAAGCTGGCGCCGGCATCCGTGGAGCGCGCCAGCCCCGCGCCGTATAGCGGAACCCAAACGTCCCCTTCCCTGCCCGGTGCAGCCCTGATCACACGCGAACCTCCTGCCGCCAGCCGCGCACGGGGGGAGAAGGAAACGCCGCCGTCAATACTGACCTGCATCACTCCGTTGTCGTAGGCGTAGAACACTTTGGGCGCCATCGAATCGGCAACAGGCCGCAGGTTGACGCCGGCCAGGCCGCGCACGACGCTCCAGCTAGTCCCTGAATCGCTGCTGCGATAAACCTCAGAACTGCCGCGCGGCGCATGCAGAATCACGGCGCCATCCGAAGACAAAGCCAGCTGCCCCTGCTCACCGTTCATCGCGCGCGTTTGCTTCCAATGGACGCCCCCATCCGTGGTGAGGTACATCGCCTTGCCGGCGCGCGCCATCACGCCTGGCTTGGCACTGGCGACCGCCAGGCCGAACGTCGTGCCCATTTGCGGCATATGGATTGGCGAATAGCGCGAGGGATTTGCGTGCAGGAAGCCATCGATATCGCCCAGCGCCGATACCAGCGGTCCACCCGGAACGCTGACTGCATTCAGGGGAACCGTTTCCTCGAGGCCGCGCACGTGGAAGGACCAGCGCGCTGGCTTCGTGTCGATATCAGCAGTATGGAAAACGCCATTGCCGGACGTAACCCAGGCCGCTTTTGAATCGAAGGGATCGAATTCCAGCGTGCTGGCCCAATGGATGCCATGCCCCGCCATCCAGGATGCGCCCTGCAAATCCTTTTCAAAGCCGCGTGCAATGACGTCGGACCAGGTGCTACCGCCATCGTTCGAGACGAACAGGCGGTCGCCCTTGGCGTCGCCCTGCGGCAGGTAAGTACTGATGGTGGATACAGCGAGGCGGAGCGGGTTTTTCGCATCGACGCTGATGCCGCTGAAAGGCGCCGTAAAACCAGCTGGCGTCACGTTCTTCCATGCGCCTTTATCGATGGCGTATTGCCACACCTGGCCCCGGTCCATGGGTTCGGGTTGCCTGTTGTTCGGATGCGGGCCGGCGCCGTTCGCAAACGTGATGTAAAGCTTGCCTGCGCCATCGAGCGCCGCGCGTTGCGGCATCAGCGCCGCAGGAGCGCCTTGGACTGGCGTAAAAGTTGCGCCGCCATCGTCGCTGCGATAGAAGTTGGGGCCGACGGAGCCGTAGCGCGACACGCCAATGTACAGGCGCCGCGCGGCGCCGTCCTTCACGCTGGCCGGGTCAGGCAGTACAAAGCTGATGCCCGCACCGTTCGGGGTAACCTTGACGTCCAGGCTCGCCACGTGGCGCCAACTGGCGCCGGCGTCCGAGCTTTTGAACAGGCCATTCCAGCGCGTGCCGGCGTAGAGCACGTCGCCGTTGCCGGGATCGACAGCCAGCCGCTCGCCATTATTGCGCCCCATGCCATTGCCATGCGTCTTGAATTGGCCGGTAGTCTCCGTCACTGCCCAGGTCTTGCCATAATCGCTGGAGCGCAGGATAGCCGTGCGGCCATTCTGCAGGTAGCCGATGCCGGCCAGGAGGTAGACTTTGCCGGCATTGTGCGGGTCAACGGCCAGGGAGTCGACGCCCAGCAGGCCGGTGTCGGCATCGCCCAGCCAGTCAAGCAAAGCCACCCAACGCCCTGCCCGTTTGTCCCAGCGATAAGCTCCGCCCACATCGGTGCGGGCATACACCACACCAGCCTCGCTGCGGCTCGGGATGACGGCCGACACAAAGCCTCCGCCTCCGATTGCCACGCTGTCCCACACGTAGGTCGTCGCCGGTGCAGCGGCAAGCGCGCCGGCATACCAGAAGATCGCTGCGATCCCTGCGCCATACCGGCCTGGATAAAGTAAAGGCCCCATGCATCGTCTCCCGGTGAGTATCGGAAGCGCATTCTCCAACGCACAGGTTTGCCGGGCAATTATGAAAATCACCAAAGCAGGTTCCGATAATGCGGAACCAGGGGGTGGCGGGACGTTTGTTTTTTCGATAACCTTCACGGCGTGCACGCTCGAGGAAATCCAGATGAAAATTCCGCTTCTCATCCTTACAGTCCTGTTGTCTTTCCAGGCCCAGGCTTCACAACAATTCCATGTCCCCTCCGCGCCGGGGATCTCGCTGGCGGTAACGGAAGTCGGCCAGCATCGCGGCAAGCGCCCTATCCTGCTGGTGCATGGTGCGAGGGTCAGTTCCAAGGCTTCGTTCGACCTGCCCGTGGCCGGCGGCTCGCTGGCGGCGGACTTGGCGGCGCGCGGTTTCGATGTATATACGCTCGACGTACGCGGCTACGGCGCTTCTACGCGCCTGCCTGGGATGGATGCGCCGCCCACTACCGGCGCGGCATTGGCGCGAACCAATGCCGCCGTTGAAGATATCGATGCGGCGGTCGATTTTGTGCGCCAGCGCAGCGGCGGCGCCAAGGTGGCGCTGTTTGGCTGGGCCACTGGCGGCCAGTGGGCCGGCCATTATGCGACCCTGCACTCGCCAAAACTCAGCGCGGTAATCATGCTGAACAGCCTTTATCGCGGCGCCTCCGCACATCCGCTGATCGGACGCGGAACGGGAATGGAGGACAAGGAGCACCCGGGCGCCTTCAACCGCGCGGCGTGCGGCAATTACCGCATGTCCGATGCCGCATCGACCTTGGGTGCCTGGGACCGCACGCTGGGCGAAGACAAGGACAATGCGCGCGATCCGGCCGTAGCGCAAGCCTATGTCGAAGCAGCGCTGGACAGCGACGACACCAGCCGCCAGCGCGAGCCGCGCAGCTTCCGCGCACCGTGCGGCGCGATGGAGGATAGCTTCTACCTGGCGACCGGCCGCCAGCTATGGGATGCATCGCTGATTACCGCGCCAGTGCTGGCCATCGCCGGCGAAAAGGATTTCTGGTCGCGGCCGGAGGACATGCAGAACCTGCAGGCCGACCTTGCGCACGCGGCAGCCGTGCGCATGGTTCGCATCCCTGGCGCCACGCATTTCCTGCACCTGGAACGGGCGTCGCGCGGCCGCGCGCAGCTCATCGATGAAGTGGATCGCTTCGTGCCGAGATAAGGCTTGAGCGC
>CAMLSG010000177.1 GCA_946482635.1 uncultured Duganella sp.
TGGTCACGGTGAAGCGGGTCGCCACCTGCACGCCGGCCGCGCCCATTTCCAGGAACGATACCGCATCGCTGCCGGTGAACACACCGCCTGCGGCGATCACTGGAACGTCCAGGTTTTCCGCCTTCATGTAATCGAGGATCTCCTGCACGATCTGGTGCAGGTCGAATTCCTTCCAGTCCTCCAGGCCAAAGCCCAGGTGGCCGCCGGCCAATGGGCCTTCCACAATCACGTAGTCGGGCAGGCGGTTCAGTTTATGGTTCTTGCGCAGGAAGATCTGCAGCGCGCGCACGGACGACACGATGATGCCCAGCTTCGCTTCGCGGAAGCGCGGATGGTCCGCCATCAGGGCGAAGGAGCCGAAGTGCAGGCCCGCCGACAGGGTGATGCCGTCGATCCCCGCATCCAGCGCCGCGTTCAGGCGGGTGCGCAGGGTTTCCTTCGGGCCGTTCATGGTCAGCTTTTCCATGCAGTTCACGAAGATCAGGCCGGGGCCTTCCTTGCGCTGCATGGTGTCGCCGATATGGCGGCGCTGGGCTTCGGCCAGGCGACCGAGGTCGAACTGCACCTCGGACTTGTCCATGTTATTGATGTTGTGCTTGTACAGGCGGGTCTTGTCCTTGACGAAGGTGGTGTCGAACTTGCGGTCCGAAACATCCTCCACCATCGCATCGGAAATATGGCCGATGCCGCCAAGGCGCGCTGCTTCCAGCGCCAGTTCGGTCGTGGAAATATCCACGCCCATCCCGCCGATCATGATTGGCACATACTCTTTGTCGCCAAACTTGAGGCGGAAATCGTCAACACGTTTCATTACAGTCCTTCGATCAATCGCGGAAATTGTTGAATTCCAGAGGCGTGTCCGGCACGTCCTTGCGCAGCAGCTGCATCGCAGCCTGCAGGTCGTCGCGCTTGGCACCGCTCACACGTACCGACTCGCCCTGGATGCTGGCCTGGACCTTCATCTTGCTTTCCTTGATTACCTTGGTGATCTTCTTGGCGGTCTCGGAATCGAGACCGTTCTTCACCTTGATGACCTGCTTGACTTTGTCCCCACCAATCTTCTCTACCTTGCCTTCGTCGAGGAAGCGCACGTCGACCTTGCGTTTGGCCAGCTTGTTGGTCAGCACATCGCGCACCTGGCCAAGCTGGAACTCCGAATCGGCGAATGCCGTCAGGTCGTTTTCTTTTTGTTCTACGCGCGCATCGCTGCCTTTGAAGTCGAAGCGGGTCGAGATTTCCTTGTTGCTTTGATCGACGGCGTTGCGCACCTCGATCATGTCCGCTTCGGATACTACGTCAAACGATGGCATATTCTTTCCTTTACAATGAAGCACCCGCCCAGAGGGCGGATTCAAAAGAAGCGACATTTTAACGGACAAACAAGCGAACGCTCGGTCGTTTTTGTCATAATTGCACTATAATCGAGCAAAAACTTGATCTACCCATGCCTTTCCCCGATTTTCTCCAGCACGAATACCCACTGAAGCAATTAAATACATTCAGTATTGATGTACGCGCCAAACATTACCTGCGCGTGACATCGCTGGAGCTGTTGCGCGCCGCCCTGGCCGACCCCCAACTGGCTGCCATGCCGCGCCTGGTGCTGGGCGGCGGCAGCAACCTGCTGCTGACGCGCGATTTTCCGGGGCTGGTGCTGCATATCGCCCTGGAAGGCCGCGAAATCCTGGCCGGCACCCCGACCCACCACCACGTCCGCGCCGCGGCCGGCGAAACCTGGCACGATTTCGTGCAATGGACCCTGGCGCAGGGTGTCGGCGGGCTGGAAAACCTGTCGCTGATCCCCGGCACCGTGGGTGCAGCTCCGATCCAGAATATTGGGGCGTATGGGGCGGAAACCAAGGATTATTTCCTGTCGCTAACCGCGTTCGACCCGGCCAGCGGCGACGTGCGGGTGATGGACGGCGCTGACTGCCGCTTTGCCTACCGCGACAGCGTGTTCAAGCACGAAGGCCGCGAGCTGATCATCCTCGACGTGAGCTTTGCCTTGCCGCGCGCCTGGCAGCCGAATTTGCGCTACGCCGAACTGGCCAATGCCGTGGCGGAGCAGGGCATTGCTGCGCCGACGCCGCAGCAAGTGGCGGATACCGTGATCGCCATCCGCCGCCGCAAGCTACCCGACCCGGCGCAAATCGGCAATGCCGGCAGCTTCTTCAAGAATCCCGTGGTCAGCGCCGAGCACTGCGCCGCGTTGCTGGAAAAATTCCCAACCCTGGTGCACCACCGCCAGCCGGACGGCAGCGAAAAGCTGGCTGCAGGCTGGCTGATTGATCAGTGCGGGTGGAAGGGCAAGTCGATGGGCGCAGCCGGGGTCTATCCGAAACAGGCCCTGGTGCTGGTGAACAATGGCGGCGCTACCGGCGCCGAAGTGCAAGCGCTGGCCGCCGCCATCCAGGCCGACGTATCGGCGCGCTACGGCGTAGCGCTCGAACCCGAGCCAGTCTTCATTTAAAAGTCGGGGTCAGCTCCGGCAATTAAATGGGGACGTACCCCTTCAAAGGGTACGTCCCCTTTAATTGTTCATTCTGCGTTGACGACGCGGTTGCGGCCGCCTGCCTTGGCGGCGTAAAGGGCGCGGTCGGCGGCCGATACCAGTTCGCTCCACGACGATTGCTTGGTGGGCACGACGGTCCGCACGCCGATCGACATGGTCAGCACGCCGTAAGGCGCGGCATTGGCATTTTCAATTTCCAGTTTTTCCAGTTGGCGCACGCACGACTGGGCGACATTCATGGCGCCGGCATTGTCGGTTTCCGGCAGGATGATGGCGAATTCCTCGCCGCCGTAGCGCGTGACCAGGTCGGCCGGCCGCTTCAGGTTTTCGGTCATGACCGCTGCAACCTTCTTCAGCGCCAGGTCGCCGGCCGGGTGGCCGTAGCTGTCGTTGTATTGCTTGAAATAGTCGACGTCGACCATCAGCAGCGACAAAGGCGTTTTGTCGCGCTTGCCGCGCTGCCATTCCAGCACCAGGGTTTCATCGAATCGGCGGCGGTTGGAAATGCCGGTCAGCGGGTCGAGCGCGGCCAGCTTTTGCAGCTCCACATTGGCGGCCGCCAGTTTCTGCTGGCTCTCGCGCAGGAAGCGGAACGCCTGGTCGCGCTGCAGGCGGTGGATGTGGGCATTCGAGTGGTGGCGCACGCGCGCCAGCAGTTCCAGCTTGTCGGGCAGCTTGACCAGGTAGTCATTGGCGCCGACGGCAAAGCCGTGCGCTTTCAGCTTCGGGTCTTCGCGGGCGGACAACACGATGATCGGCACGTGCGCCAGCATTTCCTCGGCGCGGAAGCGGCGGATCAGCTCAAAGCCGTCCACTTCCGGCATGACCAGGTCTTGCAGGATGACGGTCGGCTGCAGCGAGTTGGCGACCGAAATCGCCTCGCGCGCATCGGTGGTGAAGTGGAATTCGATATCGTCCTGGTCGGCCAGCATGCGCCGCACCGCTTCCGCAATGATCAACTGGTCGTCGACCAGCAGCACGCGTACCTTGAAGTGGGTCAGGCTTGGCTCGGTTTCCAGGTTCAAGGTGAGTACGTCAGGCATCGCTTTCCTTTAAATCAGTTTGCCTCCGATCGCGCTTCGCAGGAATGGGCCGATCTTATCGAGAGGCAGGATGGTTTGCGCCGCATCCAGTTCGATCGCGGCGCGCGGCATGCCGTACACCGCGCAACTGGCCTGGTCCTGGGCAATGGTGTTCTTGCCCGCGCGGCGCAATGCCAGCATGCCTTCGGCCCCATCGCGCCCCATGCCGGTCAGCAGCACGCCGACTGCGTCGCCCTTCCAGTGCTGTGCCACGCAGTTGAAAAACACATCGACCGAGGGCCGGTAGGCGTAATCCTTCGGGTTGGCATCGTAACCCAGTTGGTGTTTTTCATCCAGTACCAGATGGTCGTTGCTTTTGGCGACCATGACGATACCACCCTGCAGGGGAGTGCGATTTTCAATTGCACGCACTGGGACCGCCAGTTGTTCCGACAGCCATTTGGCAAAATGATCGGCGAAGTTTTCGTCGATGTGTTGTACCACGACGACGGCGCAGTTGGGCGGCGGCGTCCAGCCGGCCAGGATACGCGCCACGGCCATCGGGCCGCCGGTCGAAGCGCCAATTGCCACCAGGGTGTCGAGCGCCGCCTCGCGCTGCTCCGGCAACGCTGTGTTGCGGCGCGGCTGCATGGACTGGCTGCCACCGCTGTGGCGAATCAGCTTGTCCATGGTCTTGATCTTGTGCAGCAGCTCGGCGTCGCCGCCTGCTTTCCCCTGCAGCACCGGGGTGGCTGTCACGTCGAGCGCGCCGGCGCCCAGGGCGCGGAACACCTGGTTGACATTGTCCTGCGGGCGCCCGGTCACCACCAGGATGGCGCAGGGGCTTTCCTCCATGATGCGGCGCGTCGCTTCGACCCCGTCCAGTTCGGGCATATTCAGGTCCATCAGGACCAGGTCGGGTCGGTCGGTAAGGCATTTCTGCACCGCTTCCAGCCCGGTGCGGGCGATCCATGCCACCTGGTGCTCCTGCGTGCTGGCGACCACGCGCCGCAGCGCTTCAGCCGCCATCGGGACATCGTTGGCAATGCCAATCCTCATCGGTATGCGTCGCCTATCAGGTCGGACACCGCATCGAGCAGCGTCTCGTCGTGGAAGCTGCCCTTGGTCAGGTAATAGTCCGCCCCCGCGGCCAAGCCGCGTGCGCGGTCTTCCGGCCGGTCTTTGTAGGAGACGATCATCACGGGCAGCTTATGCAAGTGCAGGTCTTTCTTGATCAGGGTTACCAGTTCGATGCCATCCATGCGCGGCATGTCGACATCGGTGATGACCAGGTCGTAGTCGCCGCTGCGCACCACGTTCCAGCCATCGATGCCGTCAACGGCGATGTCCACTTCAAAACCGCGCCCGACGAGCAATTTACGCTCCATTTCGCGCACCGTCAGCGAATCGTCCACGACAAGAATGCGTTTCATTCTACGCCGTCCTGCGTGGTCTGCGCGCGTAAGTTGATGCAGGCCGCCTTCTTCCAGCAGCTTTTCGACCGAAAGCAACAGGTCGGGCACGTCCAGGATCAACACCGGTTCGCCATCGTCCAGCAGGGCGGCGGCGGAGATATCGCGCATCTTGCC
The DNA here is from genome assembly GCA_946482635.1 of uncultured Duganella sp. The sequence continues at coordinate 5,124 of CAMLSG010000177.1, forward strand.
GAAAATCGGGTCGATGGCCTGTACCGCCAGGCTTTCCTCGCCGCGGATCTTGTCGACGACCAGGGCGTAGCGGCGTGCGCTGCCGCCGATGACGACCACCGGCATCTCCTCGGCATGGTCCATGTCGCCCAGTTCCAGCACCTGGGCAGCGGCCACCAGGCCAAGGTGTTCGCCGCCGTGGTCGAAGAACTGCTTGTTTTCCAGCGTGTGCACGGCGCTTTGCGGCACCATGAAGACGCGCTCCACCTTGACGATGGGCACCGCATAGGCTTCGCCTTTGACGTCTACCACCAAGGCGCGCACGATCGATTGCGTGAGCGGCAGCGTGATCGAAGTGCGGAAGCCTTTGCCCATTTCGGATTCGATGCGCACCGTGCCGTTTTGCTGGCGGATGGTGTCGTGCACGATGTCCAGGCCGACGCCGCGGCCGGAGATCTCGGTAATGCCGCCTTTCAGGCTGAAGGCGGGCAGGAACAGGAATTCCAGCAGCTCCGCCTGCGACATGGCGCCCACCATCTGCTCGGTGGCCATCTTGCGCTCGATGACGGTGCGGCGGATCTTTTCCGGATCGACGCCGCGGCCATCGTCGCTGATCTCGATATTCAGCATGCCGGCGCGGTGGCGCGCTTCCATCACGATGGTGCCGGTAGCTGGCTTGCCGGCTGCAAGCCGTTCTTGTGCGCTTTCCATGCCGTGGTCGACGGCGTTGCGCAGCATATGGTTCAACGGGCTTTCGATGCGCTGCAGGATGTCGCGGTCGACCAGCGTGTCTTCGCCTTCCACCCGCAACACCACGTCCTTGCCCAGGTTGCGGGCCAGGTCGCGCACCATGCGCGGGAAGTGCTGGATGCCGTCGCGGAAGGGGCGCATGCGCAGCGATAGCACCTCGTCGACCATGTTTTCGGAACCTGTCAGCAGGCGCCGTTCGTAGTTTTCCATGTCGGTGATGTGCTCCAGCATGAATTGCTTGAGCGGCTGGCTTTTCTGGATCGCCAGCAGGGCCTTTTCCTTCAGTGCCGGGTCGCTGGTGCGGGATGCGGCTTCCATCACGTCTTCCAGCACCGCAAACAGGGCGGCCTGGTTGCGCTTGTAGCGCTGCATGCCCTGGATCAGCGGATGCAGCTGGTGCGCGTTGATGCGCGCTTCGCTCGCCAGCGCGAGCAGGCGGTCGAAGTTTTGCGCGGTTTTCATCGGGGGCAGGGAGCGGCCGGGCACCGGCTGTTCCGCTGTGCCGTCGGCCGGGGCCTCCACGACAGGAATATCCGGCTGGACCTCGGGCGCAGGCGCCGCTGCCGGCAGTGCAGGCGGCAGGCCGAGCGGCTCCGGCAGGAAGGCAATGCCCTGCACGTCATTCATGGTCTTGCTGACTTGCGCGCCATTCGCCGCCAGCCAGGCATCCAGGTCGCCATTGACGCGCGAGCACTGCACGATCAGGTCGACCGCAGCCAGCAAAGCGTCAACCCGATTGGCCGTCAGTTTCAGCTTGCCAGCCTGGGCGGCGATGAAGGCATCTTCCATGCCGTGGGCCAGTTGCACGATCATCTCCAGCCCGACGATGGAAGCGGCGCCCTTGATCGAATGCGCCGCCCGCATCATGGATTCGACCGCGGCCGGATCGTTGCGGCGCTCGAAGGCCAGCAGGCCGTCCGTCAGGATCTGCGTCTGGCTGTCGGCCTCCATGCGGAACAGGTCCAGCATGGAGAACTGGCTCAGGTCATCCTTCTTGTCGGTCATCGCAGGGTCCTCGCGAGTTGGTAGCCCAGCAGGCTGTCGTCCAGGCAGCCGACCTGCATGTCCTGGTGCGCCAGCACGCCGGCCAGGTAACGCTCAATGCCTTTGTTGATGGTGGCGGCCGGCGCTTTGAGCTCGCTGGCGGCGTAGCGGATGATGCCGTGCAGTTCCGCCACCGGCAGTGCATAGGACTGGCCCTCCCACTGCACCAGCAGCATGCGGGCGAAAGTATGGCGGCCGCTGGCTGCTTCGCCGCCGGCTTCGTCGATGCCCAGCAGATCGGCCAGGGAGATGCAGGGATACAGCTTGCCGCCGGCATTGACGACGCCGCGCAGTCCGCGCGCATTGCGGTGAGGCAGGCGATGGGGAACGGCTTTCGGCGCAATCTGCTGGAACATATTGGTCGGCAGGGCCAGCCACTCGCGGCCAATGCGGAAGGCGACGCAGGAGCTGTCGTGCCGCGCGCCTTGTTCCTGCGGGGCGCGGAAGTGCTCGGCCCATTCGCGCAGGTAGCCGGGATCGACGGGACGCTGCAGGTTGCGTAATGCGGCGCCGGCATACACCTCGCAGTTGCGGCAGTGGACCGCCTTGTCGAGGATCTCGCAGCTATGGTCGCCGGCGACGCCGATGCGGTTCCAGCAGTCGACCAGGTCTTGGATTTGATCAGTCATTGTTTTCGTCGGCTATCACTATGGCTGCTGGCGCTGGAACGCGCGCGCGGCACGGGCCTTCAATGTGGCGGCGGCGCTGCTGTTGCCGCCTTGCTCTTGCAGCAGGGCCAGGTGGCACAGGGCTTCGTAATGGTCCGGTTGCAGGTAGAGGCAGCGTTTCAGGTGTGCTTCGGCATCGGCTGGCTTGCCGCTGGTTTCGGCCAGCAGGCCGAGGATGAAATAGGCTTCGGCCGACTCAGGCTGCTGGGCGAGGAATTCGCGGCAGGCGGAATCGGCTTGCAGCACCTTGCCTGCGTCAGCCAGCTTGCGCGCGTGCGCCAGCAGGGATTCGTCGCCGGCGGCGGCCAGCGTCGGCGCTGGGGTTGCGCCGGTGCTGCCGGCATGGGGCGGCCGCGGCGAACTGGCTGCCTTTGCGGCCGGAGGCGCGCCGCGGCCCGGGGCGGGCGCTCGCCGATGGGCGGGACTGGCGCTGGGGAGCAAAGGCGCGCTGGCGGGCAGGGCGGCGCGGGCCGGGGCGCCGGGGCGCTTGATATCCTTGCGCAGGGCGAAAGCCTGCCGGTGCGGCAGCGGCGAAAAGCCGTGGCGAACAAAGGACGGCACCTCGGCGTAGCCAGCCAGGATCATGCCGTCGTTGGCCAGGCGGTCCGACAGGCGCTCAATGGCGGCAGCGGTGGTCGGCTCGTCGAAATAGATCAGCAGGTTGCGGCAAAAGATAACGTCATACTGGCGCGCCGTGCCCAGTTCGCCTTCCAGGATGCTGCCCTGGCCGAAGCGGATGCGCGCCCGCAGCGCATCGTCGATGCGATACAGTTCATCCTCGCCGGACCAGGAAAAATAGCGGTCGCGGAACGATAATTCCTGCCCGCGAAACGCGTTGCGTCCAAATACCCCCGCCTCGGCGCGCACAATGCAGGCCGCGCTGATGTCCACGGCGTCGATCAGGAACGATTGCGGCTTCACGCCTGCGTCGAACAGCGCCATCGCCATCGAATAGGGCTCTTCGCCGCCGGCGCAGGGCACCGACAAAATGCGCACGACCCTGGCCCCTGCGGCCAGCCGCTGGCGGACAAAGGCGACCGCCGCTGCAAATGCCTGAGGATCGCGGAACAGCCAGGACTCCGGCACCACCACCAGCTCCACCAGCTCGCGCAACTCCGCTTCGTCCAGCCCATCGACATAGGCCTTGCGCGCTGTCGCGCCGGTCGCCTCCATGCGCCGCTTGACCGCCAGTTCGACCGTGTTGCGGGCCAGGTTCATGCCGGTCAGGCGGCGCAATGTGGAGAGCACGTTCATCCGGTAGCCACCTCCGCCGGGAACAGGCGCGCCCGCAACTCGGCCGGCAGCAGGTCATTGACCTCGACCAGCTGCACCATGCCTTGCGCATCGCCCGCTACCTGGCCCAGGAAGGGCGCGGCCTGCACGCCGCTTGGCGCCAGGTCTTGCGGCGCCACGTCCTGCACGCCCTGCACCCGTTCCGCCATCAGTCCCAGTGCGTGCACCGTACCGTCGGGCGCAATGTAATCGGCCACCACGATGCGCGTGTCGTAATGCTGCCGCGACGGCGCCCTGCCGCTGATGCGCGACAGGTCGATCACCGGCAGCGGCGTGCCGTGCAGGTTCATCAAGCCAGCCACACTGTCCGGCGCCAACGGGATGCCCTTCAGTTCCAGCGAGGGCAGCACGCGCCGCACCTGCCGCAACGGAAGGCCGTAGCGGTCGGAGCCAATGTGGAAGACTAATACTTTCATGCGTTGACGGCGAAAGTGGAGACGCTCGATTGCAGGTCGCCGGCCGCGTACTGCAGCTGGTGCACGGCCTCGCTGGTTGCCTTCAGCGATTCGACGGTCTGCTGGGTGGCATCGTTAAGCTGCATCATGGTTTCGGTAATCTGCTGCGCGCCGACGGCCTGTGCCTGCATGCCCTGCAGCACCGCGTCGAACTGCGGCGCCAGTTTCTGCACCTGGTCCATCACGCCCGACAGCTGGTCGGTCACCTGGCGCACCTCGCCTACGCTGCGGCGGATCTCTTCCGAGAACTTGTCCATGCCCATCACGCTGGCCGATACAGCCGACTGCATCTCCTTCAGCATCTGCTCGATATCCCAGGTCGACACCGAAGTCTGGTCGGCCAGGCGGCGGATTTCGGTTGCCACCACCGAGAAGCCGCGTCCCGCTTCGCCGGCCTTCTCGGCTTCGATGGCGGCATTCAGCGACAGGATATTGGTCTGGTCGGCCACCTTGGTAATGGTGGTCAGCACCGAGTTGATGTTGGACGCCTTTTCCGACAGCGCGGCCAGCTTGGCATTGATCGAATCGGTGGCGTTGACCATGTTCTGCATGGTCTGGTCCATGCGGCGCAGGTTGCCCTGGGCCTCGGACGTGGCGCTGGTGGTGTAGTCGGCCACCGCGGTCGCATCTTCCATCGTCTTCAGCAATTGCGAGGTATTGGACGAAATCTCCTTGGTGGTGCTGAGCACCTCCACCGAAGTCTGTGCCTGCTCGACGCCGGTTGCCTCCTGCTGCTTGGCCGAAGCGGCAATCTCGGTGGCCGAGGTGGTGACCTGGATGCCCGCCTTCTGCACATTGGTCAGCAACTGGCGCAGGTTGTCGAACATGCGCTGCAAACCGTCGCCCAGCTGGCCGATCGCGTCGTCGCCACCCACGGAAATCTTGCCGGTCATGTCGCCGCCGGCAGCGCGCGCCACAACGCCAAGCAGGGAGTCGACTTTCGCGCGCAGCTCATTGGTCTGTGACTGCTCACGCAGCGTTGCGTCCTGCAGTTGCTGCGCCATCTTGTTGAAGTCTTCGCTGACTTTCCCCAGTTCGTCGCCCGAGGTCACGACGATGCGGGCCGTCTGGTCGCCGCCGCCCAGACGGGCCAGTGCTGCGGTCAGGTTGGTCAGCGGGGCCAGGATGGCGCGCCCCAGCGTATAGGCGATCAGCAGCGACAGCACGAATACCGCCGCGCCGCCGCCCAGCAGCAGGTTGTTCTGGTTCGAATGCAGGTCAACCGCCTTGGCGCTGCGCTCGGCCAGCAAGCGGCGCTCTTCTTCGGCCGCCTGGTCCAGCAGTTCGCGCGCGCTGGCCACGATGGCGCCGGCTTCCTTCAGTTCCGACGACTGCCCCAGGATTTCGGCTGCGCCTTTGGTGTCGCCCAGCGAGCGTCGCTTGTCGATCTGGCGGCGGATGTTGACGTCGGCCCAGGTGGTGAGCAGGGCCTGCGCGCGCTTCAGGCGCTCGTTCTGTTGCGGATTGTCCGCCGTCAGTTGGACCGCTTTGGCGACTTGCTGCTTCAGTTGCTCCGCGTTTTCGCGCTCGCTGCCGATCAGGGCTTCGCTGCCGGTCAGGATATAACCGCGCGTGTCGACCTGGATTTGCAGCGACACGCTGTTGATCCGGTCGAGCTGGAGCAGTACCTCCATCGTGTGCCTGTCCCACCTGTTGGCATCGGTCAGGCTGGCGAAATTGTTATAGGCCGTGATTAAAAGTAGCAAGATGATTGCCACTATGCTGCCGAAGCCGATATACAGTTTATTCTTGATGCTTAGATTGTTCATGCGCGGGTCTCCGGGGACGGGGGGCTTTCTTCCAAGGCAATGTAGCAAAAAAAACGGGCCGCGCAAAGCGGCCCGTCATAGGAGAGCGGGGGCAGTTTACTGGCCGCGCTTGTTCCTTGCGTTGGCGGCGATGCGCATGCGCAGCGCGTTCAGCTTGATGAAGCCGCCGGCGTCGGCCTGGTTGTAGGCGCCGCCGTCTTCGTCGAAGGTGGCGATGGTCTGGTCGAACAGCGAATCGGTCTTCGAATCGCGGGCCACGACGATCACGTTGCCCTTGTACAGCTTGACGCGTACCCAGCCGTTCACGGTGCCTTGGGTGTGGTCGATCAGGGTCTGCAGCGCGACGCGCTCAGGCGCCCACCAGTAGCCGTTGTAAATCAGGGAGGCGTAGCGCGGCATCAGGTCGTCCTTCAGGTGCGCCACTTCGCGGTCCAGCGTGATCGATTCGATGGCGCGGTGCGCCTTCATCATGA
>CAMLSG010000178.1 GCA_946482635.1 uncultured Duganella sp.
AAGCTGATGGCACTGCCGGAGTTGAAACGACTGGCCGATGCGATTGAAAAGCGCAGCGGCGGCGAGCGGCATGGAGCGCTGCTTGAAACCGATCCGGCCCCGCGCGATGTGAAAGGCAATCCGTACTACCAGCTCATTTTCGTGGAAAACGGCGATGACATGGCGCAAGCGGTGGCAAGCTTCCTGGTCTCGCATGTGAACGGCGAAATCCTCGTCGAGGACGATGTCAGCGGCGAGCTGATGTCGCTTGATCAATGGCGCAAAGGCTTGAAGGACTAAACCATGTACACCCTCTACTATGGCCGCGGCACGGCCAGCCTGGCGATCCACGCGGCGCTGAAAGAGATCGGCGCACCTTACGAACTGGCGGAAATCGACATTGAAGCGGGCCAGCAGCGCAGCCCTGAATACCTGCGTATCAATCCGCAGGGCAAAGTCCCTACCCTCCTCATTGATGGCAAGCCTTTCACCGAATCCGCGGCCTTGATGATGATGCTGGCCGAACGCCACCCGCAATCGAACCTGGCGCCGCCCGCCGGTTCGCTGGCGCGCGCCGAATGGTATGAATTGATCGTGATGATGGCAAATAGCCTGGGCAATAACTTCCGCCTGTGGTTCTACCCGTCGGACCTTAACAGCACGAAGGAAGACAGCGCGCTGCGCGCTGCAATCCAGCAGCGCATCGAATCGGCGTGGGCGACGCTCGATGCGCGCCTGGCCGATAATGGCCCTTACCTGCTGGGCGAAACGTTCTCCGGCGCGGACCTGATGCTGACCATGTACATGCGCTGGTCGCGCAATATGCCGCGCCCTGCAACGGCCTGGCCGGCGTTGCAAAAATATGCCGACATGATGCGCGCCCGCCCAAGCTGGCGCCACATTACGGAAGTTGAAGCATTAACTGGATGGTAAAAGATGTTCAAGAAGTTGTTTGCGGCGTTCAGCGCCAAATCGAAGCTCCGCGCTGACGCGCCGTACGGCACGGAAGAATTAAACACCGTGCACAAGATGCTGTTCGCCGACGATGTCGGCCAGCTGTTTGGAGAAGCTCCGGATGCGCGCGTGGTACAGGCCATCGCGCAAGATGCCAACGAAGAATCGCGCGTGCGCCTGCTGGCCGCGCACTGGCTGCGCGCCAACGGCCACTCCCCAGGCACCCCGGAAGTGCTGGGGGTGGTGATCGAGGTGCCGCTGGATGGCAGCATGGACACCCTGGCCGCCTACGCCGACGGGCGCGTACGCTATATCAACCAGACCGGCCGTACCGCCGTTTTCGAAGGTGCGCCAGCCGATGTGGCAGCGCAGGCCAAAGTACTGGTGGCAAGCGCCATCCCGGCCTTCATCAAGGCCTCGCAGCAAAAACCGGTCTACGCGCCGGGTGCCGGCCAGTTGCGCTTTACTTTCCTGTCGCAGGACGGCAATCGCGTGACCGATGGATTCTTCAGCGACATCGTGAGGGATGAACTGGCCAAGCCCGTTCTCGAGCATGGCCAGCGCCTGCTGGACCTGGTGGTCAAGCAGGGGAACGCGCAGTAAGCGCTGCGGGTGCGGACTGCACCCGTCCGATCCACCATACCGCGAACAGGATCAGCGCCGAGGCGATGATGCCGATGGTACCGTAACCCAGCAAATGCCCTGCCGCATCGGTATGCACCAGCAGGCCACCGGCGAAGGCGCCAATCCCCGTCCCCATCTGCTGTACCGCCGCATTCGCGCTGAGGAAAGCGCCGCGCCGTTTTGGCTCCGGGATGGTGGTCAGCAGCGCCTGCAGCGGCACGAAGCGTCCCGACATCGCCACCATGAAGAATGGGAAGAACAGCATGATCACCAGCAGCGGGATCTGCGGCATATGGGTCATGAACAGCGTCGGCGCGACTGAGAACAGCGCCACCCAGCGGAACACGCGCTGCTTGCCGGCCTTGTCCGACCAGCCGCCGATCAGGCGTGAACTGAACAGGGTGGCGATGCCGCCGCACAGGTAGACATAGCTGATCTGCGCCGGCTCGACGCCAAGGTTCCCGACCAGCATAGGCGAGATGAAGGGAATCACCATCATGCCGCTGACCGTCACCACAAAGCACAGCAGGAAACCGCGTAAGTGGGCGCCCACGGTGAACAGTCCGAGCAGCTCTGGCAACACGCGCGCCAGGGGCACCGGCGCGTTCGCCAGGTGCGCCGTCATCGAAGGCAGCGTGCGCGCAGCAACAACCCATACCAGCATCGACAGCACGACCAGCAGGTAGAACGGCGACTGCCAGCCGAAGTGCGCGCCGAGCATGACGCCAATCGGCACGCCGGCAATCGCGGCCATGCTGAAGGAAGTCATCACGACACCCGTGGCGGCGCCGCGGCGCTCCTGCGGAATCAGGTCGGCAATGATGGACATGCTGATCGCACCGAGCACGCCGCCCGTCATGCCGGCAAAGGCGCGCGACAGCACCAGAACGTGGAAGTTAGGCGCCAGCGCGCAGGCCAGGTTCGACAGGTTGAACAGCATGAAAACGACGAGCTGCAGTTTCTTGCGGTCGAAGCGGTCGGCATACGTCGCAGCCAGCAGGCCGGAAAGGCCGGCGCACCAGGCGTAGGCCGATACGGCGCCCGAAACCTGGGCCGCCGATATGGTGAACGCCTTCATCAGTTGCGGAGCGAGCGGCATCATGACCATGAAGTCCATGATGACGGTGAATTGTATGAACGCCAGCAGCCATAGGACTGTGCGTTCGCGTTGCGGAGTAAGTGTCTGGGTCATCAGTCTAGATTGTTAATTTCAGTGATGGCGCGCTTGAGAATAGCGCGAATTGCGTCGACGTGCTCGCGGGTGGTGCGCGGGCCTCGGCCGCGGGTGATCACGGCGTCTTTCAGGGCGTGCATCAGGGTGCGCAGGTCGCCGCCGTCTTCGCCGCGCGCGTTCTCGACCAGGCGCGCCATGTAGGCGTCCACCATATTGCGGTTCTCATCGAGGAACTGCTGCCCTTCCGGCAGGATCGAATACAGCTTCTTGTTGCCTTCCTTGACGATGTCGACATGGCCCATGTCGGCCATCATCGACAGCAGCGGGTAAATGGCGCCAGGGCTGGGCGAGTAACTGCCGCCGGTCAGCGTTTCCAGTTCCTTGATGATTTCGTAGCCGTGGCGCGGTTTATCGGCGATCAGTTGCAGCACAACGTAGCGCATGGCGCCCGCATCAAACATCTTTGGGCCGCGGCCGCCGCCGCGCTGGTGATGGTGGTGCTCATGGTGCAGCCGGTGGTGGCCGCGGAAAAAGTGGAACATGGCTTCCTCCTCAAAAGTTAAGATATATCTCAATAAGACATATCTTAACCCATTTTTTGCAAAATGCAAGAAGGGGGGAATGTTAAATCCCGCATGGAAGCCAACCGGTGCGCGCCACACAATAGGCATCACTAAGGGGAGGCAGGATGGACACGCATAAGAAATACGGCGCGCTGCCGGGGCGCCTGGTCATGCTCGGTTTCGGCAGCATTGGCCAGGCAGTATTGCCGCTACTGTTTCGTCACTTTGAACTCAAGCCGTCGCAGGTTACGGTGGTGTCGCGCGGTCCTGACAAGAGCGGCATCGCCGAGGAATACGGAATCGCGTACGAAGCTACCCCACTGGTAGAGGGGAATCTCGAAAGCATCCTCGATCCGCTGCTGCAGAAAGGCGATTTCCTGCTCAACCTGTCGGTGGATGTATCGAGCCTGGACCTGATCCGCTATTGCTGGCGGCGCGGCGTGCTTTACCTCGACACCTGCACCGAACCGTGGAAAGGCTTTTACGAAGACGAGCAACTGTCGCTGTCGCAGCGCTCCAACTACGCGCTGCGCGAAGCGGTGCTGGCGTTCCGCCTGGACAAGCGCCACGGCGCAACGGCCGTAGTGACGCAAGGCGCCAATCCGGGCCTGGCCTCCGTGCTGGTCAAGCAGGCGCTGATGAACATGGCGCGCGACCAGCATCTGGAGGTGGAGCGCCCGGCTTGCTACGAGGACTGGGCCAAGCTGGCGCAAATGCTGGAGATCAAGGTGATCCACATCGCCGAACGGGATACGCAAATCTCCAGCCGCCGCAAGGCGCGCGATGAATTCGTCAATACCTGGTCGGTCGATGGTTTCGTCAGCGAAGGCCTGCAGCCGGCGGAACTGGGCTGGGGCAGCCACGAGAGGCACTGGCCGGCCGACGCCGAGCGCCACGGCTATGGCAGCGACGCGGCGATCTACCTGAAGCGTCCCGGCATCGCGACGCGCGTGCGCAGCTGGACGCCGCTCGAAGGTCCTTACCACGGCTTCCTCGTCACACACGCCGAGTCGATATCGATTGCCGACCACCTGACGCTGCGCGAAAACAATGAGGTGGTTTATCGCCCAACCGTGCACTACGCCTACCATCCCTGCGACGACGCCGTGCTGTCGCTGCACGAAGTGGCCGGCAAGAATTGGAAACAGCAGAATGAGCAGCGCATCATCGGCAAGGAAATCGAAACCGGGATGGACGAACTGGGCGTGCTCCTGATGGGCAATCCCAAAGGCGCTTACTGGTTCGGTTCGCGCCTCACTATCGGCCAGGCCCGTGAACTGGCGCCGCATAATTCCGCGACGTCGCTGCAAGTGGTGGCCGGCATCCTGGGCGGCATGGCATGGGCGCTGCGCAATCCCGACTGCGGCGTGGTGGAACCGGACGATATCGACGACCAGCTCGTAATGGAAATTGCCGCGCCCTACCTGGGCGAACTGGTTGGCGTGTATGGCGACTGGACGCCGCTGAAGGAACGCAGTGGCCTGTTCGACGAGCCGCGCGACCAGGACGATCCCTGGCAGTTCCTGAACTTCCGCGTTACCTGACATGGGCACGCTGCTGCGCAAAGAACTGGGCGTCATCGAGAACTCATACTATGAGGCCAGCGTGCAGCGCGCAGCCGCCCTGCCCCCGCTGGCCGGCAGCACCAGCGCCGACGTATGCGTGGTGGGCGGCGGCCTGGCAGGGCTTTCCGCCGCACTGGAACTGGCGGAACGCGGCTATTCCGTGGTCCTGCTGGAAGCCCAGCGCCTGGGCTGGGGCGCCTCGGGCCGCAACGGTGGACAAGTGCTGCCTGGCTTCGGGAACGACGGCGAGCATGCCATCGAGCGCCAGTTGCCGCGCGAAGATGCGCGCCGCGCCTGGGACGCTTCCGTGGCTGGCGTGCAGCTGCTGCGCAAGCGCATCGACAAGTACAGCATCGACTGCGACTACAAGCCCGGCGCGCTGAGCCTCGCCGTCAAACCCAGAAAGATGCGAGCGCTGGAAGCGTGGGGGCGGCATGTGGAGAAGGCATACGGCTACCCGCTGCACTGGATCTCGCCGCACGAGATTGGCCGTTGGATCGACAGCCCGCGCTTCCACGCCGGCGTGGCCGATATGGGGGGCGGACATGTGCATCCGCTGAAGTACACACTGGGCCTCGCGCGCGCTGCAATGGCGGCCGGCGTGCGCGTGTACGAAGACTCGCCAGTATTCCTGCTGGAGCGCGGCGACACGCCGCTGGTGCACACCGCTCAAGGCCAGGTGGCCGCGCGCTTTGTGGTGCTGGGTGCGAACGTCTACCTCGCGGAGTACGGCAACCTGGTGCCGCAGGTCAGCGCCCGCATCATGCCGGTCGGGACCTACATCGTCGCCACCGAGGAGCTAGGCAAGGAACTTGCAGAGAGCCTGCTGCCGCGCCGCAGCGCCGTTTCAGACACCAATTTCGTACTGGACTACTTCCGCCTCAGCGCCGACCACCGGCTGCTGTTCGGAGCCGGCGACAGCTATAGCGGGAAGACCCCTGCCAACCTGGTCGAACGCATACGGCGCCGCATGGTAGCCGTGTTCCCGCAACTGGCGGACGTGGGCGTCGATTACGCGTGGGGCGGCTTCATCGACATCAGCATGAACCGCGCGCCCGACATTGGACGGTTGGGCAGCAACATCTACTACATGCAAGGGTTCTCAGGCCACGGCCTGGCCTTTACCGGCATGGCCGGCCTGCTGGTGGCGGAGGCAATTGCGGGCCAGGCGGAGCGCTTCGACATCTTCGCGCGCATAAAGCACGCCCCCTTCCCCGGCGGCACGCTGCTGCGTACGCCGGCGCTGGTGCTGGGCATGCTCTATTTCCAGATGCGCGATATGTTCTAGTTGTCGAGGTGGGAGATTTGCAGGCGGCGGCTTTCCTGCACCACGCCATTCGCCTTGTGCTCCAGCACCAGCTCGGCGTTCTGCTCGTCCAGCGAGATGCCGACCGATAGGATGTCGATCAACAGCAGTTGCAGGATGCGCGAAATCATCGAGAGGAAGGCGCTGCTGTCTTCCGTGTGATCGACTGCCAGGCAGACCGTGGCTTTCTTGGCCAGCGGCGACTGGCTGCTGGTGATGGCGATGACGTCGGCGCCGGCATTGCGCGCCGATTCCACCGCTTCCAGCAGCTCCGGCAGCTTGCCGGAATTGGAGATCGCGATCACCACGTCGCCGGGTTTCAGCAGCTCGGAGGCCAGCTTGAAGAGGTGCGAGTCGCCGTAAGCGGCAGTCGGGATGCGGAAACGGAAGAACTTGTGCTGGCCATCGAGCGCCACCACGCGCGAGTTGCCCATGGCGTAGAACTCGACTTTCTTGGCCCTGGACAGCAGTTCGATTGCGCGGTCCAGCGAATGCACGTCCATCTGATCGCGGAATTTCAGGATCGCCGAGACGGTATTGTCGATCACCTTGGCTGACAGGTCGTGCGTACTGTCGGAAACACGTACCTGGCTGTGGCGCACAGGAATAGCGCCGGTCAGGCTGGAAGCAAACTTCAGCTTGAAGTCGGCCAGACCCTGGAAGCCGAGCGAGCGGCAGAAGCGGATGACGGTCGGCTGCGACACTTCCGCCAGGCGGGCAATATCGGCAATCGGTTCGTTCAGCACCAGGCGCGGCTGCTCGATCACCAGTTGCGCCACGCGCTGCTCGGCCGGGGTCAGTTCCGACTTCAGCGACTGCACGCGCTCCATCAGCGTGTTGGCGCCGGTGCGGCCACGCAGGTGTTCGGACAAAATCGTCGCAACCCCATAGAAGGCCGGATTCGGCGTGGTGATCACATAGGTCGGGATCTCGGCCAGGTAGGACGAGAAGCGGCCCTTGGCTTCGAAACGGCTGCGGAACGGTGATTCTTTGAACCACTCGCCCATGCGCGGCACGATGCCGCCGCCGATGAATATACCGCCGAAGGAGCCCAGCGTCACCGCCAGGTTGGCCGCAGCGCCGCCCAGCATGGCGCAGAAGCACTCCAGTACTTCGATGCACAGCTCGTTCTTGTCTTTCAATGCGCCGGCGATGATTTGCTGCGAGGTCAGGTCGCGCACGTTCAAGCCGTTGCGGCGCGCCAGCGCGCGGTAAATGATTTCCATGCCGGGGCCGGAAATCAGGCGTTCGTTCGAAACGTGCGGCCAGGTCTGCCAGGCGTACTGCAGGATCGCGTATTCGCGCTCGTCGGCCGGTGCAAAGTTGGTGTGGCCGCCTTCGGAACCCAGTGTTACGAAACCGTCGGTGGTAGGGATCACGCCGGAGCAGCCCAGGCCCGTTCCAGGGCCCAGCACGCCGATCACCGAATTTTGCGCCGGGGAGCCGCCGCCGACCTGCATCAGGTCATCCGCCTTGAAGCCCGGAATGGCCATCGCCAGCGCAGTGAAGTCGTTCACCACCAGCAGGGTGTGCAGGCCCAGTTCGCGCCGTACTTCGTCGGTGGAGAACTGCCAGTCGCGGTTGGTCATGCGAATGTAGTCGCCATGCACCGGGTTGGCCAGCGCCAGCGCGCCGTGATTGAGGCTGATGTCTCCGTGGTCCGCCAGGTAGCTGCGCAGCAGCGGAACGATGCCGGTAAAGTCATCGCACTGCAGCACGCGCACGGCCTGGAATTCGCCGGGAGCGGTTTGCAGCGCGAGGCGCGCATGGGTGGCGCCGATGTCAGCCAGCAGGCGGGGGCCGTCCGCAAAAGCGGATCGGTTAGCTTTTGGGTCTGCCTCTATCTGTTTCATTGTCTTTTAAGTATTAGATAACGCCTTAAAGGCGGGAGGATACCCGAAAAACAAAGCCCCGTGCGTAGACGGGGCCTCTTATATTTATACTGCGTAGCCAAACCAGGCGCCGTAGCCTGGCAGTTGGACCTCTTCGCCGGCCACTTCGCCCGGCAGGCCAGGCTGCTCCAGCTTCTGCGCCCCTTTGACCGCCGGCAGCGCGAAGTTGACCGGCGCCGCCCCCAGGTTGAACAGCGCAATCACGCTGCGCTCCCCTTCCAGGTCGCGCCGCAGGGCCAGGACCGGCTCCGGCGCGTCGTAGAACACGATGTCGCCGCGCGTCAGTTGCGGCATGGTCTTGCGCCAGGCGATCATGCGGCGGGCGAAGTTCAGCGGCGAATTCGGGTCTTCCTCCTGCACCGAGGCGGCGATGGCCTTGTGCTCCTCAGCCACCGGCAGCCATGGCGTGCCGGAAGTGAAGCCGCCATGCGGGCCGGTAGTCCAGGCAATCGGGGTGCGGCAGCCGTCGCGGCCCTTGAATTCGGGCCAGAAGGTCTTGCCGTACGGGTCCTGGATCAGCTCATAAGGCACGTCGGCCTCGCTGAAGGCCAGTTCGTCGCCCTGGTACAGGCATGGCGTGCCTTTCAGCGACAACTGCATGGCCAGCACCAGCTTGGCGAATGCCGCCTGGTTACTCATGCCGTTCCAGCGGGTCACCACGCGCACCGCATCGTGGTTGCCGACCGACCAGGATGGCTGGCCGTCCTTGACGCGCGCCTTGAAGTCTTCCACCTGCTTGCGGATATGGCCAGCACTGCTGTCGGCAGTCAGCAGGTTGAAGCTGTAAGCCATGTGCAGCTTGTTGCCGCCGGCGGTGTATTCGGCCATCACGGCCAGGGAATCGTCCGCGCCCACTTCGCCGATTGCCACCGCGCCGTATTCGTCCAGCAGGACGCGCAGCTTTTCGAGGAAAGCCACGTTTTCAGGCTGGCTCTTGTCGTGGATGTGCGCCTGCATGCCGTATGGGTTGGCGTCGCTCACGGTGGAGGTGTCGCGCACCAGGGCCGGAGGGTTGCTGCGCAGCTGGCGGTCGTGGAAGTGGAAGTTGCAGGCGTCCATGCGCACGCCGTCGACGCCGCGTTTCAGCCAGAAACGCAACGCATCGAGGTGAGCCTGCTGCACTTCCGGGTTGTGGAAGTTCAGGTCCGGCTGGCTGACCAGGAAGTTGTGCATGTAGTACTGCTTGCGGCGCGAATCCCATTGCCACGACGAGCCGCCGAACACGGACAGCCAGTTGTTGGGCGGATTCCCGTCCGGCAGCGGATCGGCCCAGATATACCAGTCGGATTTCGGGTTGTCGCGCGAAGAACGGCTCTCCTGGAACCATGGATGGTCTTCAGAGGTGTGCGACATGACCTGGTCGATCATGATTTTCAGGCCCAGGCTGTGCGCCTTGGCGATCATGCGGTCGAAGTCGGCCAGGGTGCCGAACATCGGGTCGACGTCGCAGTAGTCGGCCACGTCGTAGCCGAAGTCGCGCATCGGGGATTTGAAGAACGGCGAGATCCAGATGATGTCCACGCCCAGCCTGGCGATGTAGTCGAGGCGATCAGTGATGCCATTCAGGTCGCCGATGCCGTCACCGTTGGTGTCCAGGTAACTGCGCGGATAAACCTGATAAATGATTGCTTCTTTCCACCAAGGTGTGCTCATATTCCTCATCCCGATCAAAAACAGTTATGTAGATAATATACATGATGAATGAGGGAAGTTCAAATACTATGAATCCTTAAAAATCAAATACTTACGATTTTCGACGTAGTTAAACTACATGTAAGTGAATCCAGTAGTTGCCAACGCAGATGGCTTCGCATAGCATCGCGCCCATTATTTGAAACGGGAGACCTCATGTCGACGCAAGAACTGGAACAGGGTAACGGGCCAATGCCCCGGCAAATCCCGTACATCATCACCAACGAGGCCTGCGAGCGTTTCAGTTTTTACGGCATGCGCAACATCCTGGTGCCGTTCCTGATCAGCACCCTGCTGCTGTTCATCCCGTCCGAGCACCGCGCCAGCGAGGCGAAGCACGTTTTCCATACTTTCGTGATCGGCGTGTACTTCTTCCCGCTGCTGGGCGGCTGGCTGTCGGACCGCTACTTCGGCAAATACAACACGGTATTCTGGTTTTCGCTGATCTACTGCGCGGGACATGCATGCCTGGCGCTGTTTGAGAGCAATCTCAATGGCTTTTACTTTGGCCTGTTCCTGATTGCCTTCGGCTCGGGCGGCATCAAGCCGCTGGTGGTGTCGTTTGTCGGCGACCAGTTCGACCAGACCAACAAGAAGAAGGCCAAGGTCGTCTTCGACGCTTTCTACTGGAGCATCAACTTCGGCTCGTTCTTCGCCTCCCTGCTGATGCCGATCTTCCTGAAGGACTTCGGCCCGGCCGTCGCCTTCGGCATCCCTGGCATCCTGATGTTCATCGCGACCATGGTGTTCTGGCTGGGCCGCAAGAAGTATGTGCACGTGCCGCCTTCGGAGCCGAGCGCCGAATCCTTCTCCCGCGTCGCCAAGACGGCCCTGATCTCGGCCGCGCCGGGCCAGTCCCGTCCGGGCCTGACCGTCGCCATGATCGGCGTGGTGGCTGGCGTGGTGTCGCTGGCCATGACGCCCTCCTGGGGCTTCGTGATCGCAGCTTGTACAGCGCTGGTGCTGGTGATGGCCTTCGGCGGCATTGGCACCTCGATGCAGCTGGAGCGCGCACGCGGCAAACATAGCGACGAAGCGGTCGACGGCGTACGCGCGGTGTTGCGCATCTTTATCGTGTTCGCGATGGTCACGCCGTTCTGGTCCCTGTTCGACCAGAAGGCCTCGACCTGGATTGTGCAGGCCAACGATATGGTGCACCCGACCTACGAAATCCTGGGCTGGTCGTTCTCCTTCGTGCCGGCGCAGATGCAGGCGCTGAACCCGCTGCTGGTAATGCTGCTGATCCCATTCAATAACATCGCCCTGTTCCCGCTGCTGCGCAAGCTGGGCATCGAGCCGACGCCGCTGCGCCGCATGGGCACCGGTATCTTTGTATCGGCGCTGGCCTGGGTGGTGATCGGAACGCTTCAGGTAGTGATGGATGGCGGCACGCCGGTGTCGATGGCCTGGCAGATCCTGCCTTATGCCCTGCTGACCTTCGGCGAAGTGCTGGTGTCCGCCACCGGCCTGGAATTCGCTTATTCGCAGGCGCCGGCTTCGATGAAAGGCGTGATCATGGCGCTGTGGTACCTGGCGGTCACCGTCGGCAATTTGTGGGTGCTGATCCTGAACGCCGGCGTGAAGAACGATGCGGTGTCAGCCTATATCAAGACCACTGGCTTCTCGGTGATGGCCTTCCAGATGTACTTCTTCGCCGCCTTCGCCGCCCTGGTGGCCGGGTGCTTCGCGCTATACGCGAT
>CAMLSG010000179.1 GCA_946482635.1 uncultured Duganella sp.
TGAGTGCTGGAAGCGGGCCAGTCCCGCTTGATAGAATGGCCGGCATGACGACAAGCACTTCATGCCGGGATGCGCTCAAGCGCTGCTTCGACCCGGTCGTAGACCATCGCACCCGCCTGCTGGTGTTGGGCAGCCTGCCGGGCGATAAATCGCTCGCTGTGCAGGAGTATTACGGCCACCGCCAGAACAAGTTCTGGGAGCTGGTCGGAGAGGTCATCAGCACTGACTTGCGCGCCATGACGTATGATGCGCGGCTCGCAGCGCTGCGCGATCACGGTATCGGCCTGTGGGACGTTGTCGCCGAAGCGCATCGTAAAGGAAGCCTGGACAGCGCAATTCGCAACCGCAATGAGAACGATCTTCTCGGATTGCTTGACCGCTTTCCCAACATCAAAGCGATTGCCTTCAACGGTGGCACGGCAGGGCGCTTAGGCGTTCAAGTGCTCGGTCCGCGAGCCGTTGAGTATCAAATTCTGATTTTGCCGTCGAGTAGTCCGGCGTACACCGTGCCATTTGCTGATAAAGCCAAGCTGTGGCTGGCGTTACAGTCCGTAGTAAAAATGGCCATGTCGCAGTCGCAGTCCGCAGGCGGCCAAGAGCGAACGCGCAGGTAAGCCAATCTACCAGGTAAACGTGACAGGCATGCCCTCCTCACTGAGCAGTTTAGCGGTCGAGCCCGTCAGCGTATCGAAAATAAAATAATTCATCTCGTTTCGATATACCAAGTGGCGGTCATCGAGCCAGCCAGTGATAAACAAAGTGTCGCCTGCGCACTGTTCAAAATGACCTCTAGCGACTGTTCTAGTCGCTCCGTGCGTGTTCATGACGAGGAGCGGGTAGGTCGGATCGTTCGGACGTTCGTCGATATATGCGCGCCAGCTGCGCTCTGTGGACCATGCCGAACGCTCAGCCAGCGCAGAGCGCGGCAAGATCTTCTTGAACTCTGGAATTTGTTGCGCACCGCGCCAAAATTCGTGGCGGTACATTTGAGTGTTGTAGCGGCCGGCTATTGTCTCGATTCGCTGAGTCGCAAGGTGATAGGAAAAATAGGCGAATCCATCTTTGGTCCACTCGGTACGCACCAGTATCAACAGCTCCTTTCCATCTTGCGACCAGGTGGTCGAAATCAGCACGGCCTTGTGAGTGTCTACTAGTGGCAACGGGACGCGCTGTAAGCGCAGCACGGTAGTGTCGAACAGATAGATGCCTGCACGGTTGGCATCCGCCCAGCGGCTGTCGTACCACGCGCTAATGACGAAATACCGGCTGTCCGGTGAAAAACTGGGAATACTACTGCCGTATGGCGGATGCTCGTAGATCAGCCGTTCTTTGTGGTCGTGACGGTCATACAGCCAATATTGAGTCGTGTTTGCTCCTTTCGGCTCGCCCTTATAGCCGAGCCAGCGGCCGTCGCCGGACGGATGCAAGCTTGTCGCGAGGTTAAAAGCGTGATCGGACAAGCTGGTCGTGGCCCCGCTACTTAGGTCCATCTTCATCAGGCGCCCGTTCGCTTCCATCACATATAGCGGTACCTGAATGCGCATTGATGCCAGTGGAACCAGGCGTTTACCGCTCGTGTTTGGTTGGCCGCATCCCATGCCAATGCCCGCCCGCGAAGCCGTTGCCGAGCAAGTTGAGGCGGTCGCGAGAATCACGAGGGCCAGACGACGAATCATAGTCCTTCGGTACATATTGCCACCATGGTTTAGTTAATTAATGTGCAACTCTACACGACGCGGTTCGCAGCGGGAAGGCGGACATTGAACATGGGAGTAACTCTGCAGGCACGGAAAGCGCTGTGCGGCATGTGCCGGTCCTGACGCCCAGGAGTTGCCGGCCAGGGAAAATGTTAAACATGCTGGAAGATGGGATGTCAAAGTGCTTGGTTTTGCCGGCCCATTCAATATTTCAGTGGATAGTATTAAATTAACACTATAAGCTGCGCTTCTCGATCGACAAAGCAGGGATGGGCTAAAGGGAGGAAAACATTTTGGGGCAGGACTGTTTTGAGTTTGTTTTTCATCGCAACCACAGACCGGAGCAATTGTGAGCACAAATCAGGCGAACGCCATGGACGATGACGATTCCGCTGGCTGGTCCGCCATCAACGCCAGCCTCGCGCCGCTGTATGGCGACCAGGAGCCCCAGCACATGGGCACCATTATCAGTTACCGGCTAGGTGGCCCGGACCCGCTCGATGGCATCAGCGCCTACTACCGCGCGCATCCGGTGCCGCATTGGCATTACGTCACGTTCGGCTTCTCGGAACTGTACGGCAAAGAGCAGGAATACGAAGAGGTCAGCGGTTATGGTTTCGAACTGACTTTCCGCTTGCGGGCTGCAGAGGGAGCAACCGAGGCGCCGAGGTGGGTGTTCTCGCTGCTGCAAAATCTTGCGCGCTATGTCTTCAAGACAGGCAACGTCTTTAGGCCGGGCGAATGGATGACGGCCAACGGCCCGATCGCGCTGGACACTGACACCAGGATCTGCTCGATGGCCATGACGAACGACCCGGAACTACCTGCCATCGACACCCCGAATGGACACCTCGAGTTCATCCAGGTAGTCGGCCTTACTCTGGAAGAAGAATATGCGGCGAAGCAGTGGTCTCCGCAACATGTGCTGGATACCTTCCTGCCCCGCATGCCGTTGTGGATTACGGACTTGGAGCGCGGCACGCTGCTGGACGACCCTGACCTGGCCGCACAAGTAAAGGCCGGCATGGAGCGCGACGGCTCAGGCAGCGGTTTCCTGTACACGGACGTGTTGAACGTTGAGCAGAACAAGCGCCTGCTGCGTGCGCCGCTGACTGAAGTGACGCTAGGGGCGCGCCAGGTAGACGAACTGTGTGCATTGCTTCCGCTGCGGATTCCTTTCGGCCGGCCGTTCACGCTGGCCGGGCGCGACTGGCAATTGCAATTTGAGCCGGGCGATGCGTGCAGCGTCAGGATGCACGACGGCAGCGTCGTGGTCACCATGACGCCCGCGTGCGCGCAAGACTTCGCCCACACGGTGCGTCCGCAGGCAGGCCGCTACCAGCTGGCCCAGTTGCCCACCGTATGCTGGATCGTGCAAAAGACCCTGATCCGCGACCCCGATGGCAATGTCGTCACAACCATCGGCTGATCGCCGCGCCATGGGAAAAGCTCGCGCATTATTCGCTTGCCTCGCATTGGCATTTGCCATTGGCGGGTTCTTTCTGTGGGCGAAGGCTGAGTACGGACATCCGGAGGCTGTATCGGTAGCGAAGTCTTTTTTATCCCGGATGCAAAGTGGTGATGTTGAAGGTGCTTTTGAACTGACCACCAAGAACGGTTACGTTGGCAAGACTCCCGCAGATCTGCGTGCGTTCGCACAGCGCCACACCTGCATGAGTGGCCGACTTGCCTGGACCTCTCCGCCGCAGACCAATGGGAACCGGCTGCGCAGGTTAATCCGCGGACAAGAGGTCGACATGAACGAATTGAACGTGGAGTTTGAGGGGACTTGTTTGCTGAGTGTCAGGTTGCGCCGCACTTCGGACAAGGGGTGGCGCGTTTTCTATTTTGCGAGCCACGCGGGATAGGTTGGGGGCGCAAGTCAGGGAGCGGCCCACGCCCCTCACGCGCAGGACAACCCGTGCTGCAAATTAGTGAAGTTGTAGTGGAGCGTTCGGAAGTTTGACCGAGCCTGCTACCTTTGCGGCTTCGACAAAACCGTCGAAGACAGCATGCAGTTGAGGGCTGTTCATGACGCTGGCCGGCGTCACCGTCTCGCGCTTCCATGGAATTTGCCCGAAGTACCAATACTTCCAGAAGGACTGATCGGCGTCGGGATTGCGCGCGAGCAGCGCGGCAAACGATTCCGTCTCGCCCACCGCGACGCCGCTTGCCTCGCGCAGCACTTCGTGCACGAAGCGCGAGCAGAACTGGCGCCGCGAGTGCAGGTCGAAGCCGGTGTCGTACAGGATTCCCATGCGCGTATCGGCTGCCTGGACCAGGCCGCGCTGCTGCTCGGCCGTCAGCGGCATATTCAGGCGGCTCACTCCGACCCGGCCGCCTTCGGAACGCGCCAGGAAAGGTCCAAGGCCGCCGCGCTTGGACACTGGAAAAGTGCTTTCCGCGATCACGGGTTCAGCGCCATCGGTCGCAACGACGATCCCGACATGATTGGTCCAGCTGTTGGTGGTTTCGGCAACCTTGCGAAAGGGCAGGGCGCTGACCCGGATGAAGACCAGGTCGCCGACTTGCAGTTGCTGGGCCAATGCCGGCGTGGACACGGTCGGTAGCTCCGTTGCGGCTGATGCGCCCTGCGCAAGCAAGCCCATTGCCAGGATGGCGAAAGTACGGCAACAGTGCCGCAGGCGGTGATGTCCCCACATGATGTTCTCCTTGAAAGTTGGTTTGGTTCATTTCCTGGAGTTTCGTCAAAAGGTGTGGAAAGCAGAAGTTTTATTTCCAAGATATCATCAGCAGATTGGCTTGGTATCACCAAGCGATACTCTATAGGGAAGCCCATGCAAGATTACGTCCGCATTCAGTCCGAGCAGCTACTGTCCGACAACTGGTACGTGCTCAAGACCACCACCTTCGATTTGAAGCGCCGCGATGGCCGCTGGCAGACCATGAGCAGGGAAACCTATGACCGCGGCAACGGTGCGGTGGCACTGCTGTACAACCGCGCCCGCCGCACGGTGCTGCTGACGCGCCAGTTCCGCTTTCCCGCCTACGTCAACCAGCACGACGGCTACCTGATCGAAGCGCCGGCCGGACTGCTGGATGAGGCGCATCCGGAACAGCGTATGCACGCCGAGCTGGAAGAGGAAACCGGCTACAAAGTGGACAAGTTGCAGCCGGTTTTCGACGTGTTCATGAGCCCTGGCTCCGTCACCGAGCGCTTGCACTTCTTCGTTGGCGAATATGACGCAGGCTCGAAAATAGGCAGCGGCGGCGGGCTGGAAGAAGAGGGTGAAGATATCGAAGTCATTGAACTGGATGCCGACAAGGCACTGGTAATGACGGCCAGCGGCGAGATCAAGGACGCCAAAACCATCATGCTGCTGCAGTACCTGCACCTGCATCTTCTGCCGCCGCGCAGCATGATGATCCTGGTCGCGGGCCCCTACCGCTCTGGCACAGGCGACGATCCGGCGCGCATGGCTGCCAATGTGGCCGCCATGGAAGCCTTTGTGCTGCCGCTGTACCGCAAAGGCCACACGCCGGTACTGGGCGAGTGGCTGGCGCTGCCAGTGTTGCATGCTGCTGGCTCGACATCCGTCGGGGATGGCGTATATGAAGAGATCTTTCATCCGCATTGTGAGCGCTTGCTCGCACACTGTAACGCCGTCTTGCGCATTGGCGGAGCCTCCACCGGGGCGGATGCCATGGTTGCCGAAGCGCGCAGGCGCGGCAAGCTGGTGTACCACGACCTGTCGGAAATCCCGGAAGCGCGATGAAGATCGGCATGCTCACATGGGGCAGCCACGGTGATATCCGTCCCTTTCTTGCCCTTGCCGACGGCCTGCAATTGGCCGGCAATGAAGTCCACCTGGTGATCACCAGCCTCGAAGCCGGAACGTACGACAAGGTGCGTTCCCCGGTCGGGGCGAAAATCACCGTCCTGACGCCGCTCACCTTCAGCGCTGAGCAGGCCGAAGCCATCGGCCAGGCTGCCTATCGCATCCGCGATCCGATGAAACAGATGGCGGAGATCTTGCGCCTGGCGTTTGCACCGGCTGAAGACGCAATGTTCGAGGCGGCCCGGCGCCTGTGCGCGGAATCGGACCTGCTGGTTGGGCATTACTTCATGCACCCGCTGCAGGTTGCTGCGGAACATGCGGGGCTGCCCTACGTGAGCGTCCTGTTGTCGCATGGCGCCGTGCCAAGCGATTACGTCAATCCTCTCGGCCTGTCGATGCTTGGCAAGCGCGGCAACCGCCTGCTATGGTGGCTGACCCGCACCCTCCTGAACCGCACTCTGCGCCACTACCCGGACCGGCTGCGCAAGCAATTGGGCATGGCGCCGATGCGGGATATCGTGTCGGAGGTCTGGGTATCGCGCTACCTGGCGCTGGTGGCGGTCAGCCCGCAGCTCTGCCCACGCCAACCCGACTGGCCCGATTCGATCCAGGTCTGCGGTTTCCTTGACCGGCCGAACTGTGAACTGGAAGGAGTATTGCCGCCTTCGTTGTCTGGCTTTCTCGCGGCCGGGGAAGCGCCGGTATACATGACCTTTGGCAGTTGGATGCCCAAGGACCTCAGGGGGCAAACGATGGCCTTGCGCTTGCTGACCGATGCTGCGCGCGCGGCGAACTGCCGTGCGATCATCCAATGCAGCGACTGGAGCGCATGCGGCTTCAGCTCTGACGACCGTATCCTGTACGTGGCGGCGGCGCCTCACCACCAGATTTTCCCCCATTGCATGGCAATTGTTCACCACGGCGGTGCCGGGACGACGCAGTCGGCTACGCTGGCGGGCAAGCCTTCGATCGTGGTCGCCAACATCAGTGAGCAGGAGCACTGGGGCCGTGAGCTGAAGCGTATCGGCGTCGCAGGCAAGCCTGCCAAACGCCGCAATGCGTCGGCAGCCGGCATCGCCGCGCAGATTCGCCATGTGCGTGAGAACCCTGGGATGAGCGAGCGGGCACGCCGTATTGGGGCGGCAATGCGGCAGGAGGATGGCGTAGCGGAAGCGGTGCGGCAAATCGAGCTTCTGAGCCGCCGCGTTGCGTCGAATCCGCTGGACGGAAAAAAGGCCAGCGAAGGCTGGCCTGGGGAGGAATATCAGCGGTAGAAGGCGTCTACCTTGCCTTTCAGCTTGATCAGCATCGGCTGGCCGCGGCGGTCTTTGGCCGTCGCGTGCTGGACTTTGATCCAGCCTTCGCTGATGCAGTATTCCTCAACGTCAAAGCGCTCTTTGTCGTTGAATTTGATGCCAATGTCGTGCTCGAACACGGCAGCCACGTGGTGCGGGCTGCGCGGGTCGATCGACAGGTGGTCCGGGAGTTCTGGGCGGGTAGTATCGTTCATGGGGCAGGATTATACCGGAAGCCAGCTTCCCGTTGATGCCGGACGGCCAGTACCAGTATCACGTCCTGCACTGGCTCATACGAATACAGAGCAACATATCCGGTCCGCCCTTTGGAGATAACTAACTCCCGCAGGTGCATTTCTGCTGGGCGTCCAACCAGCGGGTGTCGGGCAAGCATACCGATTGCGTCGTCGATCAGATCCAGCGCGGTGGCGGCAGCTTCTTCGGATTGGGCAGCCAGGAATTCAGAAATGCGCTCCAGGTTGGATAACGCCGTTTCCGAATAAATTACTTGCGCCATGGCTTGGCTGTTGGACGGCTTGCGTTTTTATCCTGCAAGCGCTGTCGAAGGTAAGCGCGTACTTCGTTGGCTTCGTAGCCCGCGCCCGATTCCAGCAGCTCTGCCCGAGCCGCGATCGCTTCTTCCACGAACTGAGCGCGAATTTCGGTTTGTTCAGTTGCTTGCCTGATGGCCTCTACCATGAAGGCATGGGTACTTACGCCGAGTTCCTGGGCGGCGGATGCCGCCCGTTCCTTCAAGTCCTCCGGCAATTTAAGCGATGTGGTCGACATGGTGCCCTCTCGATGTTCGGTGACACCATGGTAACACCTTTACATTGGCCAGGCGCGGTCGATGATGGCAGGGAGGGTGCTGGTATCGGGCAGGGTGCCGTAGATGCGGCCGTGCGCGTTGTCGAAGCGGCTGGCGATGAAGGCGTCGGCCACTGCGGCAGGGGCACGTTCTCGCAGCAGGCGGGCCTGAAGCAGAAGGACCAGCGACTGCGCGCTGCGGCGGGCCAGGGCCTCCTGCGGCGCCGGGCTGGCGAGCAGGCTGCCCAGAGCGGCGACGTGCGGCCGCAGGGCGGCATCGTCGCGGCAGCCGTCTTGCAGGTCGGCCAGCAGCGCGGCCATTGCCTCCGGCTCGCGCGCGACGGCGCGCAGCAGGTCGAGCGCCATCACATTGCCGGAACCTTCCCAGATCGACAGCACAGGCGTTTCGCGGTACAGGCGCCCCATCGGGCCTTCATCCATATAGCCGTTGCCGCCAAAGACTTCCATTGCTTCGGCCGACAGCTCGATCGAGCGCTTGGTGGTCCACAGCTTGCCGGCCGGGGTGACAATGCGCTGGTAGGCGCGCTCCAGCGGGCTGTCGTCGTGGTCGAAGGCTTCGGCCATGCGCATCATCAGTTGCGTGGCCGCTTCGCTTTCCAGTGCCATGTCGGCCAGCACGTTCTGCATCAGCGGCTGCTCGACCAGCCGTTTGCCGAACGCTTGCCGCTGGCGCGCATGGTGGATTGCCTGCACTACGCACTGCCGCATCAGGCTGGCCGCGCCCATCACGCAGTTCAGCCGCGTGATGTTGGCCATTTCAATGATGGTGGGGATGCCGCGGCCTTCCTTGCCCACCATGCGGCCCCAGGCCCCGTTGAATTCCACTTCGCTGCTGGCGTTGGAGCGGTTGCCGATTTTTTCCTTCAGGCGCTGGATCTGCACCGCATTCTCGCTGCCATCGGGCCGGTAGCGAGGTACGAAGAAGCAGGACAGGCCGCCTTCGGTGCGGGCCAGCACCAGGTGGGCGTCGCACATTGGCGCGGAAAAGAACCATTTGTGGCCGGTCAGCTCGTAGCCGCCGGCTACGGCTTCGGCGCGCGTGGTGTTGGTGCGCAGGTCGGATCCGCCCTGTTTTTCCGTCATGCCCATGCCGACCAGGATCGAGTCCTTTTGTTCCAGCGGAATGTCGCGCGGGTCGTAAGTTCGCGAGAACAACTTGGGCGCCAGCTGCTCGAACAATTCCGGCTCTTGCCGCAGCACGGGCACGCAGGCCAGTGTCATCGAGTGCGGGCACTGGCTGCCGGATTCGATCTGGTGGTGCATCGAGAAGGCTGCCGCGTAGGCTGGCCATGCGCCGGGCCGCGAATCGGAGTAGGGCTGGGTGATCATGCCCTGCTCGCGCGCCATGCGCATCATGCCGTGCCAGGACGGGTGGAATTCGACTCGGTCGATGCGGCGGCCCTGGCGGTCGAAGGTGTGCAGTTCGGGCTTGAAGTGATTGGCTTCTTCCGCCATGCGGATCGTGGCTGCGCTGCCAAGCGCTGTGCCGTAGGCTGCAAGTTCGGCCTCGTGGGCGCCGGCGCCGGCGCGGCGAACGCCTTCCTGCAGCGCGAGGTCGGTGGTGTACAGGTTATAGCCGTTCAACTCGTTGGTCAGGTTGTCCATTGCGGCGCAGCTCCTTGATTAATCTGAAAGAAAGTGTAATGCTCGGCGCTTTCCCGGGTGTTCGGATTCCGACCATGCAAGCACCACTTCCTGCCGCGCCAAAGCGGCGAAAACCGACACAGTCGCGCGCCCGTGCCACGGCGCAGGCCATCGAGCAGGCTTTCGTGCAGCTGCTGGTGGAGAAGGGCTATGCGCAGGTGTCCATTCGCCAGGTGCTGGCGCTGGCGGGCGTTGGCGCGGGCAGCTTCTACGAATACTTCGCCAGCAAGGAAGCGCTGGCCGCAGTGAGCATCCGCCAGCGCGTGCGCGCCATTGCCGATGCCCTGGCAGTTGCGGCACAGGCTGCGCAGGACCTGCCCCTGCCTGAACGGGTCGACGCGCTGCTGGAAGCGCAGCTCCAGGCGCCGCTGGCAGAACCCGAACAGTGGGCTGCCCTGTTCCACCTGGAGCGCCAGGTGTCGAAACCGCAGGCGTTCCGCGAGCTTTACCGGGAGTTTGTCGCCCTGTGGGAGCGCGGCCTGGGCGCCGGTGCGGACTGGCCGGACGGCGCACCGCTGGCCGATGCGGCATTCGCAGCGCACGCAATCGCTTACAGCCTGGTCTCGCAGACCCTGATGGCGCGCAGCGAGCGGCCGGAGGCGGCTGCCCTACGCGCGCTGGTGCGGCAGGCGGTGCATGGGTATTTGTCCGTGGTGGCGCCGCGCGCTTACCGCGGTTGCCTGGTGTTCTGAAAGGAGAAGGCATGGCGAGCAGGAGGCAGGTGTTGGGCATGGCGGCAGGCGCGTTGGCGGCCGCTGTGGCGCGGGCTGGCGAGATGGCGCAGGCAGTTTCACCAGCCGCCCCGCTGGCGATTGGCGAAACCTTCACGATGGAGTCGAAGGTCCTCGGCGAGACCCGCCGCATCAATGTCTACTCGGCGCGCGCCTGGGACGTGAAGCCGGACGCCCCGCTGCCCGTGCTGTTCATGCTCGATGGCGGCGTGGCGGAAGATTTTGTCCATACCGCGGGCCTGCTGCAAGTCTCGGTGGCCAGCCTGGTGACGCGTTCATTCATGCTGGTGGGGATCGAGAACACCCAGCGCCGCCGCGACATGACGGCCCCCACCGAAAACGCTGAGGACAGGAAGATCGCTCCGGTGGTCGGCGGCTCGGCCGCCTTCCGCCGCTTCATACGCGAAGAGTTGATGCCGCAGGTGAAAGCGCGCTACAACACGACCGGCGAAACTGCACTGGTCGGCGAATCGCTGGCCGGCATGTTCGTGCTGGAGACTTTCCTGCAGTCGCCGGAGATGTTCGACACCTTCATCGCCATCGATCCAACGCTATGGTGGAACAATCGCCAGATACTGAAGACGGCCGCCGACACGCTGCGCTCCCGCAAGCGACTGGACAAGACCCTGTTCATCGCCACCAGCGGCGAGAAGGGACAGCCGGAACTGGCAAAGCAGCTGGAGCAGGCGCTGGGCAGCGTGAAGGTAGAAGGCTTGCAATGGCAAATTGCGCCGATGCTCGAGGAAACCCATATGACGATCGGCCATCCGGCCGCGATGCGCGCCTTCCGCTCGGTGTTCAAGCCGGCTGCGTGAACTGCGCCTGCAGGAAGCTAGCGATCTTCTGCTGAGTAGCGGGCAGGTAAGGGATATTCAGGTGGTCGGAGTCAGGAATGATTTCGTCGTGGTGCAGGCAGGTCAGCTTGCTGACCAGTTCATTGGTATGCGAGTGCGGCACGATATCGTCGCTGGCCGCGCGCAGCACATAGGTCGGCGCCGCCAGCTGGGTTGCATGCTTGACCGACTCGAAGCGATGCTGCAGCAGCATCGACACCGGCAGGGCCGGGAACTTGCGCTGCGCCAGCGCCAGGATCGAATCGTAAGGCGTGATCAGCACAGTAGCCTGCACCCGGCGCTGCATCGCTGCCTGCACCGCGACGCCGGAACCCAGGCTGCGTCCCACCACAGCAATGCGGGTCGGGTCGACCTTGTGATGCTTGCACAGCCAGTCCAGCTGCATGCAGGCGTCGGCCACCAGCAATTCCTCGCCCGGTTCGCCGTGCGAATCGCCGTAGCCGCGGTAGTTCAGGGTCAGCACCGTCATGCCGGGGAACAGGTTGCCGGCGTCGCGCACCAGCCAGGACACTTCTT
>CAMLSG010000180.1 GCA_946482635.1 uncultured Duganella sp.
TACGCCATGGTCGACCGCGACGACGACCTGAAAATCGGCATCAAGACTTCCGCCATCACTTTCGGCCGCTTCGACGTCGCTGCCATCATGATCTGCTACGCGGTGCATCTTGCCATCCTGCTGGTGGTTGGCCGGCAGTTCGGCCTGGGCCTGCCTTTCCTGGCAGGCATGGCGGTAGCTGCAGCTTGCGCGATTTACCACTACTTCCTGATCCGCGGCCGCGAGCGTGCGCCCTGCTTTGCCGCCTTCCGCCACAATAACTACCTCGGCGCCGCTGTCTTCGCAGGCATTGCGCTCGACTACGCGTTGCGCTGACCTATACTGGAATTTACCCCCGAGTGCTGTTCACTGAGACGAGGCGATCATGGACCAGACACCACAAAGTACGACGGCGAAACCAAACGGCGGCGGCGTTGCCAACGGCAAGAGCCATAGCCACAACGAAAGCATGGAAGCCCGCGAAAAGCTGATGGGCGACCTCAAACAGGCCGTGCAGGATGCCGAAACCTGGCTGCGCAATGCCGCCACGGCCAATTCCGAAGACCTCGGCCTGGTCAAGGCCAAGTTCGAAGACACGCTGCGCACCGCCAAGCGCGACCTGCTGAAGCTGGAAGACAGCATGATTGCCCGCGGCAAGATGGCAGCCCAGGCTACCGACCACTATGTGCACGACAATCCATGGAAGTCGGTTGCCACCGGTGCTGCCATCGGCGTGATTGTCGGCCTGCTGATCGCGCGCCGCTGAACCTTCGCTTCAGTCGCGCCGCGCAGCCGCCGCTGCGCGGTAGGCTGCGGGCGTGGTGTCGAACAGCTGGCTGAAGGTGCGCCGCAGCATGGCTTCCGTGCGGAAGCCCGATTGCAGCGCCACCTGCAGCATCGACAGGCCGGGACGGGCCAGCAACTCCTTCGCATATTCGCCGCGGCAGCGCGCGATGTAGAGGTGCGGCGGCATGCCCACCGCATGCTGGAAGCGGCGCGAGAAATTGCGCACGCTCATGGCTGTGCGCTGGGCAGCGCCTTCCACTGTCAACTCCTGCTTGAAGCAGCGCTCGATGTATTCCTGCGCCTGGCGGATGCGCTGGTCGCCATGCTGCTTCAGCCCCGCATTGCGCAGGGCAAGGTGGCCGGCACTGGGCTGGCTGGGAGGATTGGTGTAGCGCGAAAGCTTGTGCGCCACCGCGTCGCCATGGAAATGCCCGACCAGGTAGCTGCACGCATCGAGGCAGGGATTGACCGAGCCGGCGCTGATGATGCTGCCGTCGATCACCAGCGGCACGTCCGGGCTGAAACGCACGTCGGGATAGTGCTGGGCGAAGACGCGCTGGTCGGACAGGTTGCCGGTGACTTCGCGGCCATCGAGCAGGCCCGTTTCGGCCAGGATGCGCATGCCGCCTGCCATGCCCACCAGCACGGCGCCGGCGGCATGGGCTTGCAGCAGCCAGTCGCGCAGCGCCGGCGGGATCGGCTGGCGCGCAGCCAGCGGCAGGTAATACGGCGGCACGATCACGGCATGGGGCAGCGGCATGTCCGCCAGCGTCGCTTCCGGCTGCAAGGGCGGCCCCGTGAATGAGCGCACCGGACGCTGATCGATGGCTACCAGGCGCGCCCGGAACAATTCCGCGGCCCGCAAGTCGGCGTTGCGAGCATGCAGCGTGCCGGCGATGGCAAACGCCTCCCGCGCCAGCAGGGCAAGGCCTCCCCAGCAGTCGTCCCCAATGCAGATGGCGATAGTAACCGGCGCTCTCATCCTGGCCGATACTAACAGCAGAATTGGCCGATCTTGCACATATCATTTCAATAATGGACAGATATACTGGCTTCGCTGCTGCATCCCTACAACAATAAATGGGAGACATGTATGTACAAAGCCATCGGCGCGCTCGCGCTGTGCGGCCTGCTATCCGCCTGCTACAAGACCACGCCTTCCCTGCCGGCGCCTGCTTCGGCTGCCGACATCGCGTTCCAGAAGCAACTCCAGGAACAACTGCTCGACGCCAAGCCCGGCTCGGTGATCGAGATCCCTGCCGGTAAATTCAAGTTCACCAGTGGGCTGCAGCTGCGCGCCGACGGCGTGACCATCCGCGGCGCCGGCATGGACAAGACCGTTTTGTCTTTCAAGCCGCAAGTAACGGGACCGGAAGGCTTGCTCGTCTACGGCAACAACTTCACCATCGAAGGCCTGACCATCGAGGATTCCAAGGGCGATGGGCTGAAGATCAATGACGGCGACCACATTACGATCCGCCAGGTGAAGGTGCAATGGACCGGCGGCTCCAAGGTGACCAACGGCGCGTACGGCATCTATCCCGTCAAGACAAAGAATGTGCTGATCGACCAATGCGTGGCCATTGCCGCGTCGGACGCCGGCATCTATGTCGGCCAGTCGCAGAATGTGGTGGTGCGCAATTCGCGCGCCGAGGCCAACGTGGCCGGCATTGAAATCGAAAACACCATCAACGCCGACGTCTACGACAATGTCGCCACCCGCAATACCGGCGGCATCCTGGTGTTCAATATGCCGAACCTGCAGCAGCCGGGACACAGCACGCGCGTGTTCAGGAACAAGGTCGACGAAAACAACCTGGGCAACTTCGCCGCCAAGGGCACGGCGGTGGCCAGCGTGCCGGCCGGCTCGGGCGTGGTGATCAACTCGAATTCGAAGGTGGAGATCTTCGACAACGACATCACCAATAACCAGACCGCCAACGTCATCATCTCCAGTTACCACTCGACCGGCTACTTCACAGAGAAAGGCGTGGCCAAGGATTACGATCCGTATCCGAAAGCGATCTACGTCTACGGCAACCGCTTCAAGGGCGGCGGCGATTCACCGGATGGACTGGACCTGAAAGCGCTGAAGGTGGCGATGTACGGACTGTCCGGCCACCTGCCCGACGTGCTGTGGGACGGCTACGCCGACAATGCGCTGGCCAAAAACGGCGTCATGCCGGCCGAAACACGCATCTGCGTGCAGGACGGCGTCGAAGTGCTGAACGCCGATGGCCCCAACAAATACAAGAACCCGAAAGCCGATTCGGCCCCGCACCGCTGCCAGTTGGCCAAGCTGCCGCCGGTCACCATCCCTCAACTCAGCTCGCAATCCTGATGAAGCTTGTCGTCCCTGCTTTCCGCCCGCTTTGGGCGGCCGGCATGGCGGTGTGCGCGCTCGTTCTAGCGTCGTGCGCACGCAGCCCTGCCCCGCCTGCCGAACCCGTGAAATTCATCGCCGAAGGCCGGCCCGAGAAACTCAGCGAATGGCGCCTGATGGCCGCCAGCGAAGGCCGTCTGGTGCTGAACAAGGAAGTGCTGCCCTATACCCTGAACACCCCACTATTCAGCGACTATGCCCACAAGCTGCGCACGGTATGGATGCCGAAAGGCGTGTCGGCCGCGTACAAGGCCGATACTGCTTTTGACTTCCCGGTCGGGACCATCATCAGCAAGACCTTCTACTACCCGCGCGACGGCAGCAGCCAGGCCGTGCTGGCCACCGACGACAACGGCACGGACACGGCGCTCGACCTGGGCAAGGTGCGGCTGATGGAGACGCGGCTGCTGGTGCGGCGCGAGAGCGGCTGGATCGCCCTGCCCTATGTCTGGAACGAAGCGCAGACCGAGGCCGAACTGAAACGCACCGGCGACCAGGTGCCGATGGAGCTGGTGTCGGCGCATGGCCGCCAGAAGTTCACCTACGTGGTGCCGAACGTGAACCAGTGCGCCTCCTGCCATGTGGCGGACCTGAAGAGCAAGAAGTTCGAACCGCTTGGCCTGAAAGCGCGCCACATCAACCTGAACGGCCAGCTGGAGAAGATGGTGCAGGCGGGCTACCTGCAGGGAGTCCCGGCCGCAGCCGACGTGCCGCACAACGTCGACTGGCGCGACAAGGCCGCCTCGATCGACGCCCGCGCCCGCGCCTACCTCGACATCAACTGCGCCCACTGCCACAACAACAAGGGCACCGCCAACACCACCGCCCTGCACCTGGAAGTCGGCGCGCCGGCCAACCAGCACCTGGGCTTGTGCAAGCCGCCCGTGGCGGCAGGCGCCGGCACCGGCGGCAATTCCTTCGGCATCAACCCCGGCAAACCGGACGACTCGATCTTCGTATTCCGCCTGAAGTCGACCGAAACGGGCGTGATGATGCCGGAACTGGGACGCACGACCTCGCACCGGGAAGGCGTTGAACTGATACGCGAATGGATCGCATCGATGAAGGAAAGCTGCAACTGATAACAACAAGGAGACCACATGAAGCTGCGCAAGAAAGTCCTGTCGTCCAGCATTGCCAGCGCGCTGCTCGCCTGCAGCGGCGCCGCCATGGCCGCCGATCCGGCGCCGAAGGAGGAAACCCATGTGGTGGTCGTCACCGCGCAGAACCGCACGCAGCAGGCGCAGGACGTGCCGATTGCGCTGCAGATCATCGGCGCCGACCAGATCGACAAACTGGCCGCACCCAGCCTGGCTGAAATGAACGGCTACATTCCCGGCCTGTCGGTCAACGCCGAGCAGGCCACCCAGCCCTCGCTCTCGCTGCGCGGCATCGGCACCGGCGACTTCGGCATCGGTACCGACGCCCCGGTCGGCATGTACATCGATGGCGTCTACGCCGGCAAGACCGGCGGCGCGATCATGAACTTCAACGACGTGCAGCGCATCGAAGTGCTGAAAGGCCCGCAAGGCACCCTGTTCGGACGCAATAGCGCGGCCGGCGCCATCTCGGTCGTGACGCGCGAACCGGGCCGCGACAACGAACTGGAAGCGCGCCTGCGCTACGGCCGTTTCCACACCCGCAATGTGGAACTGCTGGCCAACACCCCGCTGGGCGACACCACGGCGCTGCGCATCACCGCCGTGCACCACGGCACCGATGGCTGGCTGAAAGATGCGGCCACCGGGGAAAAGCTGCAGCATGGCACCGACAACGGCGTGCGCGCCACCCTGCGCTGGGATGCACCGGCGCGCGCCAAGGTATTGCTGTCGGTGGAGGCGGAAAAACTCGACCACATGGCGCGGCCCGCCATCGGCCTGGTGGCCGGCGTGCCGGTAGTGCCGGCCGATCCATCCACCTACCTCGACCCGCGCACGGCGCCGGTCTACAACGACGCCATGAACAATGGCGAAACGCGCGACTTCCGCGGCAGCACCCTGCGCATTGAGGTGCCGCTGGGCTGGGCCACCTTCAACTCCACCACCGGCTACCGCCGTTTCGATTCGCGCAACCGGCAGGACAATGACGGCACCGACCTGCCCACCCATTA
Source organism: uncultured Duganella sp. (assembly GCA_946482635.1). The sequence continues at coordinate 5,259 of CAMLSG010000180.1, forward strand.
CGTCGACACGGAGAACTCGGAGCGCAACCGCAGCTGGCAGCAGGAATTCCGCCTCTCGGGCAATACCGGCATGGCCGACTGGGTGACGGGGCTCAGCTTCTATCACGAGAAAGCCCGGCAGACCAGCCAGGTCAACACCAACACCAATACCCTCGACACCATCTTCGGCAACGTCGCCAGCTTCCCTGTTTTCAGCCTGCTGGAAGGCGCGGCGGTAGCGGTGGACATTCCGGCCGGCCTGCTGGGCAACCCGTGGCAGGAAAACATGCACGTCGAAGGCCGCTACAAGGCAACCGCGATCTACGGCGACGTGATCTGGCACCTGGCGCCAAAGCTGAACCTGACCACCGGCGTGCGCTACACGCGCGACGACAAGCGCTTCAGCTGGTACAGCCCGCCGCGCACCGCGGCCGGCCTGGACGACAGCATCACCCGCCTGCAAAACCTCGGATTCTTCGACGCGCTGGTCGGCATGGGCGCCCTCACGCCGGAGCAGTTGATGATGGCGCTGGGCGCCATGACCCAGAACATCGAATTCACCAGTGCCGGCGCCACCACCGCGCCGCTGTCGAAAAAGAACAAATGGAACGACACCAGCCCGCGCGCGGTGCTCGACTACAAGCTCAATGACGACATGATGGTCTACGGCTCCATCGCCAAGGGCTACCAGGCAGGCGGCTTCAATGCGCTGCAGGTGAACGCCACCTACGACCCCGAAAAGGTCTGGAATGCCGAAGTCGGGGTGAAGAACTACTACCGCCAGTACAAGCTGCTGGTGAACGCCTCGCTGTACAAGTACAAGTTCAGCAACCTGCAATCGCTGGCACTGGTGAACAACGGCTCCGCCATCCCGACCTACCAGGTCACCAGCAGCGACCAGGAAGCGCACGGCCTGGACTTCGAATTGCGCTGGCAGCCGATGCGCGACCTGCGCCTGAACATGAGCACCGCCTACATCGACCAGACCTACAAGACCTTCACCACCAGCGACGGCATCAAGCTCGATGGCCAGCCGGTCGGCACGCCGAAATGGACCACCGCGGTCGGCGCCGATTACTGGGTGCGCGACGTGGCGGGGGGGGACCTGAACTTCACGCTGCAGCACGCGTATACCGGCGCCACGCGCTGCAATGCCGATGCCTTGCAGGGCGCCTGCCTGGCCACCCCGCGCTTCCGCGTCGGCGGCGCCACCCAGCGCACCGATTTCCGCGCCGGCTACGAGGCGGCCAGCCATAAGTGGGCGGTGGCGCTATTTGCCAACAACCTGTTCGACAAGCGCTACGTGACCAGCGTCGGGAACATGACCACGGGCCTACTTGGCACGCCGTACGCCATGGTCAATTCGCCACGCCAGGTGGGGGTCGAACTGCGCGTGAACATGTGACGAGTTATAGTAAAATCAACCCCTTAGCCAAAACTTTCATGCTGCAATGTCCGTCCCGACCAAGAGTTCCCACGCCGCACCAGGCCGGCCCGCGCCGTACGACGGGCCGGGGGACTTCTTGTCCCGGCGGCTCGATGGCCTGAACGACAGCGCCGACAATCTGCAAACCTGGCGCAACAACCTGCTGAACGGCTTGTGCGCCGTCGCTTTTTTCCTGGGCCTGCTGGTGGCTGTGCCCAGCGTGGTCGGCAGCATGAAAATGAACCAATGGCCGCTGATCGTGAGCGACGTCATTGCTTTGATGTGTGTCGGCGCCCTGTATTTCTATCGTTCCCTTTCTTTCCGCTTCCGCGCGCTGGCTTTCCTGGCCATCAGCTACCTGCTCGCGCTGGTCCAGCTGTTTTCCGTCGGGCCGCTGGTCCAGCCCTACCTGCTCGCCGTCCCAATACTGTGTACGGTGCTGCTCGGCCTGCGTCCTGCCTTGGTAGCCCTGCTCTGGTGCAGCGCCACCCTTTTCATCGTGGGCTATTTCGGCGGCATCGATCCAGGCCTGAACAGGCTTTTTGTCTCCGTATCGATGCACTGGTCGCTGGTTTCCCTGAACTTCACGCTGGTGGCTGCGGTGCTGGTGGTGTCCTGCGCCTACCTGCTGCATGGGCTGGAAGGCGCACTGGCACGGCAGCGCGCAGTGCAGGACGCACTGGAAAACCAGGTTGCCACCCTGCAGGCGCGCGACCTGGAGTTGCGCGAATCGATGGCGGCGCGCAAGGCGGCCGAAGAATCGAACGAGCAGAAATCGGAATTCCTGGCCATGATCAGCCATGAGGTACGCACCCCGCTGGGCGGCGTGATCGGCATGCTGCAGCTGGCAAAGAAGGATCGCAGCCTGTCGGCGGAAACGCGCAACAAGCTGCGTATCGGCCTGGGCAACGCCGAAGTACTGCTGCATATTATTAACGACATCCTCGATTTTTCGCGCCTGGAAGCGGGCAAGATGCCGTTCGAAGCCATCGACTTCGATTTGCAGGCCCTGCTGCGCGACGTGGTGGCCCTGCTGGCCGATCGCGCCGAGACCAAGGGCATTTCGCTGGTGGCGGAGATCGACCCTGACATGCCGCGCTGGTGGCGCGGCGATCCGGTGCGCCTGCGGCAGGTGGTGATGAACCTGGTGGGCAATGGGGTCAAGTTCACCGAGCGCGGCGAAGTAAGGATGACCGCCGGTGTCGCGCACAACGGCGGCATCGTGCTGGCCGTCAGCGATACCGGCATCGGCATCGAGCCCGATGCGATCTCCCGCCTGTTCCGCAAATTCGAGCAAGCCAGTGCGGCCACTTCGCGCAAGTACGGCGGCGCCGGCCTGGGCCTGGCGATCTGCAAGAACATCGTCGACGCCATGGGCGGCACGATAGAAGTGCGCAGCGAACGCGGCGCCGGCAGCGTCTTCGAAGTCTGGTTGCCGCTGCAGGCCGGTCAGCCCGCGGCGGAGAATGCACGGGAGGCGCGCGCGCCGCATGCTGCGCGCCTGCAAGTCCTGTGCGCGGAAGACGGCAGCACCAACCAGATCATCCTGCGCGAGCTGCTGGGCGAAATGGGCCATGCCGTCACCATCGCGGAAGACGGCGCCGCCGCGCTGGCGCGCCTGGCGGAACGCGACTTCGACCTGGTAATCATGGACAGCCGCATGCCGCGCATGGACGGCATCGCCGCACTGCAGCAGCTGCGAGCCGGTGCAGCCGGCGTGCGCCAGCCCGCCATTCCGGTGATCGCCCTGACCGCCAACGCGGCTGCCGAGGAACGCGAACGCTTCATGGAGGCCGGCGCCAATGGTTTCCTGCCCAAGCCGATCGACGAGGCGAGCCTGCATGCGGAAATCGGCCGCCATGCCGGCTTGCTGCTGCAATCGCCGCGCCGGGCCGAGCTGGATGCCATGTTTGGCACCGGGGGCTGTCCCACTCCGCCAACGGCTACCCGCGCTTTAAGCCCTGCCGCTTGCGCTGCCTTCATGCAGGAAGGCCCGCGCCAGCTTGCCGCGATCCGGCAAGGCATCCAGTGCGGCGACATGCCTGCCATCAGCCTGAACGCGCACAGCCTGCAAGGCAGCGCCGGCCTGTTTGGCGCGCGCGAACTCAGTGCCCTGTGCGGCTTGGTCGAGACGCTTGCCAATACCGGCATGGTCGAACGTATCCCCCCGCTGGTCAGCGAAATGGAAAAGGAGCTGGCAGTCTTGCTGGCCCGCCTGGCCCAGCCTGCCTCCAATGGCGCTATGGCGCCGGCTTGAGGTCCGTCAGCCGGCCGCGCCGAGCTGTTCGCCCAGTTCCTTGCCGCGCGCAGCGGCAGCCTTGACGGCGGCGATGATGGAAGCCTTCACCCCGTTCGCTTCCATGCTGGTCAGCGCAGCGTAGGTGGTGCCGCCTTTTGAAGTCACTTTTTCGCGCAGTACCGGCACCGGGTCGGGCGACTGCACCGCCAGTTGGGCGGCGCCGGTAAACGTGGCCATGGCCAGCGCCTTGCCCTGCTCCGCCGTCAGCCCGAGTTCCTCGGCCGCCTGCTGCATCGCTTCGATGAAATAGAACACGTAGGCCGGGCCGCTGCCGGAAACCGCCGTCACCGCATCGATCTTCGACTCGTCGTCCAGCCACACGGTGGCGCCGACGGCGCGCAGGATCTGGTCCGCCGCCTCGCGCTGCTGCGCGCTGACGCCGGACGAGGCCACCATGCCGGTCACGCCCATGCCGATCAGGGCCGGCGTGTTGGGCATGGTGCGCACGATGGCCTGGTAGCCGCCCAGCCAGCGCGCCAGGTCGGCGGCGCGGATGCCGGCCGCAATCGACAGCACCAGCGGCGACCGGCCGCCCGCCTGCGCCGCTTGCAGCAACGGCAGCAGTTGCTGCGTCACTTCGTGCATGACCTGCGGTTTCACGGCCAGCACCAGCACTTCGGCCGCGGCCACCGGCTCGCCCGCCTCCGCGGCCACGGTCACGCCGTAGTCCTGGCGCAGCTTTTCCAGGGAAGCCGGGTTCGGGTCCACCACGTGGATATTGGCGCCGGGCGTCAGTTTGCCGGCCAGGCCGGCGATCAGCGCGGCGGCCATATTGCCGCCGCCGATAAACGCAATCTTCATTTTTTATCCTTTGTTGTAGTCGCGGGCGCCGAAAATGGCGCTGCCGACGCGCACAATCGTCGCGCCTTCGTGGATGGCAGCGCGCATGTCGGCCGACATGCCCATCGACAGCGTGTCGAGCGCAATGCCCTCGGCGCGCAATTGATCGTGGAGTTCACGCAGCACGCGGAAGGCCGCGCGCTGCTTGTCGAAATCGTCTTCCGGCTCGGGGATGGACATCAGGCCGCGCAAGACAAGGCGCGGCAGCGCGGCCACGGTACGGGCCAGCGCTGCGGCGTCGGCGGGCAGCACGCCACTTTTGCTGGCTTCCCCGCTGGTATTGACCTGGATGCAGACTTGCATGGGATGCAGGCCTTGCGGCCGCTGTTCGCTCAGGCGTTGCGCAATCTTCTCGCGTTCAATCGTGTGCACCCAATCGAAGTTTTCGGCTATAAGACGCGTCTTATTGCTCTGGATTGGTCCGATGAAGTGCCACTCCAGCGGCGTGCAGCCACGCATTTTTGCCAACTCGTGGATTTTGTCCACGCCCTCCTGCACATAGTTTTCACCAAAAGCACGCTGTCCCGCCAGCACTGCCTCGAAAACTGCCTGCGCCGGGAAGGTCTTGGACACGGCCAGCAGCTGCACTTCGTTGGGTGTGCGCCGCGCTTCGCGTGCGGCAACGTTAATTGCTTCAGTAACAACTTGCAAGTTGTGGGCTATTGTGGACATAATCGAATGAGACAGGCCAAGCTTTTTTGGCTATTGAAAAAGCACAGGGATTATAAATGGACATTTCCGAACTACTCGCATTCTCCGTCAAGAACAAGGCATCCGACTTGCACCTGTCTGCAGGCCTGCCGCCGATGATCCGCGTGCACGGCGACGTGCGCCGCATCAACCTGCCGCCGCTGGAGCACAAGGACGTGCACGGCATGATCTATGACATCATGAACGACGGCCAGCGCAAGGCATATGAAGAGATGCTGGAATGCGACTTTTCGTTCGCGATTCCGGGCCTGGCGCGTTTCCGCGTCAACGCCTACAACCAGGAGCGCGGCGCCGCGGCCGTGCTGCGTACCATTCCCTCCAAGATCCTGACGCTGGAAGAACTGAACGCGCCGAAGATCTTCGCCGATTTCGCGATGAAGCCGCGCGGCCTGGTGCTGGTGACCGGCCCGACCGGCTCCGGCAAATCGACCACGCTGGCAGCGATGATCAACCACCTCAACGAAAACGAGTACGGCCACATCCTGACCATCGAGGACCCGATCGAATTCGTGCACGAATCGAAGAAGTGCCTGATCAACCAGCGCGAAGTGGGCCCGCATACGCTGTCCTTCAACAACGCGCTGCGCTCGGCACTGCGCGAAGACCCGGATGCGATCCTGGTGGGTGAATTGCGCGACCTGGAAACCATCCGCCTGGCGCTGTCGGCGGCCGAAACCGGCCACCTGGTGTTCGGCACCCTGCACACCTCCTCGGCCGCCAAAACCATCGACCGTATCATCGACGTGTTCCCGGCAGAAGAAAAAGAGATGGTGCGCGCCATGCTGTCCGAATCGCTGCAGGCCGTCATTTCGCAGACCCTGC
>CAMLSG010000181.1 GCA_946482635.1 uncultured Duganella sp.
GTCGCCTGCTGCTTCATCTGCTCGCGCGCCACCGGCATATTCACCTGCAGCTGCGCCAGCAGGTGCGGGTCGATCGGATAATTGTCCAGCACTACCTTGCCGGTCTGGCGCGCCTGGTTCAGGGAGCCAAGCAGCATGTTTTCCAGTTCGCCACCGAGGTTAAAGGCCAGCATCTCGGTCCTCTGTCCGAACAGGCCGGACACGATCTGGCGCCGCAACGCGCAGCGCACTTCGGCCGCCAGCAGGATCGGGTCCTTGGTGGTTTCCGAGGAATCCAGCAAGGTCGTCGCGATCGGCACGATATCCTTCAGCGACACCGACTCCTGCAGCAGCACGCGGAACACGCGCAGCAACTGGGTATGGGTCAGCGCCTTGTCCAGCGAACCGGCCAGCTTGGGCGACAACGCGGTCAGGCGCTCCATCAGCGCAGCAACGTCTTCATGGCGGAACAGCTCCGGCAAATATTCGCGGATCAGCTTCGACACATGGGTCGCGATGGCGCTTGGCGCTTCCACCACCTGGTAGCCCAGGCCCAGAGCATGCGCCTTGTCCTTGGTTTCGATCCACGTCACAGGCATGCCGTAGGCCGGCTCCACGCCCGGAATGCCATCGATCTGGCCGTATACGTTCGGCGATGGAATCGCCATCAGCTTGTCGGCAAACACTTCGGCCACCGCTATCGTGGAGCCGCCCAGCACTACAGCATACTGGGTCGGCTTCAGCCCCAGGTCGTCGCGCACATTAATCTGCGGCAGCACCATGCCCATCGCCTCCGACAGGCTTTGGCGCACGCCGCGCAGGCGCTTGGTCAGCACTTCCCCATGCGCCTTGTCGATCATGCCCACCAGCTTGTATCCCAGCGAAACCTGCAGCGGCTGCACCACGGGCAGCGATTGCCATTCCAGCTCCGGCACCTTCTCTTCCCGCAGCGCGGCCTCGATAGCCGCGATATTGTCGACCACCGGCGCCCCCTGGCGCTGGTACAGGCGCCAGCCCACATAGCCCAGCACCGCGGCGAACGTCAGGAAGCTTAGTTTCGGCATGCCCGGCACCAGGCCGATGATCACCATCACCGCCGCAGCACTGAACAGCACATTCGGCGACGCCAGCAACTGCTGGCCGACCTGGGATTCGAAATCGGCGCCTTCGGTTTCGGACACACGGGTGACAATGATTGCAGCGGCAGCCGACAGCAGCAGCGCCGGGATCTGCGCCACCAGGCCGTCACCGATGGTCAGCAGCGCATACTGCTTGAACGCATCGCCAAAGCTCATGTCCTGCATCACGGTGCCGATGGCGACGCCGCCGACGATATTGATGATCAGGATCAGGATCGACGCGATCGCATCGCCGCGCACGAACTTGGCGGCGCCGTCCATGGCGCCGTAGAAGTCAGCTTCCGTCGCCACTTCCTTGCGGCGCTGGACCGCCTTTTCCTGGTTGATCAGGCCCGCATTCAGGTCGGCGTCGATCGCCATCTGCTTGCCCGGCAAGGCATCCAGGGTGAAACGCGCAGACACTTCGGAAATACGCTCGGCGCCCTTGGTCACCACGGCGAAGTTGATGATCATCAGGATCACGAACACCACCATGCCGACCACGTAATTGCCGCCAATGACCACCTGGCCGAAGGCTTCGATCACCTTACCGGCTGCATCCGTGCCCTGGTGGCCATGCAGCAGCACCACGCGGGTCGAGGCCACGTTCAGCGTCAGCCGCATCAGCGTGGTGGCCAGGATCACCGTCGGGAACACCGAGAAGTCCAGCGGACGCTTGGCGTTCACGCTGACCAGGATCACGATCAGCGCCAGCACGATATTGAATGTGAACAGGACGTCCAGCAGGATAGGCGGCAATGGCAGGATGATCATCGCCAGGATCGCCAGCAGGAATACCGGCGTGGCGAGTTTGTGGCGTCCCGCTTCTGCGAACAAGCCCTTCAGGAAATTCATGTCGTAACTGCCTCACTCATGGAAGTTGGAACCGGTACCTGCGCCGCTTCCAGCGGATTGGGCTGCGATGGACGGCGCCCTTCACGGAACGCCTTCAGCTGCAGCACATAATGCAGGACCATGGAAACAGCCTGGTACAACTGCACGGGAATCTGCTGGTTGACCTGGCTGGTATTGTAAATTGCGCGCGCCAAGGGCGGCAGGGAGAGCACGTCGACGCCGTTCTCCTGCGCCAGCCGCTTGATGTACAGCGCCATCTCGTCGACGCCCTTGGCCAGCACGAACGGCGCCTCGGCGCGCTTCTCGTCGTACTTCAGCGCCACCGCGTAGTGCTCCGGATTGACGATCACCACGTCGGCGCCCGGCACGATCTTGCGCGCCGCCCGTTCAGCCATCGCGCGCTGCAGCTGGCGGATGCGCTGGCGCACTTCGGGCCGGCCCTCCTGCGACTTGTATTCTTCCTTCAGCTCCTGCTTGGACATCTTCTGCTGCTCGGCGAAGAAGTAAGCCTGGGCCGGCACGTCGATGATGGCGAAGATGATGAACACGGCCACCATGGCCATTACGCCATTCAGCATCTGGTTGGCGCCGGAGATCATGGCTTCATTCAGGCCCAGCCCCTGCAAGCGCGTGTACTCGTTGACGGTACTGGTGCCGATATGGACCAGTACCCAGCCCAGCACCGCCGCCTTGCCGATCGAAACCAGCAGTTCGAAGCCATGCTTCTTGGAGAACAGCCGCCCCAGGTTGGTCACCGGATTGAAACGCTCGAATTTGGGTTGCAGGTTCTTGGCGCTCATCACCCAGCCGCCCGGCACCATGGCGCCCAGCACGACAAACAGCGGCACCACGAACAGGGGGAGCACCATCTTCACCAGCAGCAGTGCGGAGCTGAGCCAGACCGTGCTCATGACGTTTTCCAGGGCGCCCTCGCCTTCCAGCGGCGCAAAGGCCTGGTGGAAGATTTCGCGGAAGTCCAGCAGGTAGTCCGGCAGCATGAACACGAACAGCTTGAGCGAAACCAGGATGCCGATCGCCGTCGCCAGGTCGCGCGAACGCACCACCTGGCCTTCCTGGCGGGATTTCTTCAGCTTCTGCGCTGAAGCCTTCTCTGACTTGTCGCCGCCGCTATCGTCAGCCATGGGGCACCATCTGTTGCTGGATCATGTCGAGCACACGGCTCGACATGCGGATGTAATGCTGCGGAATGAAACGCACCACCTGGCCGAGCATCAGCAGGCCGAAAATGGTAATGACCGAAAAGCCCAATGCAAACAGGTTCAATGTCGGCGCCACGCGGTTCAGGAAACCGAAACCAAGCTGCACCACCAGCGCGGAAAACACCACCGGTATCGCCAGCAGCATGGCAGCCGAGAAAATCCACGCCACATTCCAGGCCACGGTCTGCAACAGCAGCGCCGAATAGCCGCCGCCCAGCGGCCAGGCCTTGAAGCTTTGCCCGATCACGCCGGCCAGCACCAGGTGGCCGTCAATCGAAAAGAAGATCACGATGGCCAGCATCGACAGCAGCGCCGATACCACGTCGGACGAGGTGCCGTTCAGCGGGTCGTTCATCACCGCCATCGAAAAGCCGACCTGGCTCGATACCAGGTAACCCAGCACGCCGATCACCGACATCGAAAAATGGAATGCCAGCCCGATCGCGCCGCCGATCACCGCCTGCTCCAGCGTCACTGCAATGCCCTGCACCGAAATCGGATCGATGCCCTGCACCACCTGCCCCTGCGTCACCGGCAGCAGGATAATCGCCAGCACCAGCGACACCAGCAGCCGCACCGTGACCGGCACCATCATCTCGCCCAGCACCGGCGCCATGCTCAGCATGGCCATGCAGCGCACGAAGGGCCACCAGATTGCCGTCAGCCACACCAGGAGGTTTGCCAGGACCTGTTCCATGGCTCGCTACCCGACCAGTGTTGCCGCGCGCTGGAAGATCGAGACGCAATAATCCATCAGGTAGCTGGACATCCAGCGCCCGGTCATGACAATGGCCAGCAGGGTTACCAGCAGGCGCGGCAGGAAGCTCAGCGTCTGCTCATTGATCTGCGTGGCCGCTTGCACCAGTGCCACCAGCAAGCCCGCCACCAGCCCTGGCACCACCAGCACCATGACCATGATCATTACGATATGCAGGGCCTCGACGATCAGGTCGACGGCCACGTCGGGCGTCAGCATCTTGCGCTCACCTAAAAGGCCTGTATGCTCGTCACGAGCGTATTGACAGTCAATGTCCAGCCATCCACCAGCACGAACAGCAGCAGCTTGAACGGCAGCGAAATCACCAGCGGCGACAACATCATCATACCCATTGCCATCAGCACCGACGATACCACCAGGTCGATGATCAGGAAGGGAATGAACAGCAGGCAGCCGATCTGGAAAGCGGTTTTCAGTTCCGACAGCACGAATGCGGCCAGCTTGACGGTAAAGGCGTGGTCGGCCGGATTGGTGATCGCGTCTTCGCCCGCCAGGTGGGCGATCTGCTTGAGCGAAGCCTTGCTGGTCTGGGCCAGCATGAAGCGCGACACCGGCTTTTCGGCAATCTTCAGCGCATCCTGCAAGCCGATCTTGTCCTGGTCGTAGGGCACGAAAGCGTCGCGCCAGACCGCGTCGCCGATCGGCTTCATGACCAGCAGGGTCAGGATCAGCGCCACGCCGGTGATGATACGGTTGGGCAAGCCCTGCTGCAGGCCGAGGGCCTGGCGCAGCAGCGACAGCACGATGACGAAACGGGTAAAGCTGGTCATCATCATCACCATGATGGGCAGCAAGCCCAGCAGGGTCATGATGATCAGGATCTGCATCTTCACCGACAGGTCGGTCTTCGCGCCGGGCACCACCCCGGCCAGCAAATCCTGGGCCCACGCGGGCGCGCAGGCGCATAGCAGCACTGTACCGGCCGCAAGGCCGGGCACCAGGCGGCGCAAGGTCATGGCGCCATCATGTCGAGGTTCAAACCGTCCAGATCGATGACCTTGAGGCCGTAGTTTTCACCGGCCACCACCACCTCGGCGCGGCCGATTGCGGTGCCGTTCACCTTGATGGTCAGCGGTTCGCCGGCCAGCATGTCCAGTTCCACCACGCTGTCCGGGCCGATCTGCATCAGGTCCTGCAGCGACAGCCGGGCCGACCCCACTTCCAGGGTCAGCGTGACGGGAATCTTGCGCATCATGGCAGGCAGGTCGCGCCGGCCGGCACGCGGCGCCGGCACTTCGCTCATATCCTGCGACACCTGGTCGATGATCATTTCCTCCGACATATCGTCCAGCATGGAATCGTTAGCGCCGTTGGGGTTATTCATCATATTCATTCGGAATCTTCAAAAGAGGTTAAGCAGAGTTTGCCCTTGTGCTCAGTTACCGCAGCTGTAAACAGGCGGGAGTCTTCGAGCATGACGTCTGCCCTGTGCAGGCTGATCGGGATCACATCGCCCACACGCAGGTCGAACATGGCGCCCAGCGTGGTCTCCTTGGAAACCAGCCGGCCGCTCAGGCCAACCTGGAGCCGCGCCGCCAGCGGCCCTGGATGCTTGTTGCCCTTCTTGCTGGCATCGCGCTCCGGCATCAAGCCGCCCAGCACACTGCCCATGACTTGCTTGTCGAGTGCGAACCAGGCCTTGCCCTGCAATTCGCCATCGCTCAGTGAAACGGTAATCACCCAGCTGCCTTTGCCAGGCTGGCTGGCGCTGTTGGCTTTGATGCTTTCTTCTTCGCTAAGTTCCCGGCCGCCGGCGGGCAGGTTACTTTCAATTCGCGCTGCCAGAATGCTCACCAGCTGTTGCCCCAGCACCACAGCCAGGCGCTCTTCGGTAGCGGTAACTCGCACGGCCTGTTCGTCAACGACCGTCTCGGCGCGCGTGGCCCGCGCATAACGATAATTCAACACCCCCAGCAGGATTTTGCGCTCAATCGCAAAACCCAGTTGTCCGGAAGGCGCGGCAAAGCCCAGCCAGCGCTGGCGCGCTTCGCTGCCGTCGAGGCGGCTGAAGGCAACGTCGTCCACCTGGAATGTGCCCCAGTAGCGCCGATGCACATTCAGGCGCATGGCCTGGGCCAGGTCTTCGCGCAACTGCGCGGCAAACTCAGGCAGCCGGTGTACCGGCCGCCCCAGCAAGCAAGGGTCAAGTACTTCGTATTGCACAGTGCTTTGAGAGGTAGTCATAGTTGGCCATCCGTCTGCTGCAATCCTATCGCAAAGTTCTGCGCTCAGGATGATCTTGGAAGCGTAGAATAACTCAAATCCCTCAGTATTGCCATGAATCAAGTACCTCTTTGGTCAAAAAGACTTTACATAAAAGTTTCCAAAGAGTAAGCTTCATTATTGCAATGTAACATCAGTTGGTTGCAAAAACTACCCTTAGTGCATGATTTATAAGAAGTTTTGCGATTTGTAAGCGGTTGTTACGGACTCGAAATCGGGTTACACTGCATGTTCCCGTACGGCACCATTTAACATTCAGTCTAGATTGTTAGTTAGTAACTGGAAGTTAATTGCGTTGCAGTATTGGTAACGAAAATGCGCGCTCTGGCGCGACCAACCTGAGGTGTTTTATGGCAAATGAATTCGCTGGCCTGATCAAGGCCGACCTGGCATCCCTGAACAATGCAGCCGCCGAACTCGCCCAGCACGCCAATATCGTCGCGCCTGCCGCGCAGTTCAATGCACCGCAGCCAGGCGCCTCATTCTCCTTCGCCCAAACGATGCAAGACGCGATTGCCGGCGTCAATGCACAAGACGTTGATGCTGGTCAAAAGATGGCCGATGTCGATGCCGGCCGCAGCGACGACCTGGTCGGCGCCATGCTTGCCAGCCAGGAAGCCAGCCTGTCGTTCCAGATGCTGATGCAGGTCCGCAACAAGGTAATGGGCGCGGTCGATGAATTGATCAAGCTTCCGCTGTAAGCTCTTATATCCGCCTTCCCTCTCGAAAGACCTGACGTGATTGCTAACCTCAAGTCCACCCTCGGACGCTGGCGGGGCGCTGCGGCACCAGCGGTGCCGCCTGCTGTCCTGAAGAACCTGTATCCCCTGCTGCTGCTGGCCATTGGCGTCACGGCGCTGGTGCTGATGTTCCTGTGGAAAGACCAGAGCGGCTACAAGCCGGTCTTTGGCCAGCGCGAGAAAGTTGCGACCGCCGACATGATGGCGGTGCTGGACGCTGAAAAGATTTCCTACCGCATCCATCCGGAAACCGGCCAGGTGCTGGTGCCGGAAGGCAAACTGGGCCAGGTGCGCATGCTGCTGGCCGCCAAGGGCGTGACCGCGCAATTGCCGGCCGGCCTGGAGCTGATGGACAAGAACGATCCGCTCGGCGTGTCGCAATTCGTGCAGGACGTGCGCTTCCGCCGCGGCCTGGAAGGCGAGCTGGCCAACTCGATCATGACGCTCGATGCGATCGCGCATGCGCGGGTGCACCTGTCGATTGCCAAGTCCACCTCCTTCGTCTCGAGCGATGGCGAAAAATCGTCCGCCTCCGTAGTTATCGCTACCAAGCCGGGACGCACGCTGGCGCCCGAACACATCGCCGCCATCGTCAACATGGTATCGGGCAGCGTTGCTTCGCTGAGCCCGGCCCGCGTGAGCCTGGTCGACCAGGCCGGCAACCTGCTGTCCTCGCACGTGGACTTGAGCGAAGCGTTCGACGCCTCCACCGCGAGCAACGAAAACGCCAAGCGCCAGCAGGAGGAAATCCGCGCCAACATCAAGGGCCTGCTGGGCCCGATCGTCGGCGACAGCAATTTCCGCGTCAGCGTGACGGCCGATGTCGACAACGACAAGGTCGAAGAAACCGTTGAAAAATATGGCGCCGATCCCAAGGTGACCAGCGAAGCCATGCGCGAAGAGCAGGACCGCAACCGTATCGCGATGGGCGTGCCGGGCACCCTGTCCAACCGTCCGCCGCAGCAGCAGGCCGCCGACGCAGCGGCCGCTGGCGCCGGCGGCACGGCCGGCGCGCCAGGCCAGGTACCGGAAGGCACCGCGCGCAAGAACGCCACTACGCGCCAGTTCGCCTACGACCGCAGCATCACCCAGACCAAGCGCGCCCGCGGCCGCCTGGTGCGGCAGAACGTGGCGGTGGTGTTGGCGCACGCGGCAGCCCCCTTCCCCAAGACGGGCTGGACGCCGGCCGAAATCGCCAACATCGACAAGGTGCTGCGCAACGGCCTCGGCATCAACGACGAGCGCGGCGACAAGCTGGTGGTGAGCGCCATGAACTTCCCGGCCAAGGCGGCCGAAGTGCCGTGGTGGCAGGAACGCGATACGGTGGTCGATTCGGTCAACTGGCTCGGCTACGCCGTAGCCCTGCTGCTGGCTTACCTGTTGCTGGCGCGTCCATTGCTGCGCCTGCTGACCGCACGCCTGGCGCCGACGGCGCAAGCGGCCAAGCCCGCCCTGGCCGGCGCCGCTGCCCGCCATGCCGAGGCAACGCCGATTCCGGGCAGCGCCACCGCCGTGCCGGGCGCCGCGGCGCCGGCGGCTGCACTAGGCTCTCCGGAAGCGGCGCAAGATGCGGCAGCCAAGCCGGCCGCGCTCGAAGGCAGCCAGATGCCGATGGTGCCGCTGCTGGAAAATTACGATTTGCCGCCAGCCGGTTCGCCGGTCGACGTGATGGTGGACCACCTCAAGGTACTGGCAGAGAAAGAGCCGGAACGCGTAGCCGAAGTCGTCAAACAATGGATGCAGAAAAATGGCCGACATCAACAATAACCTGGACCAGGACGAGGGCCTGAGCCCGGTCGAGCAAGCCGCCATCGTGCTGCTGTCGATCGGCGAAGAACCGGCTGCCGCCGTGTTGCGCTGCCTGTCGCGCGAAGAGCTGCTGGAAGTGACCCAGGTCATGTCGCGCATGAGCGGCATCAAGGTGGAAGAAGTGAAGACTGCCATGCAGACCTTCTTCGATGATTACCGCCAGCAGTCCGGCGTGCACGGCGCGTCGCGCTCCTTCCTCAAGCGCTCGCTCGACCTGGCGCTGGGCGGCGACATCGCCAACACCGTGCTGAACAACATCTACGGCGACGAGCTGCGCCCGAAAATGGCGCGCCTGCAGTGGGCCTCGCCAAAATGGCTGGCCGACTACATCGCCAACGAACACGTGCAGATGCAGGCGGTGTTCCTGGCCTTCCTGCCGCCGGCGCTGGCCGGCCAGATCCTCGACGCACTGCCGCTGGAAGGGCGCGACCTGGTGCTGCTGAACATGGCGCGCCTGGACGAGATCGACCGCGACCTGCTGCTGGAACTGGACGAACTGGTCAACCGCTGCCTGTCGTCCTTCGACTCGCAGTCGACCAGCGTGGAAGGCGTGCGCCAGGTGGCCGAGATCCTGAACCGCCTGCCAAGCAATCGCGCCCAGATCGTCGAACTGCTGCGCGCCCACGATCCGGAAGTGGTGGAACAGATCGAGATGCAGATGTACGACTTCCTGATCCTGTCGACCCAGACCGAAGTCACCCTCACCCGCATCATCGAGGAAGTGCCGCTCGAGCAGTGGGCCATTGCACTCAAGGGCGCCGAGCAGGCCATCCGCGATGCGGTGCTGAAGACCATGCCGAAGCGCCAGGCGCAGGCCTTCGAAGACATGATGCGCCGCGCCGGTCCGGTGCCGATGTCGCGCATCGAAGCGACCCGCCAGGAAATCATGGCCACCGTCAAAGCGCTGGCCGATGCCGGCGAAGTCGAAGTGCAGCTGTTCGCCGAAACGGTGGTCGAGTGATGAAACAGTTCCGCCCCTACCGCTTCCCGCCCTTGCAGCAATACGTGCACACGCACGGCGCCAACGGCCAGCGCGGCACCGGGCAAGGCCATGCGGCCGATGCCGCCCAGTGGCAAGCCTCGGTCAGCGAAGGCTTCGAGCAGGGCCAGCGCGACGGTTACGAAATCGGCCTGCAGCGCGGCCAGGAAGACGGCTTTGAAGCGGGCCGCCAGCAAGGCGTCGAGCTGGGCCGCGAAGAGGGCCGCCAGGAAACCCTGGTCGGCTTCGACCACCTGGCGCGCCCGGTCGATGGCATGCTGAAGTCGCTGAAGAAGCTGCGCGCCGACTACCGCGCGGCGCAGCGCAAGGAAGTGGTGGACCTGGTGGCGAAAGTGGCGCGCAATGTGATCCGCGCCGAACTGGCGCTGCAGCCGGTGCAGATCATGGCCCTGGTCGACGAGACCCTGGCTTCGATGCCGCCGACGCGCGACGAGATCGACGTCTTCCTGAATCCGGAGGAAGTCAAACGCATCATGGAAGTCGATCCCAAGCGCGCCAAGCGCTGGAACCTGATCGGCGATGCCCGCCTCGACCTGGGCGAATGCCATATCCGCGCCGGCGACACCGAAGTGGATGCCGGCTGCCACCAGCGTCTTGCTGCGGTCATGGAACAGGTCGATAATCAGTTGCAGGCCGCCGATGGCGGTGACGACGCCGAGAGCGAAGAATGATTGCCGACGCACTGCGCAAACTGGAACTCGATGACGTACCGCTGGCCACCCCGACCGGGCGGCTGGTGGGAGCTTCCGGCCTGCTGCTGGAGGCCACGGGTTGCAAGCTGCATACCGGCCAGCGTTGCCAGATCGAGACAGTCGATGGCGACTGGCTCGACGCGCAAGTAGTCGGCTTCCGCGAGAAGCTGACCTTCCTGATGCCGTTCAAGAAAGCCGCCGGCCTGACGACCGGTGCGCGCGTGCTCCCCACCAATGAAAAAGGCAGCCTGCAGATCGGCGACAGCTGGCTGGGCCGCATGGTCAACGGCATCGGCGAACCGATCGACGGCCTGGGCAAGCTGGGCGGCGAATACCCGCTCGAAGCGCAGCCGCCGCGCATCAACCCGTTGAAGAAGCAACCGGTGGTCGATGCGCTCGACGTCGGCGTGCGCGCCATCAATTCCATGCTGACCCTTGGCAAAGGCCAGCGCGTCGGCCTGATGGCCGGTTCCGGCGTCGGCAAGTCGGTGCTGCTGGGCCTGATCACGCGCCAGACCGTGGCCGACGTGGTGGTGGTGGGCCTGATCGGCGAGCGTTCGCGCGAAGTGCGCGAGTTCATTGAAATGTCGCTCGGCCCGGAAGGCTTGAAGAAAGCCGTGCTGGTGATCGCGCCGGCCGACGAGTCGCCGCTGATGCGCATCATGGCAACCGAGCTGTGCCATTCGATCGCGGCGCATTACCGCGACCAGGGCAAGAACGTGCTGCTGCTGGTGGACTCGCTGACCCGTTATGCGATGGCGCTGCGCGAAGTGGCGCTGGCACTGGGCGAGCCGCCGGCCACCAAAGGTTATCCGCCGTCGGTGTTTTCCGCCCTGCCCCAGCTGGTCGAATCGGCCGGCAATGGCGAGAATCCTTACGGCAGCATGAGCGCGATCTACACCGTGCTGGC
>CAMLSG010000182.1 GCA_946482635.1 uncultured Duganella sp.
TGCCACGCGAAGACGATCAGGCACATGGCGGCAGGTCCTCGAAAATTTCAACGTGGCGCGGCCCGTCGATCCAGCGCGCCAGGCCGGCGTCCGCCACCGCGGCATCGAGCGCGGCAAGAAACGCATCCCCGGCCACCGCTGGATAGACTTCCATCCAGGTCTGCACGCCCGCGGGCGCTTCCGGGCGGCGCTTGAGCTGCGCAGCCACCCTGTGCGACGCCGACAGTGCCGTCTGCATGGCGTACACCGCCCCTTGCAGGCCAGCCGCGTGCGCGGCCTGCACCTTGTAATACACGTAGAGGTCCATGGTCAGACGTCGAGCTTATCCAGCGCGTAGGGCAGGGGCTTGAACTGCAAGGCAGGGCCGCTGGCGGAGCCAAAACGCACGTCGCCCGCTTCCAGCGCTTCCAGTTTCATCTCCACCAGGGCATCGACACCGCCTGCGCCATTGCGCGCCGTGTTGACGACCATGCCGCATGGTTGCTCCGGATCGGCCGGCGAGAAGACTTCCGCGCCTGGTGCCGCAGCGGCGTCGGCAATCGATGCCAGCGCGGTACGGCGTTTCAGCTTGCCGAGGTACTGGCTGCGCGCCACGATTTCCTGGCCAGGGTAGCAACCTTTCTTGAAATTCACGCCGCCCAGCAGCTCAAAATTGACCATCTGCGGCACGAACTGCTCTTGCGTGCCGGGGCCGACCTGCGGTACGCCGGCATGGATCTCGGACAGGCGCCAGGCCTCGTCGCCACCGACGACCAGACGGTCTTTCAGCATGGGCGCCGCCACCGAAGCGGTTTCCGCCGACGCCAGCCACAGGTAGCGCGGCGCACCAAATGCATCGGCAACGCGCAGCACGGTGCCCAGCGGATGGTCGATTTTGCTGAACGGCTTGGCCGGCAGCACGTCGAACCAGGTCTGCAGCACTGCTTCGGCGTCGCCGCCGCCGATGCCCAGCGTCACGTACTGTTCGGTCACGTCGGCCGGCTTGGTCTTGGAGCGCAGGATGAACATCTGCAAGCGTTTCTGGACCGCGGGCTGGATCGCGCGCGGCAGCTGGAGGAAGATCGATTCTTCAGTCTTCCACATCAGGAACGACGCCAGCATGCGGCCTTTCGGCGAGCAATAGCCGGCCAGGCGCACGTCGCCCAAGCCGAGGTGTTCGACGTCGTTGGTCAACTGATTATGCAGGAAACTGGCCGATTCTTCGCCGGTGAAGGCGATCAGGCCCTGGTCGGCCAGCGGGGCGACAAAACCGGTCGCAAGCTGGCCGGTGGTCAGCGTTTCATGTTCCTGTGTTAAAAGTTGATTCCAGTTATTCATAAATTCCCATATTCTGGCGATGAAAGCATTATCATTACGGGCTTCATTATAGTGATCCTGCGCAAATCGCGCCGGGGGCTTGGAAAACGCTGTCGTCCAGGCTGAAACTGGTTCAAGATTGGTTTACCGAACGGGCATTTGGAAATGGCGTTTATCAAGAAGTCGATTGCACTGGGGTTGTTGGCCGCGGCCGGGGCCGTGGGCGGGTTTGCCTGGTGGGCAGGCCAGCCTGTCATTGGCCAGGAGCCGGCCATTGAATTCACCATCAGCAAGGGCAGTGGCGCCAGCGCCGCCGGCCAGCAAATGGCCGCTGCCGGCGTGCCGATCCAGCCGCTGATGTTCAACCTGCTGGCCCGGGTCACGGGCAAGAGCGGCCAGCTTAAAGCTGGCACGTACGAACTGAAACCTGGCACGACGCCGGTGCGCCTGATCGACCAGCTGGTGCGTGGCGAATTCGCCCAGGAGTCGCTGACGATCATCGAAGGCTGGACTTTCCGCCAGATGCGCCAGGCCATCGCCGCCCACACCGGCTTGAAACACGATACGGCCGAGCTCACCGATCGCGAGCTGATGGCAAAGATCGATCCCGACTTCAAGGACCCGGAAGGCCTGTTTTTCCCCGATACTTATCTGTTTGCCAAGAATTCCAGCGAGCTGGCCATTTTCCGCCAGGCCCACAGCATGCTGATGAAGCGCCTGGGCGAAGCCTGGGACAAGCGCGATCCCGGCCTGCCGTATAAAACCCCGTACGAGGCCTTGACCATGGCGTCCATCGTGGAAAAGGAAACCGGCCAGAAGTCCGAACGCAATATGATTGCCGCCGTGTTCGTGAACCGCTTGAAGCTCGGCATGTTGCTTCAGACCGACCCGACCGTGATTTACGGCATTGGGCCCAAGTTCGACGGCAATATCCGTAAAAAGGACCTGGAAACCGACACCCCCTACAATACCTATATGCGGGTGGGCTTGCCGCCGACCCCCATTTCGCTGCCGGGCGTTGCTTCGCTGACGGCCGCGCTGGCCCCGGCCAAATCCGGCGCGCTGTATTTTGTGGCGCGCGGCAACGGCACCAGCCAGTTCTCCGATAACCTGACCGACCACAACCGGGCGGTCAACCAGTACCAAAAACAATAAATGACAACTCGCGGTAAATTCATCACTTTCGAAGGCATCGACGGCGCCGGCAAGTCGACCCACATCCAGTTCGTTGGCGAGCTGGTCAAGGCGCGCGGCCTGGAACTGGTCAGTTCGCGCGAACCGGGCGGCACCCCGCTGGGCGAGAAGCTGCGCGAATTGTGGCTGCACGAAGCCATGCATGTCGAAACCGAAACCTTGCTGGTGTTTGCCAGTCGCCGCGAGCACGTGGCGCAAGTCATCGAACCGGGCCTGGCGCGCGGCGCCTGGGTCATTTCCGACCGGTTTACCGATGCCAGCTTCGCCTACCAGGGCGGTGGCCGCGGCCTGAGCCGTGAAAAGCTGGAAATCCTGGCGCACTGGGTGCACCCGAACCTGGAGCCGGACCTGACCATCCTGTTCGACGTGCCGCTGGAAGTGGCGCGCGCGCGCCTGGACGCGACCCGTGACCTGGACCGTTTTGAGCGCGAGAAAGCCGACTTCTTCATGGCCACCCGCGCTGAATACCTGCGCCGCGCCGCCGAGGCGCCGCAGCGCTTCCGCGTGATCGACTCCACCCGCAGCATTGCCGACATCCAGGCCGAGCTGGTGCAGATCGTGGGAGCGCTTGCTTGAGCGGCCAGGTCTACCCTTGGCAGCAGGGCGCCTGGCAGCAGCTGCAGCAGCTGCGCCAGCGTATGCCGCACGCCATCCTGTTCCATGGCGCGACTGGCATCGGCAAATCCGATTTCATCGAACAGTTTGCCCAGGCCCTGCTGTGTGAAAATGCCCGCCCAGATGGCCACGCCTGCGGCGAATGCCCGAGCTGCGGCTGGTTCCTGCAGCACAGCCATCCGGACTACCGCCGCGTGCGGCCGGAGATTTTCGAAGACGAGCCAGGCGAGGGAGATGAGGGCGAAGACAAGAAAGCCGCCAAGAAAGCGCCTTCCAAAGAGATCAAGATCGAGCAAATCCGCGCCCTGGCCGATTTCATGAACATATCGACCCACCGCCAGGGCTTGCGCGTGGTGGTCCTGTACCCGGCCGAGGCGCTGAACATGCCGGCCTCGAATGCCCTGCTGAAGACGCTGGAAGAGCCGCCGCCAGGCACTGTCTTCCTGCTCTCGTCGAACGGCCTGGACCGTGTACTGCCGACCATCCTGTCGCGCTGCCGCAAATTTGCCATGCCGATGCCGTCCCACGCCGAAGCGCTGGCCTGGCTCAAGGAACAGGGTGTGCCCGATGCCGACAGCTGGCTGCGCGAGCAGGGCGGTTCGCCGCTGGCCGCGGTAGCTGCCTCCGAAACGGGCAACCGCGAAGAATTGGACGCTTTCCTGCAATACCTGGCTCGTCCAAGCGTGGAAGGTGCGCTGAAAACGGCTGACAAATTGCAGAAAGTACCACTGACTGCCTTGGTTTCGTGGCAACAACGCTGGCTTTACGATCTGTTTTCGTACAAACTTGCAGGTAACATCCGTTATTATCCGCGGTACCAGCGCGAGCTGGCCGGACTGGCGGACAAGGTGAACATCAGCCGCCTGATGGGAGCGATCAAGGGCGCCAACGACCGGCGCGCGACATCCGACCATCCGCTGTCCCCGAAATTGTTTATTGAAGATATGCTTCTTGACTACACTGCTTGCTGTAGCTGAAGAAAGGAAAAAATGAGCGCAAGCCCAACCGAACCAGGCGCCGCGGCCGTCAACCGGCCAACGGTATTGTCCCTCGCAATCAAGGAAAAGGCGGCCCTGTACGCGGCCTACATGCCTTTCCTGAAGCATGGCGGCATGTTCGTGCCGACCCAGAAGCCCTATAAGCTTGGCGACGAGATCTATCTGTTGCTGACCTTGATGGACGATCCGGTCAAGTACGCCATTGCCGGCAAGGTAGTCTGGCTCACGCCGCCCGGCGCCGCCAACAACAAGACCCAGGGCATCGGCGTGCATTTCCCGGACGACGAGACCGGCACCCGCACCCGCCTGCGGATCGAAGAAATCCTGGGCGCCGCGTTGCGCTCATCCCGTGCCACCCACACGCTGTAACGCATGACGACATTCCGCCATCGCATCGCCACGCTTGACGACCTGCCTACCATTGTTGCGATCTACAACAGCACGATTGCTTCCCGTGAAGTGACTGCCGATACCGAGCCGGTATCGGTCGAATCGCGCCTGCCATGGTTCCATGACCACCAGCCGCAGCGCCGGCCTTTATGGGTGATCGAGGAAGCCGGGCGTGATGGCATCATCGGCTGGATTTCGTACTCGAACTTCTACGGCCGCCCGGCGTATGCGGGCACCGCGGAAGTCTCGATCTACATCGACGAAGCCTGGCGCGGCAAGGGTGTCGGCCGCTACGCGCTGCAGGAAGCAATCGCATTCGCGCCGCAGGTGCAGGTGCACACGGTGCTCGGCTTCATCTTCGGCCACAACAAGCCGTCCCTGGCGCTGTTTGAAAAGTTCGGCTTCGAAACCTGGGCGAACCTGCCGCGCGTCGCCAACCTCGACGGCGTCGAACGCGACCTGATCATCCTCGGCAAGCGCGTCGCATGACCAAGCTGCGGGCATCGGCTGTCGCGCTTCTGTTGGCCATCGTGGCTCCGGCGCAGGCCGCGTTCCACGGCAACGAAAAATCGCAGCGCCTGGTCTCTGAAGGCAACACGCTGTCCATGCAGCGACAGTATCGGGCCGCGCTTGAGAAGTACGAGGCCGCACACAAGGAATCGCCGGAAGCTTCTGCTCCGGTCTCGTCGGTCGCCCTGCTGCTTTACTCGCTAGCTGCGGGCAGTAGCGCGCCTGAAGCAAAGGCCCAGGTGGAGCGCGCACGCGGCCTGGCGCAACAGGCCTTGGCCCTGTCTCCCGATGATCCCCTCGCCAACGAGGTGCTGCGCAGCCTCGACGATGAGACACCGCGTGCAGCCTACGTGCCGAATGCGGCGGCAGCGCAGGTGTTCAACGAGGGTGAAGTCCTGTTCCAGGATGGCCGTTATGAGGCGGCGCGCCTCAAATACCGTGCTGCCTACAAGGCCGACCCGAAATACACCAAGGCCTTGCTGATGGAAGGCGATACCTATTTTGCGGAGAAGAACTGGGGCGGCGCGGAGCTGATGTTCCAGATGGCCGCCGAGGCGGATCCCCTCGATTCGCAGGCATGGCGTTTCCTGGCCGATGCCCGCGAACGCCAGGGCGACGGCAACGGCGCACTCGGCGCGACCTTGCACGCGATTGCAGCAATGCCGAGCGAGGCCGGAAATTGGGCGCGCATGAAAATGCTGCTGGAAAAGTCTGACAGGCCGATGGCGCGCCTTGGCCTGGAGCGCAAGGCATGGGTGCAGCGGAGTTCCGCGAACGGCAAGCCCACCATCAATATGTCTCCCGATGCGGGGGATGGCTCTGCGAACATGGATGGCACCGTGTGGCTGGCTTATGCGACGGCACTCTCCATCGACAGGAAAGACGGCCAGCCGGAAACGCCATTCCAGCGGGAGTTGCGGGCCTGGTCGCTGGCTTTCGACGTCGCTGCCGAGCTGGAGGAGAAAGGGAAGCCGGCAGTTCAGGCGCCGGCCCTGCGCACGTTGAAGAAGCTGCACGCCGCAGGCGAGCTCGAAACGGCAATCTTCCTCTTGTTGTACAAGGAAGCCTACCGCCCTGATTTCGAAGCCTGGAAAACTGCGCATCCACAGGCGATTCCCGATTTCGCCGAAAAATGGCGCCTCATGCCGTGAACGCGTGTCAGAAGGCGCCGGCCAGCCGCGCGATGATGCCAAGCACCAAGGCAAGGATCGAGAGCAGGGCGCTGAAGGTCCAGCGAAACCCCCGCTGCATTTCCTGACGCAACTCCGCAATTGCGCGCTCTCGCGCTTCGCGCTCCTCGCGCATGCTTGCATCCAGAGCCTGCCGTTGCTCGGCAAAGCCGCGATCCATCGCGGCGCGCAAATCGGCCAGCGCCGTGCGTTGTTCGGCGAAACCGCGTTCCATGGCCGAGTGCAGTTCTATTTGCATTTGTTTCAGAGTTGCAATCTCGGTTTCTGCCTTGGCCATGCGTTCCTCGATATCCATATCGCCTCCGATTCGCCGTTTGCGCTACTTTGGCGTAGCCGTATCGGGCCGGTTTTGACTTTGGACAGCCTGGAACCAGAAATGTTCCCCAATTTTCGATAAAATGCTGGGATGTTTATTGATTCCCACTGCCATATCGACTTCCCGGAGCTGGCCGCCCGGATGCCTGAAATCCTCGCCAAGATGGCGGAAAACAAAGTCAGCCACGCGCTCTGCGTCTCGGTTGACCTGCCCGACTTCCCGCGCGTACTTGCACTGGCCGAGCAATATCCCCACATATACGCCTCGGTCGGCGTGCACCCAGATTACGAAGACACGCCCGAGCCGACGGTCGAACAGCTGGTCGATCTGGCGCGCCACCCGAAAATCGTCGCCATCGGCGAAACTGGACTCGACTACTACCGCCTGGAAGGCGACCTGGAATGGCAGCGCGAGCGCTTCCGCACCCATATCCGCGCCTCGCGTGAAACGCGCAAGCCGCTGATCATCCACACCCGCTCGGCCTCGGAAGACACCATCCGCATCATGCGCGAAGAGGGCGCCGGCACCGATCAGGGCGGCGTGGCCGGTGTCATGCACTGCTTTACCGAATCGCTGGAAGTGGCCCGCGCCTCGATGGAGCTGGGCTTCTATATTTCCTTTTCCGGCATTGTGACCTTCAAGAGCGCAAAAGAACTGCAGGCGGTGGCGCTGGAGGTGCCTTTGGAACGCATGCTGATCGAGACCGATTCGCCTTACCTGGCGCCGGTCCCGTACCGCGGCAAGATGAACGAGCCCGGCTATGTGGCCCATGTCGCGGATTTCATCGCGAAACTCAAAGGCGTGCCGGTGGAAAAAGTGGCCGAACAGACTTCGGCCAACTTCTTCGAACTGTTCAGGGCGGCGGCCTGATGACCAGCCGCCGCGTCGCAGCCGCCATCGTGGCCAGCGCCGCATTGATGCTGCTGGCCGGGCCGGCGGCGGCAAGGGAAGTCGACGCGGAGGCGGACCAGGTCGCGTTTTTCCGCGCCGTCCAGATTGACGACGACCGGACGGTGAAGGCGGTACTGGCGCGCGGGCTGGACCCCAACCTGCATGATCCGGAGCGCGGGGAAGCCGGCCTGATCATCGCGATGCGCAACGACGCCATGCGGGTGGCGAAACTGCTGCTGGCCCAGCCCGGCCTGAAAGTGGACGAACAGTCCCCCAACGGGAATACCGCCCTGATGATGGCGGCTTTGCAAAAAAACAAGCCCGCGGTACTGGCACTGCTCGATAAGGGCGCGCAGGTCAACCGCCCAGGCTGGACAGCACTGCATTACGCCGCGGCAGCCGGGGACCTCGACATCATGAAGCTGCTGCTGGAACGCCATGCCTACATCGACGCCGCTTCGCCCACGGGCACCACACCCCTGATGCTGGCGGCCCGGGAGGGCCAGGAAGACGCCGTCAGGCTGCTGCTGGAAGAGGGGGCCGACGCTACCCTCAGTGACCGGGCCTGGCG
The DNA here is from genome assembly GCA_946482635.1 of uncultured Duganella sp. The sequence continues at coordinate 7,972 of CAMLSG010000182.1, forward strand.
TGAGAATGCCGCCGAATTCGCCGTCCGCGCCCAAAAACCGTGGATCGCCGAACAGATCCGGAAGCACCTCAGCCGCAAATAGGGCGGTATTTCCCTTTCATATCGTGCAAATGGCCAGGCGCGCCTGGGGTGACAATCGTGATGTCGACAACCCACCACGCCCTGCGCGCCACTGCCATGCTGAACGAACGCGAAATCGAAAGCTGCTACCTCGGCCAGTTCATCCCGGTGCATTACCACCACAATATGCTGATGGATGCCAACCGCATGCACAACTTCAAGGCAGCCATCGATTACGTGGTCAAGCCCGGTATGAAGGTGCTGGAACTGGGCGGCGGCACCGGCGTGCTGTCGTTTTTCGCCGCGCAGAAGGCGAGCAAGGTGTACTGCGTCGAATTCAATCCCGATATGGTGCAGGAAGCCCGCAAATTCCTGGCCATTAACAAGAACGGCGAGCGCGTTGAAGTGGTCCACGCCGATGCCTTCGAATACCTGCCGCCGGAACCGGTCGACGTGGTGATTTGCGAAATGATCCACGTCGCCATGCTGCGCGAAAAGCAGGTCGAGGTGATCGAGCACTTCAAGCAGCGCTACCTGGAACGCTTTGGCGGCCCACTGCCCGTGTTCCTGCCGGAAGCCGTGCTGATGGCCGTCCAGCCGGTGCAGCAGGAATACGAGTTCGACGGTTTCATCGCGCCCATCGTGCAATTCCAGCAGCCTGGCCAGCTGCAGAACGGTACGCTGGAACTGGCCCAGCCCCAGGTCTATTCGCTGATCGATTTCACCCAGCCCAACGACATGCTGTACCGCTGGGAAGGCCAGTTCACAGCCGAGCGTGATGGCCAGCTCAACGCCCTGCGTTTCATTACCAAGAACATCCTGGCCGTGGTGCCCGAGCGCAACAGCACTATCGACTGGCTGAACCACTACATGACTCTGCCGCTCGCCGAGCCCATCCAGATGCATGCCGGCGAAACGGTCCAGCTCAGTTTTGCCTACCGCGCCGGTGGCCAGATCCAGTCCTTGCAAGCGAGCATGAGGGCAGTGCCCTTGCGCGAATCGGCATCCTTGCCGGCTTTTGCAGCTTGACCCCGCTTTTGCGCGATCTGTCGGTCTAATCTGCAATTGGTCGCATGTCCGTTGTCCGGGCCGGACGTCCGCGATACAGTCACCTCAACTTCAATCGGAGGTACTGGGATGTTCGGCTTCATCTTATGGCTGTTGTTGCTGTTCCTGTGCTGGCCACTGGCCTTGCTGGCCCTGGTCCTGTATCCGATCGTCTGGCTCGTGCTGCTGCCATTCCGCCTGTTGGGCATAGGTGTCGAAGCAGTCTTCGAACTGCTGCGCGCCATTGTCATGCTGCCGGCGCGCGTGCTGGGTGGCTCGCCGCGATAATCGGCGGCATGGTGTTGGCGTGCGCCTGCCGGCCGATGTAGCATGGCGGCGAGCAGGAGGCACCATGAATACCTGGAACCGCGCCAACCTTCGCATCGACGTCCTGACTGCGGCATTGATTGACCACGGCCTTGCGATGCAAGGCATTGCCGGTCCTTCCGCCGCCTACCTCTACCTGGTGGAACGCCGCATCCCTCTCGTCATCTTGACCTCCTCCTCCCCCTCTCACTAACGATCGCCGGCCATTTGGCCGGGAAGGGGGAGGATTCCTACGTCGCCTGAGCGCAAAAGCACCCAAGTCGATTTGGCGGGTTCCTGCTTCATCGGGCGGCCTGGCTGCTCCGCTCTCCACAGGCTAACAAGCGGAGTCCCCGCTCTAAAATATTGATCGCGCCCACCATATCGGCGTGATTTTCATAAGCACATGCGACACATTTAAATTTCGCTTGCGTTGGCCGGTTCTCTGGCGACACATGTCCGCAGCCGGGGCAAGTCTGGCTTGTATGATGCGGTGGCACAGCCTGCAGTATGCCGCCCCGCCAGGCCAGCTTGTATTCCAGCTGCCGCCTGAATTCCCCCCATCCCTGGTCCAGGATGCGGCGATTCAGGGCGCTTTTTTGCGCCACCATTCGTCCAGGCTGCTGCAATGTCCCTTTGGCCGAACGCACCATATTGCCAATCTGCAGGTCCTCGAGGCAGACGATCGCGTGGGTTTTGCTGATCGTCGTAGAGGCCTTGTGCAAGACGTCTTTACGCAGGTTGGCAATGCGGGCGTGGAGCTTCTGCACTCGGGCTTTCGCCTTTTTCCAGTTGTTGCTGAATTTTACTTTGCGGCTCATGCGGCGCTGGACCAGCGCTAGGCGTTGCAGATGCTTCCGGTAGCTGTTGGCTGCCTCGACGAATTTCCCGTCGCTCGTGGCAGCAAAATGAACAATGCCGACGTCCACGCCGATGGCTGTTTTACCGGCAGGAAGACACTCTTCGACCTCACGCCGTGTCTGGATAGCGACAAACCATTTACCGGCTGCGCAGCAGACCGTGACATTGCGCACTTCCCCCAGGACTTGACGGCTGTTCCGGTAGCGCAGCCAGCCCAGCTTGGGCAGGAAGATGCGGCTATTGCCCTGATCGAGTTTGATCTGTTTCGGATCCGGGTAGCGGAATGCATCACCGCAACCTTTGCACTTGAAGCGGGGGAAGCCCGTGCGCTTGGCAAAGAAGTTTCGAAAGGCTGCTTCGAGATGTTTCAGCGCATGCTGCAACGGGTGACATGGCGCATCCCGCAGCCATGGCGTTTCCGGGGCATGACGCCATGCCGTCAAATTTCTCGCCATGGCCACGTAACCGATATAGCCGTTGCCGGCCGCGTAATTCTCCTGTTGCAGTGCCAACGCCTTGTTGAAGACGTAGCGGCATGCGCCGGCGAAGCGGCGCAAGAGAGTTAGTTGACCACCGCTTGGCTTCAGCTCGAATTTGTAGGCTTGAAGACGCTCCATGGATTCAGTATATTTTGGTCTATGGCCATTTCAAGCGACCTCAGGTACGGTAGGCATTGCGTCTTCATGATGCATGTCCATTTGGTCTTCGTGACTAAATATCGCCGCGATGTCTTTACCAAGAACATCCTTGACGACCTGCGGCCGATCTTCGCCAGCGTCTGCGCAGACTTCGAGTCCGAGCTGGTGGAATTTGACGGCGAGCACGATCATGTGCACCTGTTGGTGAACTACCCCCCAAAGTCGCCGTCTCGCATTTGGTCAACAGCCTGAAAGGCGTCTCGAGCAGGATGATCCGCAAAAAGAATTGTCCGAGTATCCGCCAGAAGCTATGGGGCGGCGCCTTGTGGTCACCATCCTATTTTGCTGGCAGTTGCGGCGGTGCCCCGATAGTGGTGATTCGCCAGTACATCGAACAGCAAAAGACGCCACACTAAGTGTGCAGGACGGCTTCG
>CAMLSG010000183.1 GCA_946482635.1 uncultured Duganella sp.
TCACCACCAGCGAGGCGCGCGGCACGCCGGCCATGCCCTTGGAGGTCAGCATCAGCACGGCCATCATGGTGATCTGGGTGCCCAGGTCCATATTGATGCCGTAAGCCTGCGCGATGAAGACCGTCGCGAAGGTGCAGTACATCATCGAGCCATCCAGGTTGAAGGAGTAGCCGATTGGCAGCACGAACGCTGCGATGCGGTTACGCACGCCAAAGCGCTCCAGGCCTTCCAGGGTTTTCGGGAAAGCGGCTTCGGAGGAAGCAGTGGAGAAGGCCAGCAGGGTTGGCTCTTTGACTTCCGAAATCAGCTTCAGCACGCGCTTGCCCAGGAACAGGAAGCCGGCGAAGATCAGGATTGCCCACAGCACGCCGATGGACAGGTAGAACTCGGCCATGAAAACGCCGTAGGTTTGCAGCACGCCTACGCCGCTCTTGGCGATCGTGCCGGCGACGGCCGCGAACACGGCGAACGGTGCGAACTGCATCACGTAGCCGGTGACCTTCAGCATGATGTGCGCGATGCCGTCGACGGCGTCGATCAGCGGCTCGGCTTTCTTGCCGACGGCAGCCGCCGCGGTGCCGAAGAACAGCGAGAACACCACGATCTGCAGGATCTCGTTCTTGGCCATGCCGTCGATGATCGACGATGGCACCAGGTGGGTGATGAACTCTTTCAGCGACAGGCTGGAGGTCTGCAGCGAAGCGGCAGCGGCGGCGCCGTCAGCCGGGATGTGGCCCAGCAGCGCATCGCCTGGACGGAACAGGTTCACCATGATCAGGCCCAGTGTCAGCGACAGCACGGACGCGATGAAGAACCAGCCCAGGGTCTTGATACCGACGCGGCCAACCTCCCTGGTGTCGCCCATTTTCGCGATGCCGACCATCAGGGTCGAGAACACCAGCGGCGCAATGATCATCTTGATCAGGCGCAGGAACAGGGTGGTGATGAGGGTCATGTAGTCCGCAAAGCTGGTCGCTTGTGGCGCCGGTTGCGAGACATTGATGGCGTAGCCGGTGAGGATACCCAACGCCAGGCCGACGAGGATATAAGTGGTCAGGCGGTTTTTGTTGGCCATAAGCAAGATTCCTGAAGTAGGGCGGATTTGCCGTTAGAATGAATAGCTATTTGATGAGCTATTAAGCAAGTCCCGAAGTATCCTTGCGGTTCTAGGCCACTGTCAAGCAAGAATAAAACTACAGAAACCCGAAAAAGATGATCGCAATTAAAGACTTAAGTAAGTGGTTTGGCAACTTCCAGGTGCTCACGGAGTGCAGCACCGAGGTGGCCAAAGGCGACGTCATGGTGATCTGTGGACCGTCCGGCTCGGGCAAATCGACGCTGATCAAGACAGTCAACGGGCTGGAACCGTTCCAGAAGGGTGAAATTATTGTCGATGGCACCTCGGTCGGCGCCAAAGGCACCGATTTATCGGCCTTGCGGGCCCGGATCGGCATGGTTTTCCAGAACTTCGAGCTGTTTCCCCACCTGTCGGTGCGCGAAAACCTGACCCTGGGCCAGGTCAAGGTGCTGGGACGCTCGCAGGACGAGGCCAATGAAAAGGGCCTGAAGTACCTCGACCGCGTGGGCCTGCTGGCGCACCAGGACAAATTCCCGAACCAGCTTTCCGGCGGCCAGCAGCAGCGCGTGGCCATCGCCCGCGCCTTGGCAATGGACCCGATTGCCATGCTGTTCGACGAGCCCACCTCCGCCCTCGACCCGGAAATGATCAATGAAGTGCTGGACGTTATGGTTGGGCTGGCACAGGACGGCATGACCATGATGGTGGTCACGCACGAAATGGGCTTCGCCCGCAAGGTGGCCAACCGCGTGGTCTTCATGGACAAAGGCCGCATCCTGGAAGACTGCAGCAAGGATGAATTCTTCGGCGCGCCCCGTTCCGAGCGCGCACGGGACTTTTTAGCGCGTATCATTCACTGACAGGGCGGGTCGTCGTCCCCGCCAGCGGAGGACACCATGACCTTTCTGCGCCTGCTTCCCCTTTTCTTGTTGGCCGCCGCGGCCAGCGCCCAGGAGCCCACCGGGACCCTCGCCAAGATCAAACGCACCGGCCAGGTGGTGTTGGGCGTGCGCGACGGCTCCATTCCTTTCTCTTATCTCGATGACAAGCAGCAGTACCAGGGCTATTCGGTAGACCTGTGCCTGAAAGTTGTCGAGCACCTGAAAACGCAGCTCGCCATGCCGGGGCTGAAAGTGGCCTACAACCCGGTCACCTCCGCCAACCGCATCCCGCTGATGGCCAACGGCACCATCGACCTGGAATGCGGATCCACTACCAATAATACGGAGCGCCAGCAGCAGGTGGCGTTCGCGCCGACCATGTTCGTGATTTCCAGCCGCCTGCTGGCCAAGAAGTCGGCCAGCATCCAGACGCTGGATGACATGAAGGGCAGGGTGCTGGTGGCCACCGCCGGCACCACCACGCTGAAGCAGATGACCATCCTGAATAATGAGCGCAAGCTTGGCATGAAAATCCTGATCGGCAAGGACCACCCTGAGTCCTTCCTGATGCTGGAAACCGGGCGTGCCGAGGCGGAGGCCAATGACGACATCCTGCTGGCGGCGCAGGTGGCGACGTCCAAGGCGCCGGTTGATTTCGCCGTCAGCAAGGAGGCGATGTCGGTGGAGCCCTATGGCATCATGATGCGCAAGAACGATATGCCGTTCAAGAAGTCGGTCGATGAGGCGCTGCGCAAGGTCTACCAGTCCGACGAAATCCAGCGCATCTACAAGAAGTGGTTCATGAGCCCGATCCCGCCGCGCGGCGTGAACCTGAACTTTCCCATGCCGGCCACGCTGAAGGCGGTGCTGGCCAAGCCGACCGATTCGCCGGATCCCGCTGCCTACAGATAGCATGCATTACAACTGGAACTGGCACATCTTCTGGGAACTGTCCCCGGACGGTGTGCACAGTTATTGGGATACGCTGTGGTCCGGCCTGGCGTGGACGCTGGCGACCTCGCTGGCCGGCTGGGTGATCGCGCTGGCGCTGGGCGTCGCCGTCGGCACCCTGCGCACAGCGCCCAATCGCTGGCTGCGCCGCTTTGCCATCTGCTGGGTCGAAGTGTTCCGCAATATTCCGCTGCTGGTGCAGATGTTCCTGTGGTTCTTCGTACTGCCCGAACTGCTGCCGCACGCGGCGGGCGCCTGGCTGAAGTCTTTGCCCAATGCGCCTTTCGTGACAGCCGTGCTGTGCCTGGGCTTCTTCACGTCCGCACGGGTTGCGGTGCAGGTGGCGGCCGGCATCAATGCGCTGGCAGGCGGCCAACGCCTGGCGGCGCTGGCACTGGGACTGTCGCGCGTGCAGGCCTATGAATACGTGCTGCTGCCGCTTGGCTTGCGCATCGTTCTGCCGCCTCTGGCCAGCGAATTCCTCAACATCATCAAGAACAGCTCCGTTGCGCTCACCATCGGCTTGATGGAGCTGACTGCCAGCGCCCGCTCGATGCAGGAATTCTCTTTCCAGTTTTTCGAGGCGTTTGCTGCCGCCACGATGATCTACGTGATAGCCAACATCATCGTCGTCGCCGGCATGACCGTGCTCGAACGGCACCTTGCGCTGCCAGGCACGCTCGGCGGCGAAGCGCGGAGGGCCGCGTGATGTTTTCGAACTTCGACTTCGGCGTGATCGCTAATTCATGGGTCTACCTGTTCCAGGTCGGCATGGTGTTCACGCTCAAGCTGACGGTGCTGGCCATGCTGGGCGGCGTGGCGCTGGGCACTTTGCTGGCGATGGCGCGCCTGTCGTCGTTGCGCGTGTTGTCGCTGGCTGCGGCGGGCTATGTGAACCTGGTCCGCGCCGTGCCGCTGGTGCTGGTGATCTTCTGGTTCTACTTCCTGGTGCCTTACATCGCCGCCTGGCTGATCGGCGCCGCCGAGCCCGTCAAAGTCGGTACCTTCCTTTCAGCACTGGTCACTTTCACGCTGTTCCAGGCCGCCTACTACTGCGAGATCATGCGCGGCGGCATACAGGCGATTCCGAGGGGGCAAGTTCAGGCGGCGCTGGCGCTGGGCATGAACTACTGGCAGACCATGTCGAAGATTGTGCTGCCCCAGGCTTTCCGCAATATGCTGCCGGTGCTGCTGACGCAGACGATCGTCCTGTTCCAGGATGTGTCGCTGGTCTATGTACTTTCCATCCCGGACTTCGTCGGCGCGGCCAGCAAGATCGCCCAGCGCGACGGACGATTGGTCGAGATGTACCTGTTTGTGGCGCTGGTGTATTTCATCCTGTGCACACTCTTGTCCTGGTTGGTTCGCAGAATGCAACGGCGGATCGCCATCATCCAGTGACGTGCGCGGTCTGTCTGTGGCAGGTGCTGAAAGCCCTGATTTTGGTGCTGAAAACTGCTGAAAATGGCTTGCCCAGCACGCTTGAATCGGCAATTTCAGCACTTCCCACAGACAGGGTGCACAGGCGAACCCGAAAGCCTTGCCGGGCTTGGCCTTTCGCAATGTTTCGGCATGTAGCGGAGGTGTACCGCTTTGTTTTCGCGTCTGGTGTGTGCGCAACCCGGTGTGTACCATGTGGTGCATGAAGACGACTAAACTTTCGGTTGGCGCCTTGCTGGTGCTGGGGACGTTCGGTAGCGCGCAAGCTGCGGGACGTGTGGTGGCAGACGTGGCGCTGACGCAGGCGACGATTGTCGATGTCGCATCCGGAAAACTGGTGCAAGGCAAGGCCGTGCTGCTGAAGGGAGGCGACATCATCGCCGTTGTCGACAACGCAAAGTTGAAAGACTATTCACCTAAGCGCACCGTCGAGCTGCCAGGCAAGTACCTGATGCCCGGCCTGTGGGACACCCATGTGCACTTCGGCGGCGGTCCCGCCCTGGTCGAAGAGAACAAGCAACTGCTCGGCCTTTACCTCGCGCACGGCATCACGACTGTGCGCGATTGCGCCGGCGACCTGTCCGACACGGTGCTTGACTGGCGTGACATGATCAACCAGGGCAAGCTGGTGGGCCCGACCATCCTCGCTTCCGGGCCGAAGCTGGAAGGCTACAAGCCGCTGTGGAAAGGCACCATTGAAGTCGGCACGCCGGAAGAAGTCAGCAAGGCGCTGGACTACCTGCAGTCGCGCAGCGTGGATTTCGTGAAGATCACCGAGAACACCATGAAGCCGGAGATTTTCCTGGAAGCGGTGCGCCAGGCCAGGGCGCGCGGCATGCAGACTTCCGGCCACCTGCCCGTGCAACTGACGCTGGACCAGGTCATGCAGGCAGGCCTGGGCAGCGTCGAACACCAGTCCTATGCCTTGCGCGGCGCTACCCCGCGTGAAGCGGAACTGACCGCCCAGGTGGCGGAGGGCAAGCTCACCGGCCGCGAGGCGATGCGGGCCAGCCTGGAAAGCTTTGACGAGGCGACCGCGCGCGCCACCTTCCGCCGCATGGCGGCAGCCGGCATGTCGATCACCCCAACCCTGGTGGGCTCGCAAGTTACCGCCTACCTGGACCAGGACGACCACGCCAACGATCCCTACCTGAAATACATCGGCAAGGGCCTGCGCAAGACTTACGAATGGCGCGTGCAACGGGCGGCCAAGGACGATGCGGCTGCCATCGCCTACCGCCATGCCTCCTATGAGAAGGCGGCTTCGCTGCTGCCGCTATTGCAGCAGGAAGGCGTCAACATCATCGCCGGCACCGATGCCGGCTTCCTGAACTCCTTCGATTATCCTGGCCAGGGTTTGCACGACGAACTGGGAATCTTCGTCAAGTACGGCCTGACGCCGCAGCAGGCGCTGCAAGCGTCGGTCATCAACGGTCCGCGCTTCCTCGGCAAGCAGGAGCGCTACGGTGCCGTCGCCAAAGGCAAGGCTGCCGACCTGCTGGTGCTGGACGCCAATCCGCTGCAGGACATCGCCAACACCCGCAAGGTGCGCATGGTGGTCAGCCACGGCAAGGTGTTCGACCGCAGCCAGCTGGACGCAATGCTGGAAGCCGCGCGCCGCTATGCGGAAGAACATCCGGCGCCGCCTGGCGCTTAAGCTGCGCCGCGCCGGGCTTTCTCGATCCTGGCGATGTCGATCTTCTTCATGTCCATCATCGCATCGAAAGCCCGTTTGGCTGCCGCGCGGTCAGGATCGGAAATCGCCTCCATCAGGACGCGCGGCGTGATCTGCCAGGACAGGCCCCAGCGGTCCTTGCACCAGCCGCATTCGCTCTCCTGGCCGCCGTTGCTGACGATGGCGTTCCATAAGCGGTCGGTTTCCGCCTGGTCGTCGGTCGCGATCTGGAATGAGAACGCTTCGCTGTGCTTGAAAAGGGGGCCGCCGTTCAGGCCGATGCAGGGGATGCCGGCGACTGTGAATTCGACCACGAGGACATCGCCCAGCTTGCCGTCGGGGTAATCCCCTGGCGCGCGGTTGATTGCGCCGACTGAGCTGTCGGGGAAGGTTTTTGCGTAGAAGGTGGCGGCTTCCAGCGCGTCGCCGTCATACCAAAGACAGACTGTGTTCTTGCTAGCCATCGCTTGCCTCCTCAATGGATTGCGGGGGAAGCGCCAATATCGCACATTCTCGCGGCCCATGCGGTACAGCAGGTAAAATGGCGGGATTCGCATATTGAAAGCCAGCAGCCATGAGTGACTTCGAGATCCCGCACAGCATCACCATTACCCGCCCAGACGACTGGCACCTTCACCTGCGTGACGGCGCTACCATGGCCAGCGTCCTGCCGGACACCGCGCGCCAGTTCGGCCGCGCGATCGTGATGCCAAATTTAAAACCTCCTGTCACCACCGTGGCGCAGGCCGCCGCCTACCGCGACCGCATCCTGGCAGCCCTGCCGCAAGGCATGGACTTCGAGCCGCTGATGACGCTCTACCTGACCGACAACACCGCGCCGGACGAAATCATCCGCGCCGCGGATAGCGGCTTCGTGCATGCCGTCAAGCTGTACCCGGCCGGCGCCACCACCAATTCCGACGCCGGCGTGACCGACCTGGCCAAGTGCTACAAAGTGCTGGAAACCATGCAGGAAGTCGGCATGCCATTCCTGGTGCACGGCGAAGTGACCGACCAGGACATCGACCTGTTCGACCGTGAAGCGGTCTTCATCGAACGCGTGATGCGCCCGCTGCGCAAGGACCTGCCGGCGCTGAACATCGTGTTCGAGCACATCACCACCAAGGACGCAGCGCAATACGTGGCGGAGGCGGAAGGCCCGATCGCTGCCACCATCACTGCCCACCACCTGCTGTACAACCGCAACGAGATCTTCAAGGGCGGCATTCGCCCGCACTACTACTGCCTGCCGGTACTGAAGCGCGAAGAACACCGCCTGGCGCTGGTGACTGCCGCGACCAGCGGCGACGAGCGTTTCTTCCTCGGCACCGACTCCGCGCCGCACGCGCAGGGCGCCAAGGAAGCGGCCTGCGGCTGCGCCGGCTGCTACACCGCGCTGCACGCGATGGAGCTGTACACCGAAGCCTTCGCCCGCGCCGGTGCGCTGGACAAGCTGGAAGCCTTCGCTTCGCTCAACGGCCCGGCCTTCTACGGCCTGGAGCCGAACAAGGGCACCATTACCCTCAAGCGCGAGCAGTGGACCCTGCCGGCCGACCTGCCGTTCGGCGATTCCAAGCTGATCCCGCTGAACGCCGGCGAAACGATCAACTGGAAAATGGCCTAAGGGACTACGTGTTCCAGGACATCGACTGGTCCCGCGCCTGGTATGCCTCGGTGCGGGACGCCGCTTCCCGCATCGACCTATCCCTGCCCAGCGTGGTCCAGCCGTTCTGCGAACAGGCGGCCGCACTGCGGCTGCTCAACCACGCGGGCCAGCCGCTGCGCTTCGTGCCGCAAGCCTCCCTTCCTGACGGCACCGCCTATGAAGAGTTCATCGGCGCCACCGGCCAAGTGCCCACCCGCGACAACCTGCACGATTTCTTCAACGGCCTGGTGTGGCTGACCTTCCCGCTCGTCAAACGCCAGCTCAACGCCTTGCAGGCTGCGCAGATCGCCCAGGACGGCGTGGGCAAGTCACGCGGTCCCGCGCGCGATGCTGCTACCATCTATGACGAAAACTCGGCGTTGCTGGTCGTGCGCGACGATGCCGAGGGCGCGGCCCTGGTGGATGCCTTGCGCAACCACCGCTGGCGCGACGCTTTCGTGGAGCGCGCCGCCATGTTCGGCCGCGACGCCGAAGTCTGGCTGTTCGGCCACGCGCTGATGGAAAAGCTGGTGGCGCCGTACAAAGCCATTACGGCCCACACGCGGGTGGTGCTGGCCGGCGCCGCCTACTGGGCGCTGGACGCTGCAGGCCGCCGTGCATGGCTGGATCGCGACGAAGCGGCGCGCCTGGCGAGCGAAGGCCTGGCCAAGGGCGGCTTCACGCCGCTGCCGGTGCTGGGCATTCCCGGCTGGTGGCCGCAGCAGGACGACACTTTTTATGCAGACGACACGGTATTCCGCGCCAAGCGGAAGCCCGCTTGAAAAGGAGCTTTGAATGGACAAGATTATTCGTTGGGGCATCCTCGGCACCGGCAAGATCGCCAAGGCCTTCGCCACGGCGCTGCGCGATGTACCCGATGTCGAACTGGCGGCGGTTGCGTCGCGCAGTTTAGATAGCGCTACCGAGTTCGCCAGGGAATATGGCGCAAAGCGCGCCCATGGCAACTACCAGGCGCTGGCCGACGACAGCGGCGTGGATGTCATCTACATCGCCACCCCGCACGCCATGCACCACGAGAATGCCATCATGTGCCTGAAGGGCGGCAAGGCGCTGCTGGTTGAAAAGGCCTTTACCCTGAACCGCCGCGAAGCGCAGGAAATATTCGACCTGGCGCGCGAGCGCAAGCTGTTCGTGATGGAGGCGATGTGGACCCGCTTCCAGCCCGCCATCCTGGAAGCCAAGCGCATGATCGACATGGGCGAGATCGGCAATGTACGCAACCTGCAGGCCGATTTCGGCTTCCCGGCCGACTTCGGCCCTGAGCACCGCCTGTTCAATCCCTTGCTGGGCGGAGGCTCCCTGCTGGACCTGGGCATCTACCCGTTGTCGATGGCAGCTTTCTTCCTCGGCCCGGTCAAGGGCGTGCACGGCTATGGCGAACTGACGCCGGCCGGTGTCGACATGCAGGCCAGCTTCGTGCTGCAGCACGAAGGCGGCGCCCTGTCAGCCTGTAGCAGCAGCCTGAACACCTGGACCCCGACCACCCTGACCATCTGTGGCGACAAGGGCTTCTTGCGCCTGCATGGGCGCTTCCACCACACCGAGCGCTTTACCATTAGCCTGAACCGCGGCGAAGAACGCGAATTCCACTTCCCGCGCATCGGCAACGGCTATGCGCACGAAGCGATGGAGGTAGGACGTTGCCTGCGCGAAGGCCTGCTGGAAAGCCCGGAAATGCCGCTGCATGAAACCGTCGAGCTGATGGGCGTACTCGATGCGCTGCGCGCCCAGCTCGGCGTGCGCTACAGCGTCGATTGACGGCGAAGCCACACGCGACAACTCTTTACAAAAAAGTATTAGCCCTCCAATTGCCATAAAGTTATTATCGAATTTTTAACTTTGGTTGGAGGGTGGTATGCATCATGCAATCCTGAAGCTGGCTGGCGCTGCGGCGCTGGCATTGGCATCCGGCGCCGCTTCGGCGCACTGGGTCACTACTGATCTTCAAGTAACGGGCATCATCCAGGAGATACCTGGGCCATCCGCCCGTTGCCCTTCCAACTTCGGCGGCACCATTACCGGCCACGGCACCAGCGCGCTGCTGGGCCGCGTGGTCTACGTCGCCAGCGACTGCATCACCCCGGACGGTGCGATTTACAACTTCAACCGCGGCCGCCTGATCCTCATGACCCTGTCCGGCGACCAGATTTATGCCGACTACAGCGGCCAGTTCGTGCCGACCGGCCAGGGCACCAATTATGTCTTCAGCGGCGCCACCTTCCAGATCGTCGGCGGCACCGGCCAGTATATTTTCGCCACCGGCGGCGGCCAGTTGCAGGGCGGCGAAGACATGGTGACCGGCGCGGGCAATATCGTCCTCAGCGGCCGCATGAGCTACTGGAAGCGCTAAGGCCCGCCGTTCTGGCGGCCGCCAGCAGGATTTGGCGGCATCCTTTACACTGGCTTTCTTTGCCAGCAGGATGCCCGCCATGACCAGCAACGACCGCCACCTCAATCTCAAGACGATCCTGCTCACCACCGGCGTCGTGCTGACGCTGTCGATGGGCGTGCGCCACGGCTTCGGCTTCTGGATGCAGCCGATTTCGCAGGCCAATGGCTGGACGCGCGAAACCTATTCGCTGGCGCTGGCGCTGCAAAACCTGCTGTGGGGCGCCTTCGGCCCCTTCGCCGGCATGGTGGCCGACCGCTGGGGCACCCAGCGCGTGGTGATCGCCGGCGCCTTTTCCTATATGGCGGGCTTGCTGTGGATGGCCACTGTGACGCAGCCGACCCTGTTCATCGTCGGATCGGGCGTGTTCATCGGCCTGGGCCTGGCCTGTACCGCCTTCGGCGCAGTGAGCGGCATTATCGGCCGCGCGGCGCCGGTGGAAAAGCGCTCCTGGGCATTCGGCGTTTCCGGCGCCGCCAGCTCCTTCGGCCAGTTCCTGATGATGCCGGTCGAGCAGCAACTGATTTCCTCCATCGGCTGGCAGCACGCCTTCTACGCACTGGCCGGCGTGGTATTCCTGCTGATGATTCCAATGACCGCTTTCATGCGCGAGCCGAAACATGCAGTGGCAACAGGCGGCGCGCACCAGAGCGTGGGCGAGGCCATGCGTGAAGCGATGGGCAACCGTTCCTTCATGCTGCTGGTGGCCGGCTATTTCGTGTGCGGTTTCCAGCTGGTGTTTGTCGGCGCCCACTTGCCTGCCTACCTGAAGGACAAGGGCATTGCGACGCCGGGCGTGGCCGTGATGGCGCTGGCGCTGATTGGCCTGTTCAATATCTTCGGCTCGTTCACTGCCGGCCAGTTGGGCGGCCGCATGCCGAAGCGCTACCTGCTTTCCTCGATCTATTTCGCGCGCTCGGTGGTGATTGGCCTGTTCCTGCTGGCACCATTGTCGCAGTGGTCGGTCTACCTGTTCGCTGCGGCCATCGGCTTCCTGTGGCTGGCCACGGTACCGCTCACCAACGGCATCATCGCCGGCGTGTTCGGCTTGAAGCATATGTCGATGCTGGCGGGCGTGGTGTTCCTGTCGCACCAGGTGGGCAGCTTCATCGGCGTGTGGCTGGGCGGCTACCTGTTCGACAAGCTTGGCAGCTACGACGTAGTGTGGGGCATCACCCTCGGCCTCGGCATCTT
>CAMLSG010000184.1 GCA_946482635.1 uncultured Duganella sp.
CGCCGCATTGCCAGCTCCGGCCTGGGCGATTACATCTCCTTCACCGCCACGTCCGAAGCATGCGGCTATGCCAAGCCGGATAGCCGCTTCTTCGAGTACGCGACGAAAATGGCACGCTCCTTCAACAAGGATGAAACCATCATCGTGGGCGACCGGCTGGACGCCGATATCCTCGGCGCCAACCGGTTCGGCATCGAAAGCTGCTGGTACAACCCGGGCCGTTTAGCCAACGACACGGAAGCACTGCCCACTTTCGAAGCCGCCCACCTTGACGATATTGCGCCCTTGCTCGCTTAGAAGGCGAAGCGCAGGCCGGCGTTGACCCGGCGGCCGACATCTTCCAGCGTCAGGAACTGGCTCTCGTTGTTGGCATATTCGTGCATGCGTGCGTTGTTCACGTTAATGCCATCCAGGTAGAGCGCAATCTTCGGCGTGATGTTGTAGCGCAGGCTCAGGTCGTACTGGCCGTAGGCCGCACGAGTACGCGGCTGGGTGCTGCCGCCGCCGCAGTCGACGGCAAACTTGTTGCGCCAGTTGTAGCTCACGCGCGCCGAGAAGGTCTCATTCTCATAGAACACCGAGGCGTTGTACGACTGCTTCGACAAGCCTGGATAGCCGCAATCCAGCGCCGTTGCATCGTCGCGGCTGGCCGTCGCGTCGACGAAGGTGTAGTTGGCAGCCACGCCAAAGCCGCGCAGCCAGGCGATGCCGTTGTCGAAGGCGTACTGGCCGGCCAGTTCGATACCTTTGATCTTGCCCTTCTGGCCATTGCGGATGCGGGTGTCATGCACCACTTCCGAGTACTGCGGGATGGTGATATCTTCCAGGCGCCTTTCGAGGAAGTTCGACACATTCTTCTGGAAGATCGCGGCCCCGAGGAAGTTGGTCTTGGACAGGTACCATTCATACGACAGGTCCAGGTTCTTCGACTCCATCGGCTTCAGGTAAGGATTGCCGCCGCCGGTCTGCACATCGCCAAAGCGGCCGCCATACCAGTTGTCGACGCCCATCTGGTTCAGCGTCGGCCGGGTTTCGGTCTTCGAAGCTGCCAGGCGCAGCACCATGTCATCGGTCAGGTCGAATTTCAGGTTACCGGAAGGCAGTACGCTGTTGTAGCTGTTCGAAACCGCGGTTTCGACCGCCGGGCCGTAGTTCAGGATGTAGGTGGTGTCGTTCGGGCTCTTGGTTGCCGACAGCAGCACCCGGCTGATGCCGGTCGAGGTCGAATTGACGTGCACCACGCGCACGCCGGCGTTGGCCGACCAGCGCTCGCCTTCCCACTTCGAATCGAGGAAGATGCTCGATACCTTTTCCTTGACGCTCCAGAAATTCGGCTTGGTGTAGTCGATCGACATCGGGCCGTTCGGGAACTTGGTCTTGTCCAGGTACAGCGCCGGGTCGTTCGACAGGGCCAGCGTCGACGGCTGGTTCAGGTAGTTCATGTACTCGTACGGATTGAAACTGAGGTAGCTCGCCGGTGCGCCCGGGAAGGCATTGTCCAGCGATTTCACCGTGAACAGCGACGATGGCAGCGAGACGTGGTAGCCGCTGAACGCATTCCAGGAATCGCTCTCCCACTGGTTGCGTCCCACCTTGCGCTGCGAGTACGAGAGGCCGGTATCGATGCCCTTGAAGGCGCCGATTTCATGCGCCCACGAAGCATTCATGCGGCCTTCGCTCAATTCGTCGGCAAACCGCACGTCCTTGTTGGATACGGCGTGGGCCCGCACCGCAGTCGGGTCGGTAATGCCGTCGCCAAAGACCAGACTCGGAATGGAGCCGAAAGTCAGCGTGTCGCCGTTCTTCGGCACCATGCCGGCCACGATCCACTGGTCGGGAGTCTTGGTCGTGGTGCGCGAATTCGAAACATCGCCTTCCAGCTTCCATTCCGGCGATACATTCCATTTCGCGTTCAGGCCGAAGGCTTTGGTAATCGACAGGCGGTCGCCGCCCTTGACGATCATGTCGTTCGAGTTGGCGTCGGTCAGGACGCCGGTGCCGTCGCCGACCAGGGCCGGGTTATTGGCGAAGAAGTTCGAGCCTGGGCGCAGGAAGCTGGTGACCTGGTTGTTCGAGTCGTACTTCACGCCAAGCTGCACCGGGTTGTTCCAGTCGCTGATCGCGATCACGTCGTTGCGCTGGTTCAGGCGCGAATACAGCGCATCGGCAGTCAGCTTCAGGTCGGCCGACGGGTTGTATTGCACGGTGACGTTGCTGACCAGGCGCTTGCGGGTTTCGTTCTCCTGCTGGTAGCCGAAGCTTTGCGGCATCAGCAGCTTCTTGCTGCTGACGTTGGCCATGGTCAGGCCCTTGGAATTCAGGTCGCCGTCGATCATGTAGACGTCGCGCAGGTTCCAGGCGTCGTTGATGGCCTTGTTCTGCTTCGATGCGCGGTCGGTGTAGGACAGGGAGCCAGTTACGCCGAAAGTCTTGTTCTCATTGGCGAAGGAATACATGCCGCTGACGTTGGGCGTGTTCTTCTTCGAGTTCGAATCGTAGGAGTCGAACATATTGACCACGCCCGAATGGCCTGCCTTGCCGGACAGCGGGCGGGCAGTCTGGATGTCGACCGTCGAACCGATGCCTCCTTCCGGCAGGAAGGGCATGGAAGTCTTGTAGACGATGGCTTTCGAGATCAGGTCCGACGACAGCAGGTCGAACGAGAAATCGCGGCCGCCGGTGTCGCTGGTCATGGTGCGGCCGTTGACCAGCACATTGTTGAACTCCGGCCCAAGGCCGCGCACCGAGATATAACGCCCTTCGCCGTTGTTGCGCTGGATTTGCACGCCGGTGACGCGCTGCAGCGACTCAGCGATATTCGTATCCGGGAATTTGCCGGCGTCTTCGGCCGACACGGCATCTACAACACCTTCCTGCAAGCGCTTGGTCGCCAGCGAGGAAGCCAGGGAAGCGCGAACGCCGCTCACCACGACTTTCGCCGAAGGATCGATCTGGTCGTCCGCAGTTTGAGCATGTGCACCCAGCGGCAGCAGCATCTCTGCGATCAGCGCCGCCAATACAGTCTTACGCATATTGTCTCCGTAATTTTTTGGTTTGGTGAGCCAATGTTACGCAGCGCCTGCAATATCAAAGTATTGCGTCTTTCAGTATTGATATTCCGAAAACGTATGAGTCATACTGCAAGCTCCCGTTTCCGGCTCGCGAGACCTCCATGCATTACGCCCTGATTTACGAATACGCCGCCGACTACCTTGAGCGCCGCGCCGAGTTCCGCGACGCGCACCTGAAGCTGGCCTGGGCCTCGCACGAACGCGGTGAATTCCAGCTGGGCGGCGTGCTGGCCGACCCGGTCGACAGCGCCCTGCTGTGGTTCAATGCCGACTCGCCGGCGGTGGTCGAGGAGTTCGTCAAAGCCGATCCGTATGTGCAAAATGGCCTGGTGGTGAAGTGGCGCGTGCGCCCATGGATGACGGTTGCCGGGACGCTGGCTGACGCGCCGATTTATCCCGGCTGATGTGGGATTTATGCAACTAGTGACTATTTGATAGTTTGCCCTTTGGAAACTGTCGTTACAATTTGCGCTCCAACTTTGCAAGACACCGATTGCCCCATGTCCGACAACGTCTACGCCGCTCCGCTCGCCGACCTCGATGAGCAAACCGCAGCCAGCACCGATTCACGCTTCTAGGTCGTCTCGCCGCGCAAGCTGCTGGTCCTGTACTTCATGACGCTCGGCCTGTACCACTTGTACTGGAACTACAAGAACTGGGCCCTGCATAACGAAGCAACAGGCGAAGGCGTCTGGCCGGTGCCGCGCGCAATTTTTTCCATCTTCTTCACGCACAGCCTGTTCCGCAATATCGCATCCCATGATGTGACTCATGACCGCGCCGAGTGGGATGCGGGATCGAATTCCACTTTCATGGTGCTCCTGGTCATCGGGGGCAACCTGATGGACCGGCTGGCTGCAAAGAGCATCGGCTCGCCAATGACCGATATCGCTTCGCTCGCCCTGCTGGTGCCAACCGGCCTGCTTCTGAAGAAAGTGCAGGCGGAAATCAATGCCCGCAGCGGCGATCCGAGCGGCAGCAGCAACGCCGCGTTCTCGGCGGCGAATATCGCCTGGTGCGTCCTCGGTGTGGTTTACTGGACCTTGATTGTCATCGGCTTCACCGTTCCGGATTAATCGGACTTGTGGCCTGCCAGCGGAATCTCCGGCAGGAACCACAGCACAATCAAGCCCAGTAGCACCAGCAGCGCGCCGGCGCCGAAGATGCCGGCAATCGCGTGGCGGTACACCGCCACCGTTGAAGGCAGCACACTGACGCCCGGCCCTACTGCAGCCACTGCCTTCACGCCGTGGATATGCAGCGAACGCGCCAGCATGGCGCCCGATCCCGTCACGCCCAGCAGGCCGCCCAGCGAGCGGAAGAATGTCAGCATCGCCGTCCCCACTCCGCGCCGCGGCAGCGGCAAGGCGTTCTGCACGGCGATCGTCATGTTCGGCATCACCAGTCCCAGTCCGGCCCCCAGAAGAAAAATCGCCGGCTCGATGACCCAGTAGCCCCACCCTGCTTCCATGCCCAATGCCAGCGTGCTGAATGCCGCCAGCGCGGCAACCAGGCCGCCCAGTTGCACGCCCTTGTACTTGCCGGTGCGCGCCAGCCTGCGGCCGCTCAGCATCGAAGAGCCGACCAGGCCAATCATCATGGCCACGGTGAGCAAGCCGGAACTTGCGGGGCTGCTGCCCATGACCACCTGGAAGAACAGCGGGAAGAACACGGTGGCGCCCATCAGGCCCATGAAGGTCAGCGCCATCACCACGCTGGCGATATTGAAGGTCCGGTTGCCGAACAAGTCCGGCGGCAGCACCGGTTCCGGCGCTTTGCGTACATGCACGGCCAGCCAGGCGCCCAGCACCACCGCCAGCACGCTGCACAACTGCACCTGCAGCGAATCCCACGCCCACTCCGTGCCGCCCAGCGCCAGCACCAGCAGCGCGGAGGTAATCGAGCCGGTCATCAGCACGGAGCCCAGGTAATCGACGCGATGCGCGTGATGCACCTTCTCCTTGTGCAGCGCCCGCGCAATGGCGTAGAAGGCTACAGCGCCCACCGGCAGGTTGACGTAGAAGGTCCAGTGCCAGGACAGCGCATCGGTAATCAGGCCGCCCAGCACGGGGCCGAGCAGGCTGGTCGCGGCATACACCACCGGCACCATGCCCATGCGCTTGCCGCGCTCCGCAGGCGGAATGATGTCGGCGATGATGATCTGCGCCAGCGGCAGGAAGCCGCCCGCGCCCACGCCTTGCAGCGCGCGGAACACGATCAGCTGCGTCATGTCCTGCGCCAGGCCGCACAGCGCGGAGCCAAGCAGGAAGGCGCCCATGGCCGCAAAAATCATCGGCCGGCGGCCGTACTGGTCGGCCAGCTTGCCGTACAGCGGCATGGTGGCGGTGGAGGCCAGCACGTAGGCGGTGACCACCCACGACAGGTGGGCCATGCCGCCCAGGTCGGCTACGATGCGCGGCAAGGCGGTGGCGACAATGCTCTGGTCCAGCGCACTGAGGCCAAGCACGGCCATCATGGCCAGGTAAACGGCGCGGATTTCGCGCTCGGTGACGGGGGTGTCCTTCATGGCGTTCCGATGATGTTCAGGGGTTCGATGGCGGCTTCCAGCGCGGCCAGCTGGGCCGGCGTCAGGCGGGCGATACGCTGCGCCATCCAGTCGCGGCGCTTGTCGCGCAGGGCTTCGATGCGCTCGGTGCCCAGCGCCGTGGCCTGCAGGCCGGAGCGGCGGCGGTCTTGCGGATCTGGCGCGCTGCGCTCCACCAGCCCCGCTTCTTCCATCGACTTGATATGGCCGCTCATGGTGGCGGCGCGCACATTCTCCATGCGCGCCAGTTCGGCAACGCCGATGCCCGGCTGTTCCTGGATGATGGCCAGCAGCATGTACTGCACCAGGGGGATATCGCCGCCGTTTTCGCTGGCATCGCGGCGCATTTCACGCACCAGCCGTTTCAGCGTCAGGCGCAACTCCTCGCTGGCGGCGAGCACGCGCGGAGACAGGGTTGCTTCGTGTTTTTTCGACATTGATCCAAGTAATTAGGTAGGCTACCTACCTATCTTACCGGATATTTCCCGGCCGCGCAAAAGCGCCAGCAAGTGTTCGCGCGCCGCCGCCAGCGTCATGCCCTTCTCCTGCAGGTGCGGCAGCAGCTTGTCGAACAATTCGCGCCGCCGCGCGCCGGATTCGGAGATATCGCGCCGGTCGCTGAAAAAGTCCATCAGGGTTGAGCCGCACAGGCAGTTTCGGTAAGCCTCGACGATCGCCACGCTGTCGTCGTCGAAGCTTTGCTTGAGGCCAGTGATGTCCTTGCGGACCGATTGGGTTTGCTGCATGAAGTCATGCGCGGTAGCGAAGACCCGCCCGCAATAACTGCAATGCTTGGGAAAGGCCGAAGCGGCCAATGCCTGCAGGCCCTCAAAGAAAAGACGTTCCTCCATTTTTGCAACCTCTTTCTTCCAGTTCGCTGCAATTTATGAGAAAGTAAATCTTTCGCGCCGCGGAGCACATATGACCCTGCAGGAGCATTGCCGCATCGAGCCGCTGGAGCGCGCCTACGCGCTGCACGCCAGCTTCTACACCGACCAGCATTGGCTGGAATTCGAACAGCGTGAAGTCTTCGGCTCGACCTGGCAACTGGCCGCGCACACGGGAGAACTGAGTGCGGCGGGCGACCATGTGGTCGGCGACATAGCCGGAAAGCCGATCCTCATCATACGCCAGCCCGATGGCAGCCTGCAGGCTTTCTTCAACGTCTGCCGCCACCGCGCCGGTCCGCTGGCAACCTGCAACGGCAAGGGTGCGCGGGCGCTGCACTGCAAATACCACGGCTGGACCTACGAGCTCGATGGCGCCCTGCGCGCCGCCACCGAGATGCAAGGCGCCGCCGGTTTCGACAAGTCGGCAATCCGCCTGCCGCGCATCCGGGTACGCGAATGGCAAGGGCTGGTCTTCGTGGCGCTGGATGCCGCCACGCCGCCTTTCGAACAAGTCTTTGCCGGCATCGCCGAGCGCATTGCGCCGACCGACCTGTCGTCCATGCGCTTCGCCAAGCGCGATACCTACAAGCTCGATTGCAACTGGAAGGTCTATATCGACAACTTCCTCGAAGGCTACCACCTGCCCTTCGTCCATCCCGGCCTGTCGAAAGTACTCGATTACCGCGTCTACGACACTGAACTTGCCCAATGGCATTCGCTGCAGCATTCGCGGCTGCGCAACAACGACGGCATCTACGGCGATGGCAATGCCTGGTACTACTTCATCTATCCGAACATCATGCTGAACATCACGCCGGGCCGCTTGCAGACCAACCGCATCCTGCCGGCAGGCCACCGGCAATGCATCGTGGAGTTTGATTACTACTACACCGACGACCCCGACGTGCAGGCGCGCGTGCAGGCCGAGCAAGCCTTCAGCGACGAGATCCAGGCGGAAGACATCAGCATTTGCGAACACGTCCAGCAAGGCCTGGCCTCCGGTTCATACAGCGCCGGGCGCCTGAACCCGAAGCGCGAAAGCGGCGTGTGGCATTTCCAGAACCTGCTGCGCGCCGCCTATGCCCGCCATGGATAAGGGCAAGCCGCTCGGCTTCTGGATGTGCACTTCCCTGATCGTGGGGAATATGATCGGCATGGGCATCTTCATGCTGCCCGCCGCGCTGGCGCCTTTCGGCAAGAACGCTTTCGCAGGATGGGCAATCACTGTGATCGGCTGCCTGTTCATCGCCCACGTCTTCGCCCGGCTGGCGCGCGCCATGCCGGAGGAAGACGGGCCGTATGGCTACTGCCGCCGCGCCTTCGGCAATGGCGTCGCCTTCTTCACCATGTGGTGCTACTGGGTATCGATCTGGGTGACCAATGCGGCGCTGGCAATCGGCATCGTGGGCTACCTGGCGACGCTGGCGCCGGCGCTCACTTCGCACCCGGCCCTGCAACCGCTGGCGGCCATGGCCATCATCTGGTTCTTTGTGCTGGTCAGCCTGCGCGGGGCGCTGGCATCGGGCCGCGTGCAACTGGCATCGGCCGCACTCAAGCTGCTGCCGATGGGCGCCATCGTGCTGCTCGGCGCCTGGATCCTTGCCGGCGACAGCGCGGCGTACACGGCGCACCTGCCGCCTACCCCGTTCACGCTGGACGGCACGGCCGCTGCCGGCACCATCGCCCTGTTCGCGATGCTGGGCGTGGAATGCGCGTCGCTGCCGGCCACCAAGGTGCATCAACCGGAACGCACCATTCCGCGCGCCACCATTGCGGGCACGCTGGTGGCGGCAGTGGTGTATGTCCTGGTCTGCACGATTCCCATGCTGCTCCTGCCGCAGGCGGAGCTGGCGGCCTCCAACGCGCCCTTCGTCGACCTGTTCCGCCGCTACTGGGATGCCGGCAGCGGGCACTGGCTGGCCCTTGCGGTAATCTTCAGTGGACTCGGTGCGCTGAACGGCTGGACCATGCTGGCCGGCGAGGTGACGGCATCGATGGCCCACCACGGCATTTTCCCGGCTGCGCTGAAAGCGCCCAACCGTCACGGAGCGCCCGCCTGGTCGCTGCTGCTGGTGGGCGCACTGGCCAGCGTAATGATCGCGATGAACTACAGCCGCTCGATGACCGAGGCCTTCACCTTCCTGACGCTGGTGGTGACCGCCGCCAGCATGCCGCTTTACCTTGTCGGCGGCGCAGCGGTATTCAAGCTGCACCGGCGCGGCGTGCTGGCGCGCGGCGCGGCCCTGTCCCTGAGCGCCGTGATGACCTGCATCTTCTCACTCTGGGCCTTTTACGGCATGGGCAAGGAGGCCTTCTGGTGGGGCGCCGCGCTGGGTGTGGTCAGCCTGCCGGTGTTCTGGCTGGTGCGCTGGCGGCAGAAGGGACAACAGGCTGCAGGCAGTACGCCACCAGCAGCAGCGCCGCAGTAATCGCCCCCACCAGCGCCAGCCGGGCCGGCAGCGACAGCGTGGCGGCGTGGGCGATCAACTGGTTCTGCATGACCACCGCCGCGGCGAAGGCCAGCAGTGCTGCAATGGTCCAGCGCGCCCCGCCCGCCGTCGCACGGGTGGCAGTGTACAGGCGGCCCGGCGGCAGCACGAAGGCCGGCCACGGGTCGGCAGCGGCGACATCGGCGGGACGCCAGCCGGTATGACGGAACCACAGCGAGAGCCGGTCGCGCCAGCGGGCCGCGCGCACCGCGTCGTGCCACATCACTGCCGGCCAGGCGAATTGCGCCCACACCGCGTTCCAGCCCGGCCCGCCCTTGCGCACGCCGTACACGCATTCCTCGCCCTCTTCGATATAGGTGCCGAACAGGCGGTCCCAGATCATCAGCGTCGCAGCGTAGTTGCGATCCAGGTAGACATCGTTGACGGCGTGGTGCACGCGATGCGCACTGGGCGTGTTGAGGATGCCTTCGACCAGCGGCACGCGCCCCACCAGGCGGGTATGGATCCAGAACTGGTAAAACTTGCTCAGCGTGAGCTGGATGATGAACACGCCGGGCGGGCAGCCCAGCAGCGCCAGCACCATGAACAGCGGCGCGTGGAACACGTCCTGGAACACGCCCTGGCGCAGCGCGGTGGTGAGGTTGAATTCTTCGCTCTGGTGGTGCGGCGAATGCACCGCCCACAGGAAATTGATCTCGTGCGACCAGCGGTGCGCCCAGTAATAGACAAAGTCGAAGACCAGGAACGACCAGGCCCAGGTCCACGCCGAGCCAGGCGCCGACTGCCACAGCGACAAATGGCTGAACACCCAGCCATAGGCCAGCAGCATGGCGGACTTGGTGAACACTTCCAGCGTCACGGTCCAGATACCGCAAGCCATGCTGGTCAGGCTGTCGGCCAGTGAATAGGCCTGCAGGCGGCGGCGGTGCGCCAGCCAGGCTCCGGCCGCGATCATGACGAGGAAAACAGGAGTGGCCGCGGCCACCAGGGCATTGTTATCGAGCATGCGCGGCTTTGGCGCCGGCTTTGCGGCCAAGGGCGCTGCGCAGCACCTCGCCGACGGGGCGGTTCAGCACCGCCGCCACGTTCTGCATGCGCTTCGAGTCCAGCATGGGGCGGCTGTTCTGCGCGGCCAGCGCCGCCTGCGCTTCCTGCGCGGCGGCCAGCGCCTTCGCCTTCGCTTCGCGCCTTGCCGCGGCGGCAATGTCGGCCAGTTGCGCCAGTTGCGTCTCGTTCGGGAAGCCTTCGACCAGGTAGCGCGGCGGATAATCGTCGGTGCGCTGCATCAGCGCGCCCACGATCGGCATGGCGGCCTCCCAGGTCACGGTAATCGGCGGGTCCAGGCTGGACGGGTCGGCGAAATACAGCAAATCGGTCTTCGGCAACAGGCTTGGCATGTCGCGCGTCCAGGTGCAGGCGCTGGTACGGACCTGCTCCGGCCCGAGCTTGCCGACCAGGTAGGTCACCACGCAGCGATTGCGCCCGCTGGCCCATTCGTGCGCTTTCAGCAGTTCCTTCTGCAGGCGGTAATCGTTGCCTTCGACGTACTTGGCCAGGCTGTTCAGGCGTCGCGTCAAGCTTGGCGGCACGAAGACCTGCCAGCGCTCGTCCACCAGGCGCAGCAGGCGCGGCATCACCATCTTTTCCTCGCGCATGGCTTCGATCGCCGCCTTCAGCATTGCCTCCATTGCCGCTTCATTGTGCTCGCTGCACACCATCAGCATGCCGCGCGTCGGCACCATGACCACCGGGCGGCCCTCCGGAACGGCAGCCTTGATCAATTCAGGCAGCAGCATGCGCGAAGAACCGTAGCCATCTTCCCAGCCGCCGCCAAATACACCCTGCGGCGAAGGCAGCAGCGGCGCAGTGGAGCGGGCGCGCAAGTTGGCGAAGGCGGCCTCGAACGCGGCATCCTCGGTCAGGCCCCAGGCTTCCAGGTGTGCGCGCGCCACGCGGTGCGTCACGGTGCCCCGATGGAATGCCAGGCCCATTTCCAGGCCCTCGCAAATGGGACGGAACAGCAAGGGCGAATAGCCGCGGGCGGCAGCCAGCATGGCTTGCCCGCGTTCCGCGCTGTTGCGCACGATCGGCAGCAAATGGCGCACGACCTCCTCCACCATGCCCGGCGTATTGCCCATCAGGACCATGCCGGCAGTGTGGCGCAGCAGGTCCTCGCTGGCGGCCAGCGACACGCCCAGCCATTCCTGGTACATGCCTTCCAGCGGCACCAGCAGTTCCAGCGGATATGGGGACTCCGGGCCTGGAACGCCAAACAGTTCGCCCTGGTCCGCGATGAAAGTCCAGCGCCGGCCGGGATC